>JAKSDJ010000801.1 GCA_022360155.1 Chloroflexales bacterium | reverse complement strand
TCAGCAGCAGCAGCGACTCGCGCCAGCGGTCGCCGCGTGCGGCCCAGCGCTCGTAGGCAAGCTGCAGCCCTTTGCGCTGCTACTCGGCCAGGTAACAGGCCGCCAGATACTCTTCGAAGGTCAGGTGCGGCAGCACGTACTGGTCATCATCATCAGGCTGGATCAAGCCGCTTTCGTCCGCCAGCACTTCCAGAAATGTCTCGACTTTCGCCGTCCAGACCCCTTTCTTGACCCAATCTGGTCGCTCCGGATCGAGAGCAATGCGGAAGTGCGGTTCTAACAGCTTGTAGACGATGGCTTCAGGGATGACGCCCCGTCCATCTGTGGCGATACAGTGGGCTTCGTAGGTCACCTCGTTGATGGTCGCCCGCAGGTCGCGGGCGCGCAGGTGCGGCAGGCCCAGGCGCTCGCCCAACGAGACGAGCCGCACCTGCGCGCGCTCAGTCGAGCGAACTCACTCCCAGCGGTCGAGCAGCAGGCTGACAAGTTCCTCATACACGTCGGCGCGCTCGTCGGGCAGTTGCTTCTGGTTATAGTGCAACAGCACGACCATTGTCAGCAGTAGCGGCGACACGCAAATGTCGCGTAGGCCCGGCTTGGCCGGGATGGCCTGCAGCAACGCTTCCGCTGCGACGACGCCCGCTTCCGGTGTGTATTTTGCGCCGGGGAGGGCGCCGCTCTGGGTATACCACTGCGCGACGAAGTGGCGGATCTGGCCGAAGGCGAATGGCGTGATCCGACGCACCTGCCACGGCGCAGGCAGACGCCAGGCCCGATCCTGCTCATAGGGTCGAGTCCGGCAGGTGATCACGACACGTGAGTCGCCCAATTCTTGGGCCAGGCGGTGCAACGCCTCGGCCAAGCGCTCGCGCCGGCTCAGCAGGCCGGTGCGGGTGGGCTCGCTCGCGCCGGAGACCTCGTCGAGGCCGTCAAAGCAGAGCAGCACGCCGCCGTTCGTCCAGGCCTGCAACAGCGTTGACCGCAGCCCGGCGCGCAGACCCCAGCGCCGGAGATCGCCCGCAGCACGGCGTCCACCAGGGTGTCGAGGTCGCGGTCGGGATCATCGCTCAGGGCTTTCGCGATCGGACCGAGCGGGCAGAACAGCGGCGCCGGCAGCGGTCGCCCGGCCCAGCAGCGCAGATCGGCCGGGCCGACACCCGCCCCGGCCAGCAGCGCCTCGGCAATGCAGACGACCAGATAGCGCAGCACGGTCGACTTGCCCGAGCCAGGGTCGCCGAGCAGCACCAGCCGGGCGCGCGGCGCCGCCTGCGCTTCTATCGCCAGCTCCGGCTCGTACCACTGTCCGCTGATGGGTTGGTCTGTCTGCTGGCAACGCCGCGACGGGCTCGACAGCGTCTGCTGCAAGCCAGCCCAGATCTCCGGCAACGAGCACAGCGTTGTGTCGCCGGAGATCGCATGCCCGGCGGTGGCGATCGCAGGCAAGCCATCGAGTTCAGGTATCGGGAGACGAAGCTGGTCAGGTGGGAACCGGCTGGGGTCTGCGGCGGCAATCGCCTGCGCAAACGCGTCCGGGGTCAGCGCAAACCGCTCACGTGGCAGATGCGCATCGGTTGCCAGCGCAGTATAGACCGCCCGGAGCGGCAACGGCGGCGCTTGGGGTCGCTTGTCGCCGCCCTGCTCCTGCCGCAGCAGGCGACCGAGGGCCAGCGGGCGGTAGCGCTCGCAGAGGGCGTCGAGATAGGCGCGCAGCAAGTCGGCGGCGGCGTTTAGGGGCTGCGGGCCGAAGAAGAGCTGGATCACGCCCTGGTTGACCCCGACCGCCGCGCCGCGCAGATGGCCGGAGACGTCGGCAGCGCCGTGGATTCCCGTGACCGGCGCGCCGCGCCGGGAGATGAGCGCGCGCGAGCTGGAAGTTCTGCGCCTGATCGCCGCCGGTTCATCGAACCGCGCAATCGCCAACCAGTTGCTGAT
>JAKSDJ010000624.1 GCA_022360155.1 Chloroflexales bacterium | reverse complement strand
CGTGGAAGCTTGAGCGCGCACCTGCTGTTCCACCGGATGGTAGATCGAAACTGTCGCGCGCAGCAGCGGTTCCTTGTCTTCATAATCCACCCCAACGACGAGGCCCTCGACCGCGCTTTCAGGATCGCCCGCGAGGACGCAACGAACCTGCCGCCCGCGCAGATCGCGCAGCAGATCGAGGAGGCTGCGGTTGTCCGAGAGGTGAATACTCCCCCTGGCCAGCAGCGCCGCCCGATCCTCAGGGGTCTCGAAGTCTACGCTCAAGACCTGCCCGGCTTCGAGATCCAGTGCGACCAAGCTCTTGAGCATATCATCCATCGCCAGACGCGGAAAGTTCAAACGCACCTGCTCGCCGCTCGCCAAGCCGCGCCGCTCGAAATAGCCGACGCCATGTTTATAGAGAATAATCCGTTTGATAGGCAGTAAAACCACTTTTATCTCTCTTCTGTCGAACTGAGCTATTCGTCTTGTGCTAGTTCGACAGGGTTGTACGCTGTATAAACCATGTGCGCGAATGCGCCGATTACCGGCGCGGCAATGTGGTCGCGCAGCCAGTCGTTCTTCTGGTAGAGGTACACGGCCAGCAGAAAATCGCCGCCGGGTGAGCGCACAATACCTACGTCGGCCTGCATATCCTCGACCCAGCCGCTCTTGTGCTCGACGCGCACACCCTCGGGTATGCCGGAAACAAGGCGCGTTGCATCTTCGTTGGCTTCCAGACGATCGAGCATCTCCTGGCAACGCTCCGCGTTCAGGGTCGATTCGAAGCGTTCGAGCAATATCCCTTCACCCTTGCTGCACTGGTCGATCCACAAAAATACTTGGCTCATTTCAGCCGGGGTTGTACGGACTAGCGGGTCGGCCTCGGTGTATGGCAGGGCGCCCTCCTGGGCTGGGCCGCTCTGGATCGGGATTCCCTGCAATGTGACCAAGTAATCATACGCCTCGTAGGGCAGATTCTGATAGGTGTGTTCTAGCCCCAAGTCGCGCAGCATGTCGTTCATGGCCCGCGCGCCAACGAGCGCATCCTCGGTACCCTGACCGTCGACCGAAGCGGCGAGCAGATCGTTTGCCGAGAGGTTGTCGCTCTGCTCGATCATTTCGCGCAGCCATTGCTGCTGTTCTTCGTCGAATTCTTCCAGGTTGATGTAGGCCTGGAGCAGGATTGGCACTTTCATCACGCTTGCCCCGGAGAAAACCGTATTCTCGTTGAGGGTTATTGTCTCGCCATCCGTCAGGTTGTGGAGATAGAAGCCAACGATCCCGTCCCACTCAGCAGCCATTGCCTCGACCTGCTCGCGGATTTGCTCGCGGCTGACTTGTGGCGTCGCGGGGTCCGACTCCAAGTCGAGCGTGAGGCGTTGCGTCGCTTGGGGTGAACGCAAGTGTTCTTCGACCTGCTGGAGCGCCTTCTCAAAATCAAGGCTCTGGCCTGGGGTGTAGGCGAAAGTGCGCGATAAGGTTTCAGTCGAGGTGATCAGGCTGATCGTCGGCGTGACAGCGGCTGTGGCGGCCAGTTCGTTCAACTGGTTGCGCAGCGCCGCCTCGTCAAGCGTGATCTCGAGATCAACACGAACCGGCTCGCCGTTTTCGGCCTGGCGTAATGCTTCGGCCACGAGATCTTCAACCGGCGCCTGCAGATCGATATCTTCGGGGCGCAGAGTCATGCGCGCAGTGCCGGTGCGCAGCTCCAACGGTCGATTGATGACGGTCAGTTCTTCTTGCAGCTTGGCCGTCGCCGCAGCGCCGGTCAAGCCGCCGACATTGATACCAGCGATCTGTGCATCTGGTGTCAACGTTGAATCTCCGGCGGGCTGCAACGCGGTGGCGGATGCTATCGTGGTTGTTGGTGAAGAAACCAATCGTCCAGAAGAACTTGCGGGTGAGAGCGATTGCTCTGAGCCGCAGGCGCCCAGCGTGAAGATACAGCATAGCCAGACGATGGCAATACGAGGCCAGCGCCACATCCTTGCAATCCTCCATTGTTTATTCGTCGGGTTCGAGGTAAAACGTGAGCGGGTAGTCTACTTCGCGAGCGAGGCTATGCGCATCGTAGATCCGCTCTTGTGCTTCCTCAAAGGGTAAGGTAACGACATGGGCGCGGCCATTATAATGCGCTTCATACATAATTGCTACTGCGCGGTTGGTGTCGAGGCCAAAGATCATTTGCAAGACCAGGATGACAAAGTCCATCGGGGTCACATCATCATTTTGGATGATAACCCGGTACGGCTTTTCCAACTCTTCGTGTGTCGCAACCTTATATGTTACTCGTGGCGTTATCTTTACGTCTGGTTCCTGATTCGCCATGGCTTCAGTCCTGCGGTTACATTCGCTGCTCATGTCACGCGGTTAGTATAGCACATCCGTCTGTAACCTGTATTCGTGTGCCACGCCTGACATGATAAAGATGTTTACACCGAAAGTTCAATCTGCTGTTGTATCATTCCCGGCGCCACGCAGCATTCATTCGCATAAACACATAGGTTTGGAATAACGAAACGAAGAGTGCATCGTTCATCGGCTACAATGGTTTCTGTTTCGTTTGTGGCAGAAAGGCGATCTTCTATGTCGAATTACTCCAAACATAACCGTGCCGGCGCTCATGAGAAACTGGCTCTAACGACTACTGTATCGTCCCCGTCGCCCTGGCGCCAGCTGCGTATCTGGTTTTGGCTCGGCGTGCAATCGTTTGGCGGCGGCGCAGCAACGCTCTATCTGATCCACCGCGCTGTGGTCACAGAACATGCTTGGCTCTCAGATGAGGAATTTACTCGCGATTGGTCCATCTCGCAGATCAGCCCGGGTATTAACCTCTTGTGCCTAACGATATTGATTGGCTGGCGGGTGGGCGGTGCATTGGGGGTTTTTCTGTCGCTACTTGGCTTGCTGCTGCCCAGTGCGAGTATTACCATTCTCCTGACCGCGCTTTATACAAACCTACGCGAACTGCAAGTTGTGCAGGCTGCGCTACATGCGGTGATCCCTGCAACCGTAGGGCTAGGCCTTATGCTTGTGCTGCGCATTGGCAAGCCCTTGCTGCTTGCCAGCCGTCGTGAGAGTTGGGGCAGCCTGCTGTTGAGTTGTGTATTGATTTTGGCCAGTAGTCTGGCCCTTGCAGTGGCTCAGGCGCCGGTGATTGGGATTTTGTTGACTGCTGGAGCGCTCAGTGCGGCGATCCGTTGGTTCCAGCATGCCCGCCGTCACACCCCAGACCAAGCCCAGCCAACTGGCGCTAGCGGAGAGGAACGATCATGATCGATCCCTTGATCTATTTCTGGCTGCTGCTCAAGGCATCGTTTTTCTCGACCAGCGGTCTGGGCAACCTGCCGATTCTCTACGATGACCTGATTGCGCGGGGTTGGGCCAGCGAGCGCCAGTTTGCTGAGGCCCTGGCGGTTGGGCAGGTTAGCCCCGGCCCAAGCGGCTTATGGGTGATCAGCTTGGGCTACTTGACCGATGGGTTGCGCGGCGCGTTATTGGCCCTCGTTGCGATTTGCATCCCGCCGTTAGCTGTGCTCATCCTCGACCGCTTGCACCGTCGAGTTGGCGATCACCCGGCAATGCAGGGCTTTGTACGTGGTTTGAGTCTGGCAGTGATCGGGATCTTTGTGGTGGTGCTATACGGATTACTGCGCAACAACGGCATCAATCTGGTCAGCTTGCTGATTGTGCTATCCAGCCTGGCGTTGGTCTTGACCCAGCGAGTGCCGGTTATTGTAGTGTTGGGTCTGGCCGGATTGGTAGGTGTGATTATCAACTAACCGAAGTGGTGCATTGGCGTCAGGCGTCAGCTAACGCGCATCAGTCTTTAGTTGGCGTGGCAACCTTCCAACGTGTCAACCTGCGAACCTGTCGACATTCAAACGTTCAAACGTGCGAACCTGCGACAGATCAGTCTAAAGTCGTAGGCAAACCTAGGCATATGGCTTGAAGAACATCCAACCTACTGGACGATCCGCAGATACCGTACAATAGTCTATGATTTGGTTGGACACCGCTGGCGGGCAGCGTTGCGCTGTGCGCTTGAGCGGCGATGGTGCGTTGAAGCAACACGCCTACATAGGCAGCACAAACCCACAAGCATTTGTTGCGCACCACAATGTGTAACTGAGAGCTGGCGCTATACATGAACGGCTTTTCGTGAAAGACGTTGGTCGTCAGTAAGGGATATGAGCCATGATGCCCGCACCAAGCCGAGATGGCAGCGATCAGCGAAGCATTATCAATTTGTACGAAATCTACCGTCAGCCGATCCTGGCCTATCTTACTCGCTTAGTCAGTGATCAAGACATTGCCGAAGATCTCTGCCAAGACACATTTGTCAAAGCACTGCGAAGCTGGTCACGTCATGAGCCCAATGCTAATCCGGTAGCGTGGCTCTATCGGATTGCTACCAATACCGCTTATGACCATTTGCGCCGCTGCCGGCGCATTCGCTTTGTTCCCTTGCCGGATATAGACATTGCAACGCAGCAAACTGCAATTAGCGAGTCGCACTTGGAAGATCAGGAACCGGTGCGCAAGGCATTATTGCAACTGCCGCCAGAGTATCGCATTCCACTGGTTTTGCATTCTTGCGAGGGCCGCAGCACTCAAGAGATTGCCGATACGATGGGTTGCACCAACGGCGCAGTCAAGACGCGCCTGTTCCGCGCCCGCGAACGCTTCCGCCAGGTGTATCGCGGGTAGGACTTGCAGCCTCTCGCCCAGGAGTGTATGAGAAGCGACGGGTTACTCATACGCCAGCACATCGCGTACACTGAGACGAGAGGCGTTCCAGGCCGGCAGAAAGCTGGCTATGGCGGCCAGCATAACGACCAAACTGAGCCAAATAACAACTCCGGTTGGAGAGAAGGTATAGCTGAGTGGCTCCTGGATAAACGCAAGCCCGATCTGATTACTCATTAGGCGGCTGAGCGGCAATGCGAGCAGCGCGCCAATCAGCCAACTGATGCCGCCAATCAGCACCCCTTCGATCACGACGATCCGCTGAACTGTGGCGTCTGATGCGCCCACCGCGCGGAGCACCCCAATTTCGCGGGTGCGTTCGAGCACATTAATACTCATCGTTCCCATCAACCCCAGCCCGCCGACTAGCGCCAGCAATAATGCCATGATCAGCAAGAAGAGAACGAGAATGTTAAATTGAGATACGACTGGGGCGAGTTCCTCGATAATGGTTGCGGTCGAGCGGACTTGCACGCCGGCTTGCTTGAAATGGTTGGTGAGGTCGGTCGCAATTGCCTCTTGGAATGTGGGGTCGTGCTGCGTTGTGATAACACGCACGCTGCTGGCCCGCCCCACCTCGCCGACGACTCGTGCAAAGTAGGGGTAATTCATAAAAATCCGCGGGCCGGTCAAATAGCCTTGGACAATGCCCACCACTTGCCAACTGCGCGTCTCGCCGCGCATTGTGAGGTCGATCATTTGGCCAAGCGCGATATCTGGTTCGTCGGTGAGCACGTCGCTATTGATGACAACGGCGTTTTCGTCTTCCGGGACGAGCCAGCGCCCTTGAAGAATGACCGGGTCGATCAGCTCGGTCGCGGCGGGCGGGGCAATCACCGTCATGGTAAGACCCTCAACGCCGTTGGCTTGTACGCGACGGGCGTTCGCGACTCCCCAACTCTCTGCTGCAATGACACCCGGCACTTGTAATGCTTCCGCCTCGATCAGATCGGTTCGATAGGAGCGATCTAACCCAACGAAAACATCGAACTTCCAGTAGTTGGATGCGTCATCGAGTGTGCGGAACAACGATTCGCGCACACTGAAAACCGAGATAAAGATCGCCCCGCCCAACGTCAAGGTGATCAGTGTCAACGCTAGACGGCCTCGGTGGCGAAAGGTGTTACGCAGTGACAACAACAGCGGGCGCGACAGTCCGCGCACTCGCTGGAGAAGCTGGTCGAACTGGCTGCGCCCGAAGTGACCTTTACCCACTCCATATGAGCTGATCGCCTCGCGCACGGTTACTCGTGCGCCCGCGAGCACCGGCCAGAGTGCGGCAATCAGCGGCACAAGAATGCCCACGGCGATTTCCAGCGCCAACACTTGCAGCGGTACGCCAACCGTAGTAATGTCAAAGTTGATCAGGCTGGCGACATAGTTGACCAGCGCCCACGCGCCCAGCGCGCCAAGAGGCACAGCGACCAACAGTGAGAGCAAGCCAAGAATCACAACCATGCCGATGTACATTATGATTAGTTGCGAACTCCGCGCGCCAATGGCTTTCATCATACCGATCTGGCGCACATGCTGGGTCAGGATCGCGGAAATGGTATTGATGACGAGAAATCCGCTGAGAAACAGCGAAAGCGCCCCGAGGAAGCCCAGTATGAAGAGCATTGGTTGGACTATTTCATCTATAGGGTGCTTGCCTGGTTGCGGTGTCCAGACACCATAGACCGTTCGCCCGCTGCGCTCGATCCGATCTTTGACGTTGTCGACAACTGCTTCGATATGTTCCTGGTTTGTGGTATCTCCTTCGACAACAATCAGCAATTCGTCGAGACCGCGCGACAGTCCCAGCCATTCAAGCGTGTCGAGGCTAATATATCCAAAAGCAACGCCGGCAATGCCGGCCTCTGGCTGCCCAGGATTATAAACGGCGCCCGCAACTCGCATCGTGCGTTCTGTAGCAGCGTCCATTCTGATTTGTACAGTTGCGCCGATGCTCGTATTGACATAATCTATCGAGGCGCGCTCAATCAGCACCTCATGATCGGGTGGCGGCCATGCGCCTGCTTCTGACCAGAATTGGTTGACCCGAATATCATTGTAGTCCGGCACCGCATAGAGGTTGATATCGCGCCACTGGTTCGGCCCAATGGCAATTTGGGCGCGGATGCTGCGTCGACCCGCAGCTTCGCGGACATCGGACATATTGCGCACCGACTGAACCAACTCCTCATTGAAGTGATCGGGAAAGAGCATTGCGCTGCGCGGGTTGGTCGCGGCGTAGCTCTGGTTCATATCGTGGGACAAAATCACCCGCGCGCTGGCGATCACGCCGATTGCAAACACGCCAATCGCAATCGAGAGTACGACCAGAATGGTGCGGAGCTTGCTGATCCACAGATCACGAACAACTTTGCGCCAGCGTGGTTGGAGCATGTTCCACCTTGATTGAAATCGTACAGTGGTTACGTCGTCGCCAAGTGACAGCACGCTGGCCACGTGCGTATCTTACGGGCTCATATAGCATTGTCGGCGTTTTGCAGACAATCTTTAGAATTTGTAGTATCATGAAAGTTACAATATCTGAAAACGTAAATTCCCAAAGAGTGTAGCATACGTGCAAGCGGAAACACAAACGACTCCAATCTGGAGTCAATTTGGTGTCAATTCTTGTTCGCTGCAGGAATGTTGGGAACATTGCTGCCATGATCTACTGGACAAGTTTTCCAAGGTATTGTATAAGTTAAAGAGAGCTTTACAGTCACGCAATATGAAGATCTGATCAGAGAGAGAAGTTAAGATATTGCATGAGTTGAAGGAGAACGTAGCGGTCATACAATATGAGGGTTTGGTATGGAGTTAAGTGATGAGGCGTTAGTACTGGCCTGCCGCCGCGGTGATACAGAATCGTGGGAAATACTGGTTCAGCGTTACCAGCGATTGATCTACACTATTCCACGCCGATCAGGCCTGAGCGAAGATCAGGCTGCCGACGTGTTTCAATTAACCTTTGCCCGATTTCTAGAAAAAATCAACGACATCGACCAACCTGGGCGCATCAGCGCCTGGCTGGCAACAACAGCCAAGCGCGAGACTTGGCGGATCAGCCGCCGGTCGCGAACGATGGAGCCGTTGCCTGGTTCGAATGACGACTCGGATGAATCCTCTGAATTACCGGATAATGCGCCGTTGCCTGACGAGGTGATCATCCGCTTGGAACAACAGCATGCGGTTCGCGTCGCTGTCGCCTCGCTCGACGAGCGCTGCCGTGTCTTGCTGAATCTCCTGTTCTATCAAAAAGAACCGCCGCCCTATGCTGAAATCGCTGATATGTTAGGAGTGAGTGAGGGGAGCGTTGGCCCAACCCGAGCGCGTTGTCTCAAGAAATTGCAACGTTTGCTCACAGAATAAAGATGATTGATGTATTTTTACAAGGGCGCCTGGCTCTGTCTTGACAAATATGGTAGTTTGGTAAGGTAGGTGCATAAAAGGCCCTAGAGGATGCACGAGGCGACAACCAATCAGCGACATGGTATACTAGAAGTCTCGCCGCTGCCTTGAGCACCTAGCTCATCTTTCTGTCACACGGTCATCTCACTATTGTATCGCAGGAGATGTAGATGAAAGAAATACCGGACAAATTGTACCGAAACCTGGTGAATCTCGCCGAGGCGCGGCTCCCGCCTGACGAGCACGCGCAAGTCATGGCTCAAGTGCATGCAGATCCAAGTGTTGCCAAGCAGTTGACGTATCTTGAAGAGTTGATCGGTTTGATGCGCTATGATGAGGATGAGGGTGAGAACGCGCCTGCGCACGTTGTCAATCGAGCAAAGCGTCTACTCCGTCCTATAGCTGACCCACAGGCGCCAAGCTTGCTTCGGCGGGTCATGGCCATGTTAAGCTTTGATAGCGCCCAGGCGCCATTGATGATGGGAGTTCGCTCGGGATACCTGGCGACGCGACAGATGTTGTTCAACGCCGAGGAACGTGATCTCGACCTGCGGATTTCTGCGGCTGGAACACTGTGGGCTGTGTCGGGGCAGGTGCTCGGCGTCAGAGCGGGTGGTCATGTTGAACTACAAGATGGCTCGCGTGCGGTTCAGGCCGACTTGAATGACCTGAGCGAATTTGCCTTGCCACCAGTGCCTCCTGGCAATTATACGTTGACATTACGCCAGAACGATGTAGAAATCATGGTTACGGATTTAGATGTGGGCCCGTCGTCCGAGACCTAAACGTTTTTGATTGCCAAAGTTGGCTACTAGTGGGGCGAGGCAGTCTCGCCCCACGCGACCGGGCGCTATTTCCGGTTGCCCAAATATTTGCTTGGCTTCTCTTGCCTTCGTCCTCTTGTATGTCCCCTGAACCTCTGTTGTACACTCGATACCTGTTATAATAATTGAGTACTGTTCACCGGGCGTTCACAACAGATTCGTCGATACGATAATGCATTGTTCTGTGGCCATCACGCCAGTGCCGTCGCGCGACGCCAACCGTCGTGGATTGCAGGAAAGTTGAACAAGGTATCCAACAAGTCCAGCGTGCAGAATGTTGTTGCGGCTTAACACGAGTGTTGGTGTGTTGTGGCGCCCCTGCTACCGCTGATCGCTTGACTGCGATCTTATATTTGATTGGTAAAAATCTTGCATGACAACGAACGACCAACGCCGTACACTCCTTGAACAATCGCCATGTCGCTCGTTTTTTGTTAGGCGCTGTTTGTTAGTCATCGTGCTATTGCTGACTGGCTGTACATTCCCATCCCGCCAGACAGATCCTACGCAAGAGGCGCTGACTGATGTAGCGGCGTCGCCGGGAACGTTTCGCCCGACGCCAACCCCACGCGCTATCCTGGAAGTGCAACCAACCCCGCAGCCCGGCGCGCTGATCATTTGGACGAATGAGCATGGTCAAGCATTGGACGCTGTTCGTGATATCGCGAACCTCTTTAGCGAGCAGTCTGGATTGCTGCTCACGATTGTGCCCAAAAGCGGTGACGGATTGCGGGTGGGTATGTTGGTGGCCGATCTGGCTCAGGAGCCGCCGCCTGATCTGCTCTGGGGTAATCAGGAAGATTTGGCCGGGCTCCTAGCTGATGGTCAACTCCAATCCCTCAATCCGGTTGGCGGCACAAGTCGTTTTATTCCAGCGACAATCGTCAACGCCACTCAAGATAACCAGCTCTGGGGGCAGCCAATTGCGGCTGGCGATTTCCTGTTATTACTGTATAACCAGAGCTTGATTCAGCGCCCCCCAGCGACGACCGATGAGTTGATCGTTCAAGCCCGCGCTGCCCGTGGCGACGAAACATATGGTTTGACTATGCCTTGGGCCGAGGCGCGTTGGCTTTTGGCATGGTTGAACGGCTATGGAGGAGCGCCGACAACGCCCGATGGCCGTCAACCCACGCTGAATACGCCCCAAATGGTGAGCGCCCTAAACTTGCTGCTCGAACTCCATATTGCTGCGCCGCCCGATCAACTTAGCTACACGGGCAGCCAGATGTATTTTGGCGCTGGCGAGTCGGCGCTGACGATTGACGGCGACTGGGCGCTCGCCGACTACCAGGGCCTGACGGAGACGCATACTCTTGGAATTGCGCCGCTGCCGCGCGTGCCGGCGACAGGACGTTGGGCGGCGCCGGCGCTGGGCGGCGCCTATCTGATGTTTCCCCAAACCCTGACCGGCGCGAAACACGAGCAGGCCAGCGTCTTTGCGCAATTCCTCGCTGAACCTGCGCAACAGATCCGGATCGCTCGCCAATTCAAGCGTTTGCCGGTTTTACAGTCTGTCCTGAGTGAGTCTGTGGTTCAGGGGAACCCGGCGCTCGCCGCAATAGCGGCACAGGCCAATCTTGCCCTTGGTCTGCCGCCGACGCAAGGCTTCCGCTGCGCCATCCGCGCCATCAATAACAATTTGCCCTCATTGCTGGATGATACGCTTGATCAGGAAGCGGCGGCGGAAGCCATGCAACAACAGGCCGAGCAGTGTGTAACCCAGTAGCCTGCTCCTTCGTATAATCTAGTAATACAATCCCGTTATGTTGTTGTGTCATTGTCTTTGCCGCCCAAAGATATCCGATGGGGGCGCTGGGTTACCGGAAACGAAGGAGGGTTTGATGAAATGCCTGAACTGTGACGCCGATCTTGTGGAAGATGCGCAATTCTGTGTTGAGTGTGGCGCTGCCGTAGAGAACGCAACCACTGGACCAACCGTGCGTCTTCCTAAGGCAGCCGGCGGCCCGGTATGTACGGCGTGCGGCATTCTCAACCCTGCTGAGGCGCAATTTTGCGTCAATTGTGGTCGTAGGCTGGAGATCTCCAAAGCAGCCCAACTGGAATCCCGCAGGGGCGCCGCTGCTGTTGCCGAACATCCAGTCATGCCTTCGTTGCCGCCAATGCCTGAGCTGCCGGTACAATCACAGCCTGTCCGTATGCCCTCAACGCCTGTCGCACACCTCGCCGCCGGGTATCCCGCGCAAAAAAAGCATTGTCATACTGGCAGGGGCGGCGGTATTATTGGCGGCGTATTCTTGATTGGCCTGGCTGTGTTGTTCATGACGGGGCTGTTCTGGCCAGGGATCTTGGCGCTTCTGGGGGTTTGCGGCTTCTTGAGCAACATCGCTGAAGGAAAGCCACGCGAGGGCCTGATGCCATTGGTCTTTATGACCGGTCTGGCTGTGTTGTTCATGACGGGGCTGTTCTGGCCGGGAATCTTGGTGCTCGTGGGCGTTACTGCAATGCTTGGCGCGCTGCTGCGTATTTAGTGAGATACCGCTGCCGGGCTTAGCGCTTTGTGCATGAGGTATAGTTATGAACTGTCCACATTGTCGTGCGGTTTTACCAAACGATGCACATTTCTGTGTCGAATGCGGCAACGATGTCAACCAGCCCGTCACCGGCCCGACGGTCAACCTGCAAGCTCACCAGTGGGATACGCAATGCCCCTCTTGTGCGGCGGTCAATCCTGATGTGGCGAGCTTCTGTCTGAACTGTGGGCAAAAACTGCCTGCTCAAGAGGCGGCGCTACACTCAACAACGCCATTGGCGAAGAATCCATCGTATGCATCGTTATCCACTCAGGAGACTCGCTTGGTGATGGTAGGAGTGCTGTTACTTGGCTTGCTGTTCTTGTTTTTTACCCGCAGCATTTTTCCTGGTCTTGTGGTGTTGTTTGGCATTATTGCGATCATCGGCGCATTGCTGTCGCGATCGTTCTGGATTCGCGCGTATGGGTTGGTCTGGTTTGTCGGGACACTCATATTGTTGGCAAACCCGCGTATGATTTTACATGGACTGTTGGTGTTGCTCGTCATTAGCTTGGCTTTACATTTGATATTCAAGCCGCACCAACGTGGCTGGTAAGCGCCAAAGCAAGGTGCATCGGTACATTGACCATTCGTGCGTTGGTACGTTTTATCGGCGCTGATCGGCGTCCATCTGCGGTATCAGCGTGCTATTGCAGGTTGGCAGGTTCGCACGTTGGGGAACTAGCGACGACTGACGGCTAACGACTGACCGCAGTGTTCATCTGAAAATTGACATAATAGTAATATACTGGCCTTTATCATTGACAGTGTTTCGCTGGGGGATATAATACGTTTACGACTCATAGTCCTGTGAATAGCAAGAGGGAGAGTGGCGGAATGGCCAGAATGGTTCAGTGTGTCAAATTTGGCCGCGAATTGCCGGGGCTTGATGCTCCGCCAATGCCAGGCGAACTCGGCAAGCGCATTTACGAACACGTCTCGCGCCAGGCATGGATTATGTGGCCGGCCCAGTCTACCGTGATTATCAATCACTACGGGTTAAGCCTAGTCGATCCTCGCGCACAAGAGTTCCTGATGAAGCAGATGGAGGAATTCTTCTTCGGCGAAAACGCGCAGATGCCTGAGGGCTGGATGCCGCAAGAGAATCAGGGTATGCCGCGTCGCAAGAAGTGACGCCGAGTAGGGCGTTATTGTTTTAACGACAGTGGAATGCTGGGAAGAACAGTAAAATGTAACCGCTGATACGCCCTTCGTAGCGCTCTTTCGGCCTCTTCCGGCGTCTCGCCGCGTGCGAAGATAAACCCCAAGTAACTATCGCCCTCAGGCAGTGGAACAAGCGGATAGTTGAGCTTTGCCGTTAGATCGATTTCCTCAATGCCTGGCACAGCCAGCGCTTCTTCTAGACCCGTCACATTGCGCAGAACTCCTTCGCCCGGAATCGGGATCATCATAACCCCTCGCGCCTGTTGCTCGCGGCCAAACGAATCGATGGGCAGGCCGCAAGCTTGGCGTAGAATCAACTCTTCGAGCGATACGTTGGCGCCAAAGCGCAGCGTCTTTGCACACAAGCCGCCGATCGAACGCCCGGCGATCTCGACGATCCAGGGGCCATGTTCGTTGATCCGTAATTCAGCGTGGATCGGCCCCGCGCGCAGACCGATTGCCGCCGCCGCCGCTGCTGTGCAACTTGCAATCGCCTCCTGTACATCTATTGGCAGTCGGGATGGAGTGACATAGATCGTTTCCTCGAAGAATGGTCCATCGAGCGGATCGGGCTTATCGAAGAGCGCCAGTACATGCAAGCGCCCATGATCGAGCAGTCCTTCGAGCGCGACCTCGCAGCCCGGTATGAACCGCTCAATGAGGAACGGCTTGGGGCCTGGCGTTGGGTCGATGCTTGTCAGTAGGACGGCCAGGCGCTGTGCAGCAGCCACGAATTGCGCCGGAGCATCGGCGCGGATCACGCCGCGGCTGCCGTTCAGATCCAGCGGCTTGACGACGCAGGGGTACGTGATCTGTGCGGCGAGGCTGCCCAAGTCGTCCGTGGTCGAGCAGAGGCGGAATGTTGGTACAGGTACGCCGCCTTGTTGCAGCAACTCGCGCATGCGGTGCTTATTCCGGGCCGCTTCCGCCGCTGCGACCGCATTGTGGGGCAAGTCGAGCGCTGCGCTGGCGTGCGTCGCTAGGATACTCCCGCTGTCGTCTACCGCCAGAATCGCGTCGAGCGGATGCTTGGCGGCAAACTCGACGATGCTGCGGATTGCCGCCGCCCGATCACTATAGTTGATGCCAAGCGCATAATTCCAGTAATCAGTCAGTTGCTCCGGCATATCGATCGCCTGTACCGCATCAATCCCCAGGCGCTCTGCCGCCGCAATGAATGCTGGCGCGCGGTAGGTTTGGGCCGTCAGCAATAGCAATACGCGCATTGCGTCTTTCCTTGTGATGAAACAGGGTTGGTGCAGCCTAGGCGTAGTGTGACAGAGTAGTCATTCCACCAGCGAGCTAACCACCTTATCCCAATTGATAGGATTTACCTGGGGTTGCCCAGTCTGTCCAAGGCGTCTCGCCAGCTCAGCATCGGCCATCAACGCCTCCAGCCGGGAGGCGATGGCCGTCGGTTCGGGAGGAACGACATAGCCATTGACCCCATCGTTAACGAACTCCAGAACCCCGCCGGCGTCATCAGTGGTAACAACCGGTTTTGCCGCGCCAAATGCCTCAATCGTCGCAAAGCCGTAATCTTCGTCCTTGGGCGCGTAGTAGATCGCCCGCGCCCCGGCATAGAGCTCGATCAGCGCAGCATCATCCACAAAACCAAGGAAGCGCACCCGCGACCCCAGGCCAAGCTGGGCGGCGATCTGTTCCAAGCGCGCGCGGTCAGGGCCAGTTCCGGCGACAATGATCTGCACTGAATCATTCGTGTGTGCCAAGGCATGGAGGAGCAGATCGAGCCGCTTGGCCGCATCGAGCCGCGCGGCAGAGAGAATATAATCACCATAGGGACCGGCGTGTAACTGCGCGGCATAGCGGCTGGGCGGGTAGAGCGGCGTGCTTTTCAGCCCGTTGAAATAGCGGAGGCGCTGGCTCACATTGCGCGAAATCGTGTAGATTGCCTGCGCCTCGCCCAAGCCGCGCCGATCCATCCGAAAGATGGCGTCGCGTACGGTCTGGTCTTCGGAAGAATTGACGAAATCGCTCAACGGCGTGCCGTACTGGTCGTAGGCCTGGCGATGCTGGTGAACCAGCCAGACGACTTTGCGCGGGTGGCGCACCAAGTAGGAGGGGAACTTAGTGCAGATGACTTGATCGACCGGAGCGCCATTGACATGGGTAATATCGAGCAGACGCCAGGCCAGAGCGCTCTCGGTGATGCGTTGCACCGGGCGCCAGGCAAAAGGCAGGCGCACGATCTCCACTTCGTGACCCCGCGCGCGCAAGGCATCGTACAGGCCATCAACAAGCTGTTCAGCACCGCCCCGCACGAACGGTACCTGGGTGGCGCAAATGATAATCCGTTTCGACACAACCGAGCTCCATGATGACATCGAAGTGAAGGGCATTTAGGCTGAGAACATTGTGTTATAGGCATCCCGGATCACGGTCGAGCGCGATCCGCGAAGCTGCGTAGCCGGTCTTTGGTCTCAGCTGTGGTAGACGCCACTGACGGCGTGATGGCTGCAACTGCGGCGTTGAAGGCATTCTGCTGCTCGACGATCGGGTTGATATACCAGCGGAGATATTGGCGGATCATGCGCTTGCTCAAGCCAATCGGCGCAATGTTACGGATTGCCCAGTGCGCACTGACAGTCTGGCGCTCGGCGAGGCGCTGGGTGAGCAGATGGGTTTCGCGCTCGATGGAGTCTGCTGGCGCCGCCGCCCGCTCGTCGATCGATTTCGATGGCAGTGATGGTGCAGCATGCACACCATCGCCGGATTGCGGCTCAGGATCATCCCTTGTGTCTTGCTCGCGCTGCAGTTGCTCCACTTCTGTCCGTAATTCGCTGTGCGCTTCGATCAACAAGCGTAGCGCACGGGCCGTCACCTCGTTGAAGGCGTTCTGCTGTTCAACAATCGGATTGATATACCAACGCAGATAGCGACGCACGACTTTATGCACCATCGCCCAAGCTCGTTGGTAGAACGTGCGCCCCTCCAGCGGCCAGTGGGCGCTCACTACGCGGGTTATTTCCAGTTGCTCGGCGCAACGCTGCAATTGACGTTCCAGGGCGCTGCTTGGTGTATCGGCGCCGCCGCCCAGCGCTTGCCGCCGCGCACGAACCCCAGCCCGCAGTTCTTCAAGGATCGTGGCGACATCCGGTGTAGTCTCGCTCATACGCAACCTCAATCTTATGCCTCGATGTGCTACTGTGATCCGGCTTTGCGTAGCAACTCTTGAATACCCTTGCCTCGTACCTGCGCGATATCGTCCTGATATTTCAAGATTGCGCCTAGCGTATCGTTGATCAGGTTGGGGTCGAGTTCGGTTTGATCCAGCGCAGCCAGGGCTGTCGCCCAGTCCAGAGTCTCGGACACGCCGGGTAGTTTGTAGAGATCCATCCGGCGTAGTTCCTGCACGACACCCACGACTTGGTGCGACAAGCGCTCGTCGATCTGGGAGATTCGCGCGCGCACAATCTGCAACTCTTTCTCCAAGGATGGGTAGTCGATCCAATAGAACAGGCAACGGCGTTTGAGCGCATCATGGATTTCGCGGGTGCGATTGCTGGTAATGATCACCGTTGGCGGCTGCGTAGCACGAATGGTGCCAATCTCCGGAATGCTGATCTGCCAGTCGGAGAGAAGTTCAAGCAAGAAGGCTTCGAACTCCTCGTCTGCGCGATCAATCTCGTCAATGAGAAGAATCGGCGGGCGTTGCCAACTCTCTTCAATCGCCTGAAGCAATGGCCGTTTAATCAAAAAGTCTGGTCCAAAGATCTCTTTGATGGCGGCCTCTTCTTGCGCCGCACCGCGCGCTTCTAACAGTCGGATCTGCAACATCTGGCGTGTGTAGTTCCACTCATATATTGTGTTGTTGACATCCAGCCCTTCATAGCACTGGAGACGGATCAAGTGGCGATCAAGCATACTGGCCAATGTTTTAGCCACTTCGGTCTTGCCAACGCCGGCTTCACCCTCGAGCAGTAAGGGCTTGTTGAGGATCAGCGACAGGTAGATAGCTGTTGCCAAGGGTCGATCGGCCACATAGGCGTATTCAGCTAGGGCGGCTTGGAGTTCGTCAATCGAGCCAAACGTCATGAGCAACGACTCGCTTTCCAGTCTAATCGGGCGATATGAGCGGTACTCTTGTTATTGTAACCGATATTGGCGTGGAGTTAGTAAAGAAAATCTGACCACGAGAGCTTCAGCAATGAACCGCAGTAGAACGCGGAGAATGAAGATTGCCGCAGATAGGGTGGATCTGCGGCAATCAATGTTCGTTTTGCAGCGGGGATGGCGCCGCGCTGGGCGGAGGGCATTGTTACAGGGCAGCCGAATCAGAGTGTTGTGTGATGCTCAGCAAGCCTCGATGGAGAACAGCGAGTTGGCGACTCACGGCGCCGATCCGTTCCAGAGTGGCGGTAATCTTCGCAAGATCATCAACGTCAAAATGGAATGTGTTTTCGTCTTCTCGGGTTGCCAGTATCATCTGAAGACCAAGCTGGGCCGCCTGGAGCGGATCGTTGAGGTTATGGATGAGATCTGCTAGGGCGGTGGTCAGTTCGGTGAATTTGGTTTCGAGGGTGGCGTTATGTAGCGCTAATGCAACATGACAGGCCACGAGTTCGAGGAGATCGAGTTGGGAACTGCCAAAGGCGTGCGACTGCGTCGTTGTGACCGTCAACGCTCCAAGCAGATGGCTATGCCAGGGTAGTGGTACGGCCATCGCACAGCGAGTGGGCTCATCCGGGTCGCAAACTGCTAAGGCCAACCAGCGTTGGTCGGTTTCCGTCTCGTCAAGGATCATTGGGCGGCGCTCGCGCAAAACCATACCGGCGAGACCGTTGTCGCGGACGACCCTGGCGCGTTCGGGGGACGAAATCATACCGTTACTGAGTACGAGTTGAGGCGTATCCGGTTGTTCAAGCGGCGTGAGCAGCAGGCTGGCCCGTTCGCCGCCAACCATCGCTGGCACTTGTGTCGCCAGCATCAGTGCAAGCTGTTGATAATCAGCGCCTCCGCTGACAATGTGCCGGTTAAAGTCGAGCAATTGCGCTAAGGTGTCGTCGTGCGCTTGGGCTTGTTGGCGATACTGCTCTAACTGGCTGTGGAGGGCGGATTGCTCGATAACAGCGCCAATAATCTGTCCAATGAGCGAGGCCAGCGCCTGATCGTCACTGTCGAATGGTGCTGTACGACGTGCGGTCAGTTGTCCAACCGCTCGCCCCCCAATCGTTATTGGTCGGATCAGAAGTGACGTGTTGCTGTTGTCAGCATGGCTTAATGGTGCCGGCACGGCCAGCGCGACGTCGTCGGACTGCAGCAGATCGCGGGCAATTTCGCTCAGGGTCGGAAGCGGGTCGGGTTCTCGCGTGGCTTCGAATAACAAGCCTAGACTGGTCATTCTGTCGTGAAGCGATGCCTTGCTTGGTTGGACTACTGTATCATATGACGTAAACGTTATGGTGGCTGTGTTGTCTGGTTGGTTCGTGCCCACGTTCGAGTCCTCTCTGTAGCAAAAAATGGCGTCAGTTTAACCAGAAATCCATGAAGAGTTTCTTAACGATTTCATATAGAGAAATCAGTTAAAGGTCGTACAATCAGCTTCACTGCAAGGCGTTCAGAAAGCGGTGCGATTAGCATGACGAACCGAAAATATACAGTCTTTGACTATAATGTCCATAGTTATGCCTAAGCCTGTCAGTAAAAGGTAAATAAATCGTTAGATTTTATTCGCGCCTCTATCGGGGCGCGAGTACTGAGAGATATAGCTATAACAACTATATAGTGTAACACAATATTAAAACAAGTATACATTCTTAAAATAATGTAACATAACCCTAAAACAAGCATACATTTTTAAACATGAAAAGGACGCCTAACTATCGCCAGGCGTCCCTCCTTCATTTACGTAGACACTTCCGACGGCGGGCGCTGCCAGAAGTATTGCGTGTGTCAAAGGGTTGAGGCTTCTCCCTAGCCATCCCTGTTGGCTTTTGAGTATGCTATCCAAACATTGCGTCAAGCTCCCAAGGGCTCGGCTGGACGCTTGCTCTCCAGCGCAAGCAAGCCGCTGCGTTGGAAGACCAATGCGCCATTTTCGACATCCACCTCGACAAGGTCGCCAAGGCGGAATTCACCCTTGAGCAACATGCGAGAGAGCGGCGTCTCGATCATTCGCTGCACGGTGCGGCGTAGCGGGCGAGCGCCATACGAGGGATTGTAACCCTCATTGACTAGCAATTCCTTTGCTGACATCGTGAGCCGCAGGCTGAGTTGCTGATCGCGCAGACGCTCGATAAGGTCATTGATTTGCAGGTCGATGATCCGAGTGAGATCCTCCATTGTGAGCGGATGGAATAGGACAATCTCGTCGATTCGATTCAAGAACTCGGGGCGGAATGTCTGTTTGAGCGCATCGTCGACTTTCTTGCGCGCCTCTTTCATATCCAGCGGTTTCATGCGCTGGTCGCGGGCGCCAAAGCCGATGCCGCCGCCCTGGAGGTGTTCCGTCCCGGCGTTGCTTGTCATGATAATGATGGTATTGCGGAAGTCGACCGTATGGCCCTGACCGTCGGTCAGACGACCATCATCAAGGACTTGCAGCAAGGCATTGAAGACATCAGGATGCGCTTTTTCGATCTCGTCGAAGAGAACGACTTGATAAGGTCGCCGCCGAATACTCTCGGTAAGGTGTCCGCCCTCGTCGTATCCGACATAGCCAGGCGGTGCGCCGATCAAGCGGCTGACCGTGTGGCGTTCCTGGAATTCGCTCATATCGACGCGGGTCAGAGCCTCGTCACTATCGAACATAAACTCGGCGAGCGCCTTCGCCAACTCGGTCTTGCCGACGCCGGTCGGCCCGACAAAGATAAAGCTGCCGATTGGCCGTCGTGGATCACGCAGGCCGCTACGCGCACGTCGTATCGCATCAGAGAGGGCGACAATCGCTTCGTGTTGGCCAATCACGCGTTGGTGCAGGCGTTCTTCCATCTCGATCAACTTCTCGCGCTCGGTTTCGAGCATACGGCTAACCGGAATGCCTGTCCAGCTTGAGACGATTTGCGCCACATCTTCTTCGTCTACAACCTCATCCAGATTGCTGCTCTGAAGCCAGGCGGCCCGCTCTTTGTCAAACTCTTTCTGCAGGGCCAAGTAGCTCGCACGGAGGAGCGCCGCCCGCTCATAGTCGCGCTTGGAGCCAGCTTCTTCTTCCTCGTGCTGAAGCTGATTGAGTTCGGTCTCCTTATCCCGTAGCGAGCGCGGCATAGAGAAAATGTCGATCCGCAACTTGGCGCTGGCTTCATCAATCAGGTCAATGGCCTTATCTGGCAGGAAGCGATCCATAATATAGCGACTCGACAAGCGCGCCGCCGCAGTGATCGCCTCATCGCTGATCGTAAGCTGGTGGTGATCCTCGTAACGCTTGCGCAAGCCACGAAGCATCTCGACCGCTGTATCAACATCAGGCTCTTCAATAAAGACCGGACTGAAGCGCCGCTCGAGCGCTGCGTCCTTCTCGATGTGTTTGCGATACTCGTCAATCGTTGTTGCGCCAACAACCTGGACTTCACCGCGACTGAGCGCAGGCTTGAGCATATTGCTGGCATCGATGCTGCCGGCGGCTGCACCGGCGCCGACAACGGTATGTAATTCATCAATAAAGAGGATGATTTTGCCTTTGGCTGCGCGTACTTCGTCCATCACTGCTTTGAGGCGTTCTTCGAATTCGCCCCGGAACTTGCTGCCGGCGACCATACCGGCCAGATCCAGCGCGAGCAGCTTCCGATCACGTAGGGTGACCGGGACATCGCCGTCAATAATACGCTGGGCTAAGCCTTCGGCGATGGCTGTTTTACCGACGCCGGTTTCGCCGACAAGCACCGGGTTGTTCTTAGTGCGGCGCGAAAGAATGCGAATAATACGGGTAATTTCAGCGTCACGCCCAATGACAGGGTCGAGTTGGCCGTTAGCTGCAAGCTCGCTCAGGTCAGTGCTGTACTTCGCCAAGATCTCGTAGCGGCTCTCGGCGCCAGGATCGTCGGAGCGTTGGCTGCCGCGAATGTCCATCAATACCTGGTAGATACGCTCCTGATCGACATTAAACTTATGGAGGAGTCGGGATGAGGCGCCCTCACGCTCGCCGCTAATCGCGATCAGCAGGTGATCGACCCCGACATATTGGTCGCTTAGACGGTTGGCTTCTTCTTCGGCGCGCTTGACCAAGCGCTGGGTGCGCGGCGTGACGTAGACCTGGTTGCCGTAGCCATACTGGCCATAGACTTTTGGTGATTTTTCAAGTTCGCGCTCGACGTTCTGGGCTACCAATTCCGCGTCAACATTGAGACGAGATAGCGCGCGCCCAGTCAACCCTTCGCGCTGTCGCAACATCGCCAGAAAAACGTGTTCAACATCAAGCTGGGTATGATGCTGCTCCTGCATTATCTCTTGAGCTTCTTGAAAAGCTTCTTGCGCCTTTTCCGTAAATCGTTCAAGCTTCATAGTATAGTTATTCCTCTATTTCGTATGAAGCTGCCAGCTTGCAACAGAAATCCATTTTAGCACTGAATACCTGATTGCTGGTAGCTTCTTACAGTATAGCACAAGGTAAAGCTGGTTTCACTAACGGTATATAAGAATTAGAGCTGTGTTCAAGCCTGTTTATAGTATATTACGAGGACGCTTCAACGTTGGCAATCGCTTGGAATGCAGCAGTAGGACTGGTTGCATTCCAAGCGTAGCTGCAACGTTGACTCAGCCATCGAGTTAACATCGCGTGTGTTATGAGTTGTTTCATCGCCTGAGACACGTGTGACTTTTGAGAGCTTGAAATTTGCTATAATCCTTGAGGATGTTACTTGCATTATGTCCTTATTCAGCATTCAGCGATATTGTTTCGCGAGTGTTTCACCTGTTTGACAGTCTAAAGAGCCATGATATACTCTTGCAGATCAATCTTGCCGCGGACGTCTCGCCTCCCGGCTTGTACTGTCTGCGATAGGAAATAGTTCGCTACCGAGGAGAATATTTGTGGATATCCTAAACTCGATGAAGGCCAAGATCGCCTTTGTTTTCCCTGGTCAGGGGTCGCAATATGTAGGTATGGGGAAAGAGTTGTATGAGAACTCGCCTGCGGCGCGGCATGTCTTTGAGCGCGCCGATGAAGCCCTGGGCTTCCCGCTCTCGAAGCTCTGTTTTGAGGGGCCTCAGGAAGAGCTCGATGATACAATCAATGCCCAACCAGCCATTCTGACCGTCAGCGTCGCATGCTTAGAGGCGATGAAAGAACGGTTTAGCATCCTGGGCCACGCGGTTGCTCCGGCGCTCGTGGCCGGTCATAGTTTGGGCGAGTTCACGGCGCTTGTGGCTGCCGGCGTGCTCGATTTCGAAGATGCGGTCAAGCTTGTGCGTGAGCGTGGCCGCTTAATGAAGGAGAGCGCCGAAACTCGTCCGGGCGGGATGGCGGCGGTGATTGGTCTCGATCCAGAGACTTTGAGCGAGGTGTGTGAAGAAGCGCAGGTTGTGGGCATTGTTACTCTCGCCAACGATAATTCTCCTGGCCAGTCGGTTTTGAGCGGTGATCTCGCGGCGCTGCAAAAGGCGATGGAATTAGCCAAGGCCCGCGGTGCGCGCTTAGTCCGTCGTTTGGCGGTTAGTATTGCGGCACACTCGCCGCTGATGCAACAGGCTGCGCATAACTTCCAGGAAACGATCCAGCACGTCCATTTGCGACCGCCCCAGGTGCCATTGCTCTCCAATATCTCGGCGCAGGCGTTAACAACGGCAGAGGAAGTTTATCACGAGTTGACCGAACAGTTGACGCGCCCTGTTCAATGGACGCGCTCGGTGCAGACGGCTGTCGGTCATGGAGTCGAAACCTTTATCGAGATTGGTCCGCGCCAGGTGCTTTCTGGCTTGATCAAACGAATTAGCAATAATGTCCAGAGCATCAGTTTGAGCGATACGGAACTTGTCCAGTTCATCAAACACAGCATTGACGAACGTACCGCTGCTGAACAGCCTGCTGACGTGGTTGAGAGTTGAGAGTTGAGAGTTGAGAGTTGAGTGATGAATCGAGTCGTTGTCACTGGTCTCGGCGCTGTGACGCCGGTTGGCATTGATGTGCCAACAACTTGGCACGCACTGTTATCTGGCCAGTCTGGGATTAGTCTGATTAGTCGCTTTGATGCTAGCGATTTTCCTGTACGCATTGCTGGCGAGATCAAGGATTTTTGCCTTGATCCTGCAGTAAATCAGCCTGAAGCGCGGCGCATGTCGCTGTATGTTCACTATGCGCTCAATGCCGTTTGGGAGGCAGTGCGTGCTGCACATCTCGATATGACCCGCGAAGACCCTGATCAAGTCGGGGTGATCTTTGGCAGCGGTGCAGGCGGTCTGGACTTGATACTCAGCCAGCAGGCTGTGTTACAGGAAAGAGGTTACCGCCGCGTTGCCCCCCTGCTGATCGCCAACATGATCGTCGACTCGGCAAGCGGGCATATCGCCATTCAGCTTGGGGCGCGTGGTCCGAATATGGCTGTCACTTCTGCGTGCTCGACGGGCGGCCACAATGTTGGTGAGGCGTTCGAGACCATTCGGCGCGGCGATGCCGAGGTGATGATTACTGGCGGTAGTGATGCGCTGATTCTCCCCATTATATTGGCCGGTTTCACAACAATGAAAGGCCTGGCGAACGACAACGAACACCCCGAACAAGCTTGTAAGCCCTTCGATCTCCAACGAAGCGGGTTCGTTCTCTCCGAAGGCGCGGCGGCGCTGGTTCTCGAACAGTTGGATCATGCGCTGGCGCGGGGCGCGCCGATCTTGGCCGAGATTGTTGGCTATGGCAGCACCAACGATGCCTTTCATATGGCTGCTGCCGATCATGAAGGCGCCGGTTCGGCGCGGGCAATGGCGCTGGCGCTGCGCAAAGCTGCTCTTGTGCCGGGCGCAGTAGACTATATTAATGCGCATGGCACAGGCACCCAACTGAATGATATGGTCGAAACCCAGGCGATTAAAAAAACCTTCGGCGATCATGCCTATCGCTTGGCGATCAGTTCGACCAAATCGATGCTTGGCCATATGATGGGCGCTGCCGGCGCCGTCGAAGCCCTGATCTGCGTACTCGCCATCCAGCATGGCCGTCTCCCCCCGACCATTAACTATACAACGCCAGACCCAGCGTGTGACCTCGACTATGTCCCCAACCAGCAGCGTATAGCGCCCGTTCGCGTGGCGCTGTCCAATTCGATTGGCCTAGGCGGCCACAATTCCTCCTTGATTTTCAGTACCTATACGCGGTAAAATGCTAGGTGCCAGCCTTAATGAGCGCCTGAAAAACTATCTGGATAGCACTATAAAGGTGCAAAAACAGACAGTTTAGGCGGCTGACATCGCGCTTTTGTCAGGCGTCGGCGTGGCTGCATCATGCCAAAAGGCCCTTTTTCTATAGCCTCGAACCATGATATGAAGCCATGTAAGCCCTTCTATGCCGTTTATATAGAGCGTTAGTTTATGTCTCCATCATATTGTAAAGTTATGACCTCATGGACCTGGTGGTGAATAATCATGGCCAACAATCAACCCCCGACCACACCTACTCGTTACCCGCTGTTGAGCAATATTGGTCATTTGTCGCTGTTGGGGCCGGTTGCAGCAGCGTTGATCGGAAGTTTATTTCTGCGCTTATCGGGAGCTGCCGCATCTGCCAGTATTGCCCTATACTTACGCGGTCTCAGCGATGCAGGCCAAGCGATTTCTCCGCTGCTAGTAGGAATGCTAGCAGCGACTTTTTTTATTGTTGAGCTTGCCTTCTCGCCGATCCTGGGCGGCCTCAGCGACCGATTTGGACGCCGCCCGCTGTTGGTGTTCGGCCCTTTGATCGGGGTCATTGGCTCACAGATTTTTCCCTTTACCAGTTTTATTCCGCTGCTCTTTGTCGGCCAGGCTTTGATCGGCTTGAGTACGGCGGCGACTCTGCCAACAACCCTCAGTCTTCTAACTGATATCACCGCCAAATCGCCGCATCGCACGCGAATTATGGGCTATTACGAGGTTGCGTCGCTGATCGGGATTGCAGCCGGGATTGCCGGGGCAACAGCGGTGTGGGATACGCTAGGGCATGTGACATTTCATGTTTTGCTGCTGTTTTATCTGGCAAGTATGTTGGTCTTCTCTCTGGGTTTGCGCGAAGTACGAACGCACAAGTCGCCGAAGCGAACGTGGAAGGAGTATCGCGCCATTCTCAGCAGCGCCCATGTGTTGCGCTTCGTACCAGCCTGGATCGCTATCAATGCGGTGCTTGGCCTTTGGAACACGCATATGATTTTCCAACTCTCCGGTGTGCCGCGCGATACAGGCCAGGCCTTGATGGGCGGGTTCTCCTCTGGCGCTCTGTCGCAGTTCTATCTGGCCTACATTCTGGCGTTTATGATCGGGATCTACGCGGCAACCGTCCTGATCCAGTGGGTCCGGCGCACCAAGATTATGCGCGTGGCGCTTGTTGGGCTGCTGACGGCGGCGCTCTGGTTGTGGATGCTCAATCATTTGCCGGCGCTTGGTCTACCCCCGCTAAGCCGGCCTGTTCTGTTTGGCCTGTTCCTGCTCTCGGTCTTCGTGGCAAGCTGGTTTACACCAATTGCTTTGGCTTATCTTGCCGATAGTTCGGAATTTTTTCCTGCCAGTCGCGGCGTGGTCATGGGACTCTACGCGATCTTTTTGGGCCTTGGACAGATCATTGGCAGTAGCCTGGGCGGCGTCTTTACGGACGCAGCTGGGATGGACGGTTTGCTGCTACTTACCGTGCTGTTCGGAATCGTAGCGGCAGGGAATGTGATTGCAATGGGTGAGGTATAGTATGCGGCGCATGATGGCGTTGAGATGCAATCTTCGTTGACATCCCCATCCACGTATGCTATCATCGCCGCTTGTAGTGCGTTCGCTAACATGCATATCGCTCGGGGAGCCAGGTGAGCTTGGCTGAGAGGGCGGCCCAACCGATGCCGCCGACCCGTGGAACCTGACCTGGGTTATACCAGCGGAGGAAAGCGCCAGCGTCATCTGGGCCGTTGACCATACCTTGCAGGTCAGCGGCTTTTTTGTTTCTTTGGTCTGTTTGAGGAGGTCGTTATGCGTAGAATCACGCTCGTCTTCGCTTTTGTGCTTCTGCTCGCAGCGTGCGGGCGACCTGGCGCGGAAAATCCCCCCGCACCGGCAATCATCACACCGGCGTCTGATATAGTGTCCGTCGACCCCGCATTCGAAGCAGCAACGTCGTCAAGCGCAACACCCGAAGCAACAAACGGGGCGAAACTCGCTGTGATGTCCCACGACAGCTTTAATGTGAGTGCAGATGTGATCCAGGGATTCGAGCAGGCGAATAACGCTAGCATCGAATTTCTCAGGTCGGGCGATACCGGCACAGCGCTAAACCGGGCCATCCTCAGCCGGAACGCCCCGCTGGCCGATGTTTTCTTCGGCGTCGATAACACCTTCCTGACTCGCGCTCTCGACGCCGACATCTTCGAGCCTTATGCTTCGCCCTATCTCGACGCGATTCCCACTGACTTGAAGCTCGACCCTAGCAATCGGCTCCTGCCTGTCGACTACGGTTATGTCGCTATCAACTATGACAAAGCCGCTCTGGAAGCGGAAGGGCTGGCACTGCCGCAACAGCTCGAAGATCTGACCCAGCCCGCATGGCAGGGCAAACTCGTCGTGCAAAATCCGGCCACGTCGTCGCCGGGGTTGGCCTTCCTACTAACGACCATTAGCTACTTCGGCGAGGAGGGCGACTACACCTGGAAAGATTTTTGGCGCGATCTGCGTGCGAACGATGTGTATGTGAGCGAGGGATGGGAAGACGCTTACTATAATCAGTTCAGCGGCAGCAGCGGCGAGGGACCGCGCCCGCTGGCGGTCTCGTATGCGACTAGCCCGGCCGCCGAGGTCTTCTTCAGCGATGGGGCGCTGAATGAACCTCCCACCGGCAATCTGCTGCCGCCCGGCGGCAGCTTCCGTCAGATCGAGTTTGTGGGTATTCTTAAGGGAACCCAGCAACGCGATCTGGCCGAGCGCTTCGTAGACTTTATGCTCCAACCGACCTTCCAAAATGACATTCCCCTGCAAATGTTCGTCTACCCGGTGAGCCCGGAAGCTGAAATCCCCGAGCTGTTCGTGCAGTTCGCTGAGGCGCCGGAGGAACCGGCCTCCGTCCCGCCTGAGCAGATCGAACAGAACCGCGAGGCGTGGATCGAGGAGTGGACCAGCATCGTGTTGCGATAACAATGGACGTGAGACAGAACACCTATCCGAGCAGCGCGACCGGTCGCGCTGCTCGCGTGCAATCGGTTGCTTTTCTTATCATTCGACGTTCCGGGTTCCTCATTCCTATCGCCTTCCTCGCGTTCTTCTTCCTCTACCCGCTGGCGGTGGTGTTCCAGTTTAGTTTTGCTGAAGGCGCTCAGGGGATCTTGGCGCTGCTGCGCGAAGGCTACTACCTGCGCGTGTTCTGGTTTACCGTCTGGCAGGCGCTTCTGTCCACGGTGCTGACGCTGGCGTTGGCCTTACCGGCGGCCTACGTCTTCGCTCGCTACGAATTCCCCGGCAAGGCGCTACTGCGCGCTATCTCCACCGCGCCCTTCGTGATGCCAACCGTTGTGGTGGCTGCCGCGTTTAGCGCTCTGCTTGGCCCACGCGGCTTGCTGAACAGTTGGTTGCAGAATGTATTCAGTCTCGATCAGCCGCCAATCCAGATCCAGAACACCCTGGCGATTATTTTGCTGGCCCACGTCTTTTACAATTACACGATTGTGCTGCGGCTCGTCGGTGGCTTCTGGAGCAACCTGGATACCCGATTGGAGCAGGCTGCTGCAGTATTAGGGGCCAACCGTTGGCGGGTGTTGGTCGAGATTACCCTGCCTTTAATCTTTCCAGCGCTGGGCGCGGCGGCGTTGCTGATCTTCATTTTTACCTTCACCAGCTTTGGCGTGATCATTATCCTGGGCGGGCCGCGCTTCGCGACGGTCGAGGTTGAGATCTATCGCCAGACAGCCCAGTTGCTCCAGCTGGATATTGCGGCGGCCCTGTCCCTGGTGCAGTTGGGTTGCACGCTGCTCTTCACCTTGTTCTATACCCGGCTGGCTGCGCGCAGCGCCGTCCCGCTCGACTTGCGCCCACGGCATGGAATCCAGCGTCGCTTGCTGACCTGGCGAGCCAGGACGTTGGCGGCGGTCAACATTTTGGTGCTGCTCCTGTTGCTTGGCGCGCCATTGCTGGCTCTGGCGCTGCGCTCGGTCACAGTGGCGGGCCGAGACGCCTCGGGGTATACCTTGGAGTATTATGCGGCGTTGACCGAGAATCGGACCGGGTCGATCTTCTATGTGCCGCCGCTGACCGCGCTGACGAACTCGCTGATCTTCGCCGGACTGACGGCGCTGCTGGCGTTGCTGATCGGCGGTTTGGCGGCGTATTTGTTGGCCGAACAGGAGACCAGGAGCCAGCGACGCCAGACAGGAAGTCGCCCGGCGTCGCTGGTCGCCTCGCTCCTCGACACGCTGTTCACGCTACCCCTAGGCACCAGCCCGGTGACGCTAGGTTTGGGCCTGTTGCTTGGTTTTAGTGTGCCGCTGCTCGCCGGTTTGCGCGCTTCACCGTTGCTCATTCCGGTGGCGCATACGCTGGTCGCGCTGCCGTTTGTGGTGCGGGTGCTGTTGCCGGTGCTCCGCGGGCTTGACCCGCGGCTGCGCGAGGCAGCGGCGGTATTGGGCGCTGCGCCGGGGCGGGTCTGGTGTGAGGTGGATCTCCCACTGATTTTTCCGGCGCTGCTGACCGGGGTGGTCTTCGCGTTTACCGTCTCGTTAGGAGAATTCGGCGCGACGCTGATCATTGCCCGCCCCGAGTATCCCACGCTGCCAATCGTTATTTACCGTTTGCTCGGCCAGCCTGGAGCAATAAACTATGGCCAGGCGCTCGCGCTCAGCACGATCCTGATGCTGACAACGGCGGTTAGCTTCTTGCTGCTGGAAAAGGTGCGCTACCGAGATATTGGTGAGTTTTGACTCGAATACTCCTCTCTGTAGCGTGTTGGGAAGCGACTGCGTAAGTTTTGTCAATGTCATGTATAATGGATGGCCCTAACGCGGATCTTGGCGTCGCGTCCGGAAAACGAGAGGAGATTTGTTTGCTGCTCATACTATTGCCCAATAATGGTTCTGAGACGGATCGCTGTCGATGATCGAGACATCGTCATCTGTTGATTCGAACGTTGCGCTGGCAAGCTCTGACTCGCTCACCAAGGCGCAACTCGCTCTTGTTACTGTCGGTCGCCTAGTCCTCGTGACGGCGTTTCGGATTATCTATCCGCTCCAGCCTTTTCTTGCCCTGCAACTGGACGTCGATCTGCGCACCGTCAGCGCCTTGGTGACTATCCAGGCGTTCGCAACCATGATCAGCCCGCTCGGCGGCGTATTGGCCGACATGCGTGGCGAGCGAACAGCCATGGGATTGGGCTTGGCGTTGCTGTGTGCGGGCGCGCTGCTATGCGCCCAGGCGACAACGTTTGGGTTCTTTCTGATGGGTTATGGGCTGATCGGGTTAGCGGTCGCATTGTATCAACCGTCTGCGCAGAGCTATCTGAGCGCCCGCACCTCCTACGCGCGGCGCGGTCGGAGTCTCGGCATCTTGGAAACATCGTGGGCCGGCGCCGCGTTGATTGGCGTGGCCCCGCTGATGCAACTCGTCCACGAAACACGTGACACAACGCCGGTCTTCTGGATATTGTCGGGCATCGGCGTGGTCGCGCTGGCGCTGATCTCTTTTGCGCTGCCGGCAACCCCACGCAGAATGTATCAGGCTACACCAACCATCGAGTGGCGAGCGTTGCGCTCAACGAGCGTCTTGGCAGCGTTGCTCTTGTCTTGTCTGCTGATGTGCGCCTATAATACGTTTGTCGTCATGCAGAGCGCCTGGGTCAAGGTAGGGTTCCAGGCCGATGAAGGCCAACTCGGCCAACTGTTCGCGATGATTGGTGTCGCGGAACTGATGGGATCGGGCGGGGTGGCGCTGCTCGTCGATCGGCTGGGTAAACGGCGTGCTGTTTTTATAAGCCTGCTGCTGACGGCGTCTTGTATGGTCGTCTTGCCGCTCAGCGGGGGAAACTGGATGCCATTTCTGGCGCTCTTCTTTTGCTTTTATCTCTTCCAGGAGTTTGCGATTGTAGCAACCATGACCCTGGTTTCGGGGGTAGCGCCGCATGTCCGGGCGACGGTGCTCGCCCTGGCTGTCGCAACAGCCGGCCTTGGCAATGTTATTGGCTCGCAGATGAGCGCGCCGCTCTGGGCCAACCTTGGGTATATGTCCAATGCTCTGGTGAGCGCGGCGCTGATTAGTGTGGCGCTTCTGTGCCTGGTCTTCGTGCGCGAAGGGGAGCTTGCATAAGTACTGCTATGCACGTAACGGATACAACCCATCACGTCGATGCCAGTAGACTGAATGATCCGGCTCTGCGCATCTGGGAAATCGACGGCGCGCGAGGACTCGCCGTCGTCTTGATGGTGTTCTACCACCTGGTCTGGGATCTGGCCTATTTTGATTTTGCCGGGATCAACGTCTTTTCGCTGGGATGGCAGACCTTTGCACGCAGCATTGGGACGGCCTTTATCTTTCTGTCAGGCGTTGCGCTGGTGTTATGGGCGGGACGTCGCGCCCAACCCTGGCCGCGCGTTGTCCGTTATACCCTGCACCGCGGTGGGCTCTTGTTCGGCCTGGGGATGGTCATTACCCTGGCGACCTATGCGTTTGCCGGCCAAGCGTATGTGCGTTTCGGCATTCTGCATCTCCTGGTCAGCGCGCTGATCCTGGCCACGCCGTTTCTATACCTGCCGATATCGTCCAGTGTCGTCGCCGGCCTGCTGCTGATCGGGGGCGGCTTTGCGCTCAACCAGACGACGGTGTCGTTCCCATGGCTCATCTGGTTGGGCGTGCTCCAGTCCGGTGTAGCAATGGTTGATTATTACCCAGTGTTGCCTTGGTTTGGGGTAACCCTGCTCGGCATCGCTACGGGCCGAATGTTCTATCCCCACGGAAAACGTCGTATCGGGTTGTCCGATCTATCGCGCCTGCCCCCGCTGCGCGGGCTGATCTGGCTGGGCAGACACTCGCTGGCCATCTACCTCGTGCATCAGCCGGCGCTGATTGGTGTCCTTTTTCTTATCCAGAACACGCTAGGACAATGAGCTTGCGGCCTGATCAGTTGTTGAGTTTTTATTGACATAATGTTTTTTTCAGCGCTGCTAGAATGGATCTGCCTCGTTCATGCCCATCGCTATTCGCCCAGCCATGCCCGATGATCAGGCAACGATCGTGCGGATTGTGCGCGCGGCTCGGATCAACCCTATGAGTCTGCATTGGTCTCGCTTTTTTGTAGCTGAGGAGGCGGGGGACATCATCGGAACTGTGCAGATCAAACTGCATCGCGACGGCGTCTACGAGCTGGCCTCCCTCGCCGTTGTTCCATCTCGGCAAGGCGCCGGCATTGGGGCGATGCTCGTTCGGTCCATTCAGGCGCGAACCACGGCGCCGCTCTACCTGACTTGCGCCGATCGGATGGAAGGCTTTTATCAGCGTTTCGGTTTTCGCCGCGTCGAACCCCGCGCGCTACCCGCCACCCTTGGGCGTATCTATGTCATCGGGAACATTCTGCTGGGGATCTTTCGCCAGGGCGTCCGGTTACTAGTGATGCGCTGCGATGAGGACTGAGTGTGCTCGCCGTTTTGGGGTTATCCTGTTTAAGGTATAGGGATAACCCGACGCATGAAACTATTGCTCAGATCAGGCTCTTCGTCCAGCCATTCGTGGATGCTGTCGTTCCAGTACGCCGTGGATAAAGGGAGCCAACCCAGGAAGAAGCCGGCGCCCCCGCAGATATTGATGCCGCCATCCCCGCCGCACATCACAGATGGCTCGGCCACAACTTCCCAATGATATGGGTTTTGCGCAATCGACAGTCCGAACAGGTTGGGTCGTAGATGCAGATCCCAATCCGGTGAATCCTGTGTAAATGGAATATTGCCGCCTGAACGCACCCATTCGCGCTTGCGCCATACTTCATCCGCCGTGTTATCCGTCGGGTAGCGATCACAAGGGCATGCATCACCCCAGCGAAACAGGGTTGGCGACCCGCTGCCGCAGGCGTACTCCCACTCATCGATGTTGGGCAAACGGAGGCCATCTGCTGCGAGATCTCGCACGATGTCTTCGTGGCTTTTGCTCACGATACGCCATGCCTCGATCGTTCCATCCGGGTTGCATCGTACGCGATACTGTTTGTAAAGCTCTACGACGCTACTCGCGTATTGCTCGATGATCTGGCGAATCGTCGGATCGTCTGGGGAGATGGCTTCTAATCCGATCTCGCGCGGTTGGGTTTCCAGCAAGAAGGGCGTGAGGGTGACCATTCGCGGAGAGCATGTCATCTGATCAACGAATGTGTAAATGTCGGCATCGATGGCGTACTCATTGGCGCTTGCCTGATAGGACTCGAGTTGGGCGATGGATGGTTGGAAGCGGCTGACGTCGTGGCCAAGCTGAACTTGACAACCAGGGATGAGTGCAAACAAGGCTTTGTCATACACGAAATGCGCAATCCGTTGTGTCCGCCCAGCATAAGTGCAGTTGGACAAACCCGCCACACGCACAGCTTGGGGAAGCGCGGCGGCTAATTCGTTGATATAGGCGCGTGCTTGGGTTTCGCTGAACTGCTCCCAATCGCGTATTTGCAAGTCCCGGAAGCTCATCGTTAATCCTACGTATTGAGGGGAGAAAGAGCAGTCGACCAGAGAAGTATAGCATCGCCGTAGCGCAACGGCAAACGACAAAAAGCCCTTGTATAGCGTTATTCTCCTAACACTTGTACGATCTGGTTTGTCATAATCACTTCTTCATCTGCGCCGACGAAACTTTGCTAGTTCCATATCCGTTCCCGGGAACTTCCTGGCGCGCTGAGTCGTCTTGTTATCAAGCACCGCATTGCGCGAAACCACGCCCCTGTCTGCATGGCGAGCGCGTAGGATGGAGAAAAGACGATGCATCGCTGGCCAATTGTCCTCCTCACCAGGCGCGGCCCGTGTCGCCGCTGTGTGTACCCCATGCATAGAATGTTCTTCGGCGAAGCCAGTCTTTACATGACCCGTGTCGTTTTGGATTGGCAGTACACGCTGCCGCATCCCGACGTAACCTTTGCGACTCAAATATCACGAGCGCGACGAGAATATCGAAGGAGAAAACGATGAAACGAATTAGCAGCATTCTACTCGGCGCAGTTCTCCTCGCGGCCTGTGGCTCACCAACACCGGCTGCCCTGCCAGGGACTCCCGATATGACCAACCAAACTACTATGAACGAACAATCGACAACAACACCGTCAACATCAACGACAACACCGCCAACAGCACCGTCAGCGCCGACACAGCCGCCGACAGCGCTGCCAATAGACGCATCCGCCCCAGAGGTTCGCCTGGTCCGGGCCGATCTGCCGCGAAGTGCGCCGCCTGCGCTTACGGCGACGGAAGTAGCCGCCCTGGTCGAAGGGCTGAACACCTTTGCCGTCGATCTGTATCAGGCTACCTCCGCAGATAGCGAGCAAAACCTGATCTACTCGCCCGCCAGTATTGCCCAGGCCTTCTCGATGGTGTACGCTGGTGCGCGCGGCGAAACTGCGGCGCAAATGACTGAGGCGCTGCGCTTCTTGCCGCAGGAAGACCAGCACACGGCCTTCAACGCGCTGGCGCAGCACCTGGATAGTCTGGACGCAACGAACACGAGCGCAGCAGAGGAGGGAGATCGCTTTCAGTTGCGCAGTGCTAATGCCGTGTGGGGTCAACAAGGCGTTCCGTTCCAGGAGGATTATCTCACACTGCTCGCTCAGCAATACGGATCGGGACTGCGCGTGGCTGATTTCGCGCAGCAGTCGGATGCGGTCCGCGACGAGATCAACGCCTGGGTCGCGGAGCAGACTGCCGACCGAATCGCGGAACTGCTGCCGGCGGGCATGCTTTCGGCTAACACCCGGATGGTATTGGTCAATGCAATCTACTTCAATGCCGCCTGGCTTTTCCCCTTCGAGGAGAGCGCGACACAAGACGGCCCCTTCACGCTGCTGGATGGGTCAACGGCTTCCACAGCGCTGATGAACAGCAGTTCCATACAGGCGCCCTATGCTGCGGGTGCGGGATACCAGGCGCTGCAACTGCCCTATGCCGGGCGTACAGTCGATATGTTGTTGCTCCTGCCCGATGAAGGCAATTTCAGCGCCTTCGCTGAGGGATTGAGCGCTTCAGGTCTTGCGGCTATTCGGGAAGAGTTAGCGCAGTACGATATCACGCTCACGATGCCCCGTTTTGATGTGAAAACGCCCCTCAAGCTCAAGGAGGTGCTGAGTGCGATGGGCATGCCCCTGCCATTCGATGCCGGAGCTGACTTCAATGGCATGGTGGAAAATGGGGGCTTGTTTATTGGTGAGGCAGTGCATCAGGGAACGATAACTGTCGATGAGCAAGGGACGGAAGCTGCCGCCGCGACAGGTATTGCGATGGAAGATAGCGCCTTTGAGCGGGCGGAGATGACTGTCGATCGGCCTTTCATCTTTGCCATCATCGAGCGCGAGACGGGGGCGATCTTGTTCATGGGGCATGTGTTGAATCCGGCGCAGTAGCGTTATTGTTGCGAGCGCTGGATCAAAATTGTCACTGGCTTGGGCCTGCAGAAGCCGAGCGCCCGCAGGCCCAAGCGATGTAAGCAATGCGAGAGATGGACATGGTACGTCTGGGCAGATCGAGGCAGAACTCACAATCGTTTTACCGACATGGGCTGTTGAGCGCACTGGTTGGTCTTACCCTGCTCGTGACCGGATGCGCTTTTGATCCCGCGGAGTCTCTCGCGCCGACCGTGTCTCCGTCTCTGGAGGAGCCGTCTTCCCCGATTGCCGCCTCGCTGACCGCGTCTCCGTCTCTGGAAGCGGCGCCTTCTCCATCCACGCCCTTGCCTTCGACAACCAGTGGTCAACTTCGACCCGATTGGCAAACCGTCACCTGGCAAGGCTTGGTCATCCCCATTCCTCCGCAGGCCGAATGGAACGCGAATATTAAACCTGGCGATCAATATTGGCCGATTCTCGCCGCCGGAGCAGTCACCTATCCCGTAGCGACAGGGGTGGTTGAGCTGCCATTTGGTCCCTCGTTCAATATTATTTCGTTTGCAGGGTCGCTTGATGATTGGCTTGAGCAAGAGCAGGAGCGCAGCGACACGGCAGTCAATGTGCGAACGATCCAGGAGACGACCGTAGCGGGTCTTCCCGCCAGGTTGTACCAGCCGACGGTGATTGGTACATGCGATATCGGAGTCTATATTGTGGCACTGGATCAGGAACGCTTACTCCGGATCTGGACCGACTGCCTGGGAGGCGAACCGTATGACAGTGTGGTCAAGGGTTTGGTAATCGAGTCATGAAGGAGTGAAAGCAAGAGAAAACAAGCCTCCTGTATATAGCATAGACTGCAGTGTGTTGCGATTCAACAGCCGGGCAGGCACTCCGATTCGCCGGAGCCGGCGGCTTTTATACTTTTATACATCGTGATACCAGCCTGACACCAACGTTCAGGCGTGGGATCAGCTATGTGGAGAGAAAAAGCCCTGGTTAGCCAGCCAGATTGTCACAATTCCTGTATGCCCCGGTCTTTGGAGTCCGAAGGTAAATCATGTGCAAGATTAATTTGTAACCGCGTGCTCGACCCAGCGGCTGATCTGCGCGATGACTTCGTCGGCGCTCTCCTCGATCGGTTTGTTGGTGACATTGATGACGCTAAAGCCGCCGCGGCGAAAGACTCGGCGCGCCACGTCTACTTCTTCGTAGAGCATCTCAGGATCGGTGTAAGCGTGGCCGCCCATTCCCACAAAGCCAAACTGGCGCCAGCGCCGATGTTGGACGAGTACATCTACATCGATTATGAGACCGACGACGCGCCGACGGTCGATCTCGAATAACTCTTTCGGTGGCGGAATCTCGCGGACCAGCGGGACGTTGGCCACCTTCCAGCCTAGTACTGAGAGATAGATACTGAGCGGCGTTTTACCGACTCGCGACACGCCAGTGAGTACGACATCGGCCTCATCCAGCTCGTGGGGGTTGCGCCCATCGTCGTGGTCCACCGTGTATTCGATGGCTTTGATGCGCTCTAGGTACGCATTGTGCTCACCCTGATAGAGTCCTGGTTGGCCTAATGGCGCTTGCTCGAACAACGCCGACATTTGGGCCAGTGGATCGCCAATTGTATCAATCGCTACGAGATCGTGTTCGTGGGCTAGGTCGATCAGGGTCTGGCGCAAGTCGGGGTCAACCATCGTATGGATGATGGTTCCCCTATGTGCAGCGACCTGAGCGACAGCCTCAGCCAGATGCTTGGCATGTCGTACCTGCGGGATGACCTTCACCTGCGGATTCAGGGCAGGGAATTGGGACAGCGCAATACGCGCAACATGCTTGCCGAGCGCCCCTGCCCCACCCGAAATGATAAAGATGGGCGACATGGCTTGAATGGTCTGACCATTGTGTTCCATAAGATCACCATCACTTTCCTGGCGTCCTTACCAGTATGCTCAGTTGTTTTTTAGTTGCTTTGAATCTAGCAGCTTGTGCAGCGACAGGGGTAACAAAAAGACAACGCGCCGTAAAGATCGATTCACGCAATCGGGCGCTGGCAATACGGCCTGAAACTGTAATACTTGGGCTGATCATCGAGCCGCACGTGCAGCCAAGCAACCTCACCCCCAGCGGTACTGAGCCAGACCGGTTTGGCTCCGATCCGTCGCGCCATCACCTCGCCAAGCAATTGCCATAGGGCATGGCGCTGCGCTTCGGGCGCCGCGCGAACGAACGCCGCGAGATACCCATAAGCCGACGGTGCGCTTTTCGGGCACGGCACAATCATGATTGCGTCTCCGCCGAGATTGGGGAATGCCAGGACACTGTCTGTAGGTGATTTTGTGAAGTGCTCGGCGAAAGCTTCTGGGTCGGGAGGGCGGGCCAGCCATGGGCTATCCAACAAGACAAACTCGAACGGTCGGGCCACCGTGGTGACGGTGACCGGCGGCGTTTCCCAGCGGAAAGCAGAGAACGGAGCATCGGCCAACACGGCGTTGAACATTGAGCGAAACATTGTATCGTTCTGCCAGCCGTGCAGGACATCCGCGAAGGTCGCAGGCTGCGTGTCGAGATCGAAAAAAAACCGCAACCCCTGTTCTGCGGTCAGCTCTTCACTACGCGAAGTCCACATCTGTGATGACCTTTAGCCACAATACTTAGAAAGGTATTACTTCTAGCTCCCCAATGCCTGGGCTCTAGTGGCGGCGCACCTCCGGATTGGGAAAGCAGCCGGATCGACTCTCACCTTCAGCATAGCCACGATCGTGTCGGCGCCACATGTGGGTTCGCTACAAGTCGATGTTTAGGCGTTGGGGTCGCTGTGATGCTTGATGTCGGGCTCACGCTGGTGCAAAATCGGTGTGTTGACGGGCCGCAGGTGTGTAAAAGCCGAGCACAATATGGTCACGGGGAATACCCGCCGCGACCAGATCATTGGCAATTCCATGCTCTGTGCCATCGCGTTGAATCCATACTTTGCCGTCTTGCATGTTGATATGGAGTAAGCATCCATGGACTCGGCGCACGCCCTGCCAGCCACTTGAGATAATGATATAGCGACCCGCCGCACGGTCGAAAATGGGCTCATTATGAATGTCGCCATTGGTATACGTGATTTCCAAATACCGAGTGAGCACTTGTTCCACTATTGTTTGATAGCGCGTTACGGAATCCATCAGAAAAAGAACATTCTTTCCGGACTCTCTGAAATTCTCGGCGATCGAAGTCGCCAGATCAGCCGCTCTCAAGCGAAGCGGAGCCGACTGGTCGGAAGTGGCGACCACTACGACGGACTTTCGCATTCCTTCCGGACCAAGATCCTTCTCGATAAACTCGCGGAGCTCGCGACCGCGTTCCCCTACCAAAGCGATAACGTTCACATCGGCATTGGAGCCTCGAGCCAACATTCCGAGTATTGTCGATTTACCTACACCACTACCTGCAAAGATGCCTAAACGCTGTCCTATCCCTACCGGGCAAAACAGGTCGATCGACTTCACGCCCGTTTCGAAAGCCTCGGTTATGCGTCGGCGTTTCAGGGGATTGGGAGCATGGCGCGAATGGTTTCGCTCCTGTCGATAATGGATAAGCCCCAAGCCGTCGATGGGCTTTCCCAAGCCATCCAACACGCGGCCCAGCACTTCATCGCCTACGGGAATCTTGCTCAATCCTGAGCTTAGACGAACATGGCTTCCAGGATGCACGCCTTCCAGATTTTCGAACGGCATGAGCAAAAGTCTATGATCGCGAAATCCAACCACTTCAGCATGGATGATGGCCGACTCGGAAACGGGAGAATAGATTTCGCAAACATCCCCTAGCCT
>JAKSDJ010000714.1 GCA_022360155.1 Chloroflexales bacterium | reverse complement strand
TGCGCATTCCACATGTTGATGTGCCGATGCTCCGCTCTTTCCCAGTTTGTGATCCCGTTCTTGCCGGGTCAAACGGCTTTTCAGACAGCTTCTAAGGCAAGAGACGCATGGGTAGACCAAAAATGAGATCGATTACATGGTTCTCTTGTGCATAGAATAAGGAGGTAGGGCAGATGAAAGACAAATGTGGGGAACAAAACAAACCAGATATGCAAGCGCCTACAAATACCCTGTCGCGGCGTCAGTTCTTGCGTATGGCAAGCCTGTTAGCAGGCGGTTCAATCACATCCGCCACCCTAGCCGCATGTACTGCTGCCGATCCGTCCGAAGTTTCACAATCGGCGGCGCAGTCAGCGCCAACCGTTCTTGTTCGTCAAAAACCGGTGATCTTTCTTGAGAGCACCGAGCCCGAAACCCTCGATCCGCAATTTGGCGAATCCGGCGTCAGCGCCAATGTCTTTAGTAACATCTTTGAGGCGCTGACCGATTATAACCGGGTCGTGGAGTTCAAGCCCCGCTTGGCCAAATCCTACTACGTGTTGTATGACAAGGTGACCTGGCGTTTCAAGCTGCGCGAAGGGATTAAGTTCTGGAATGGCGAGTCCTTCAATACGTTAGGTCTGCTCACCAGGTCTCTCACTAATGACATCCTGACTTGTATTAGGGTTGAAGACATATGCTACGTTATGCGATTGAACGTCTTGTACAAACGATCCCAGTGCTTTTGGGGGTGACTGCCCTCTTCATGTATCTCAGTGGCGACCCGACGATGCTGATGGCCGGTGAGGATTGGACCCAGGCGCAGATCGAGGAATTTCGCCACACGATGGGCTTCGATCGTCCGGTGTATGTCCAGTATCTCGATTTCCTGGGCAAAGCGGTCCGGGGCGACTTTGGCGTCTCGCTGAAACAGAAGCAGCCGGCTTTTCAACTGGTTATGAGCCGTCTGCCGACGACGATCGAATTGACCCTGGCCGCTATGTTCGTCGCGGTCATCGTTGGCATCCCCATCGGTATTCTCGCTGTAACCCGGCACAATACCATCTGGGATGGTTGGTGATGACGATAGGCATTTTGGGTCAGTCAATCCCGGTCTTTTGGCTCGGTTTGGTCATGGCGCTGGTTTCGGGGTGCATTTGGGCTGGCTTCCCGTGGCCAGTCGCGGTACAGCGGCTCACCTTATGCTGCCCGCGTTGAGTCTGGGTTTATTCAACGTCGCCTACAACGCGCGGATGATGCGCTCGTGCATGCTGGAGGTTTTGTCTGAAGACTACATCCGAACAGCTTGTCGGCTGCATAGTCATAACCATTTCGGGCGTCATCAGCGTTTTCTTGGGGTTGGTCTCTGGATCCTTTGGCGGCCTGCTTGACAATATCATTATGCGGTTGCTGGATATTCAACTGTCCTTCCCGGCAATTATCCTTTATATTGCTGTTATGGATGTATTAGGGCCGGGGCTGGTCAACATTATTCTAGTGTTAGGGGTGGTAGGCTGGTCCCAATATGCCCGTATCGTGCGAAGTAAAGTCCTGGCTTTACGCGAGACGGAATTTATCACCGCGTCAGCTTCCATCTGGCGGCAACTATCATTCTAGCGGCAACGCTCAGCTTCCTGGGGCTGGGTGTGCCGCCTTCGGTTCCCTCTTGGGGGGCGATGCTCTCCGACGGACGCGATTACCTGCGTCAGACGTGGTGGCTGGCCACGCTGCCGGGATTGCCATTGCCCTCACCGCCCTCTCCATCAATCTCATTGGCGACTGGTTGTGTGACTATCTGGCCCCGCCTACGCCTCTAGAGAATGAAGCTGGTCTTTCGGATCGGCCCGCACGGTGCAACGGGAAGGCGCCAGCAGGCGTGGAGTGACACAAGCCGCTGTTAAAACCACCACAGACGCCCGGAGTGCGGTGGCGTGCTTCTTGCCATTAGCGTAAGGGCATGTCTACGCTGATTAGGTTGCCCTTTCTCCAACGCGGAAAGAAAAGTGAACTGGCAAGCTTTCGCTTGCGCAAACATCCTGATCCCATTTTGGCATGCACTGCGGGAATCCACAGCAATTATGCGTTATCTGCATTCTATTGCAGAATTTTGATGCAGCACTATAAGCTTACGCTGGTTATTGCGATGCGCAACAAAGCGGGGTATACTGACGCTGCACGGAGCGAACGCAGTGAGGAGTGACAGCTATGACAACCGATGTGCATACCCCGATCCTGCGGATGGTCTGGCCCGACATGATGTCCGAGATCAATCTTGAACCGCTGCAGGGCCTCTGGACCGAGACGCAGTACCTGACACTGAGCGACCAGACCAACCATCTGATCGAGTTCACTGATGGCATTGTGGAGGTGCTGCCAATGCCAAGCGAAAACCACCAGGCGATCCTCGAGTTCTTGTTCTTGGCTCTGCGCGCCTTCATCGAAACGGCGGGCGGGAAAGTGCGCTTCGCACCGCTGCGCCTCCAGATTCGCCCTGACAAGTACCGCGAACCCGACATCTTGCTGGTGCGCGATGCCAACGACCCGCGCCGCCAGAACCGCTACTGGCTTGGCGCCGATCTGGTGGTCGAAGTGGTCAGCCCCGACGACCCCGACCGCGACACCGTGACGAAGCGCGCCGACTACGCCGAGGCCGGCATCCCCGAGCACTGGATCGTCAACCCGCTCGATGAGACGATCACGGTGCTGATGCTCGCGGGCGACGCCTACGTGGAGCATGGCCGCTTCCCGCGCGGTGATATAGCATCCTCAAAGCTACTGGAAGGATTCACCGTGAGCGTGGATGCGGTGTTCGACGCGGAGTGACAGCTATGACAACCGACGTACATACCCCGATCTTGCGGATGGTCTGGCCCGCCACGATGTCCGAGATCAATCTTGAACCGCTGCAGGGCCTCTGGACCGAGACGCAGTACCTGATACTGAGCGACCAGACCAACCATCTGATCGAGTTCACCGATGGCGTTGTGGAGGTGCTGCCAATGCCAACCCGCAAGCATCAAAGTATCCTGGCGCTTTTGTACGAGCTTGTTGTCGCCTTCATTCGCCCACGGGGCGGCAAAGTCCTGTTTGCGCCATTGCGCTTGCGCATTCGTGAAGGGAAATACCGGGAGCCTGATCTGCTCGTGCTGCGCGACGCCAACGACCCACACAACCAGGACCGCTACTGGCTTGGCGCCGATCTGGTGGTCGAAGTGGTCAGCCCCGACGACCTCGACCGCGACACCGTGACGAAGCGCACCGACTACGCCGAGGCGGACATCCCCGAGTACTGGATCGTCAACCCGCTCGATGAGACGATCACGGTGCTGATGCTCGCGGGCGACGCCTACGTGGAGCATGGCCGCTTCCCGCGCGGCGAGACTGCAACGTCGCGGTTATTGGAAGGATTCACCGTGAGCGTGGACGTGGTATTCGACGCGGAGTAACGAGCGTCTCATCTGCTCGTCACCGCTTCACCTCACCGTCTCAGCGCCTCCTCGCGTCTCCGCCTCCTCGTCTCTTCAAATATGCGGCTAGAGCTTAGGCGCCGCGCAATACAGCCCCCTGTCGCTCGTACATCTCGGCAATCTGCTGGGGGGGCATTCCCCACAGATATTGCAGCATCAAACAGAAATCGTGGAGTAACTGGTTTACGACCCCATTCTGGAGAAAGCGCCGGGCTGAGGTAATCACACAGGCCGGGACAACATAGACGGAGGTGCGCTCCCTAGCGCGCTCGAAGAAGTTCACATCTTCGAACAGCGGCCAAGCGGGGAAGCCGCCCAGGTCATGGAAAAATGTTTGGCGTACGACAATACACTGGTCGCCATAGCTGGTCATAATCGTGTCGACCCACATGCAGAGCGCTGCCAGATCCAGCAGCCAATCGCGGGTGTCGAACCAGAGCCGGAACTTGGCGCACTGTACGTCTGGGGTTGCGAAGATCTCGCGCAACAGCGTGAAGGCGTTGGGGGGCAATTGCGTATCGGCGTGCAGGAACAACAGCACATCCCCCGTGGCGTCGGCAGCGCCGGCATTGCACTGCGGCCCGCGCCCGCGCGAGGTCCGACAGACGATGGCGCCGGCCGCCGTGGCAAGCTGTACGGTGTCGTCGGTGCTGCCGCCGTCGGCGATGATGATCTCAACAACGGGATCGATAGCTTGGATGTTGGCGATACAACTCTGAATATTTTCAGCTTCGTTTAGCGTGGGAACAATGACCGAAAATGTCACGGTTGAGCCGCTCATTGCTGCCTCCATATGAATATACAGCGTGCTGTGTTATACCAAAGAGTAGAGGAGCGGATGAGGTGACGAAGCGACGAGGCGAGATGAACATCATCAGCTCATCAGCTCATCAGCTCTTCCGCTCATCGCCTCATCCATCCTGGTAAATCCATCGGAACTCTGGTTCATCGGCGGCGACTTCATCTGGCGGTCTGGCCTGACGTTGACGCTGCGCTTCCGCCAGCGCTGGCGGCAAGCGAAAGGCCAGGGGATACTGTTCGGGGATGATCGAGCGCAGCGGGCCAGACAGGCGCCGCGCGCGCTCCTGCAGGTCTGTCGACGTGACCTGCTCGAAGTCAACAGCGTCAGATGCGAGCAGGAATCCCCACTCCTCGGCAAACGAGGGAATATAGGCGCGATGCAGCGCTAGGTGCGCGAAATACTGCCGGAGCAGAGCATAGACCTCCAAGACCACATATCCGGGCGGGTCTGCGGAGCTGCCGTGGCTGCTGACAATAGCGCCAGGGGCGAGCACTCCCTTGACCAGTCCAATAACTTCGCGATAGAGCGCTCTTCCCTCTTCCCCATACGGGTCGACCAGATCCACGATCACGATATCGAAAGGCGAGTGCTTGGCGGCGAGGAATTGGCGCGCGTCGTCGACAACGATGTTCGCGCGCGGATCGTCGAAACTGCCGCGGTGCAGCGCGCCGAGATGGGTGCGACAGGCCTGGAGCACCAAGGCATCGATGTCAACCAGCGTCACGTGTTCAACCCGCGAGTCGCGCAACACCTCACGCAACACCAGGCCATCGCCGCCGCCAAGAATGAGCGCGCGGCGCGGCGCAGGGTGAAACAAGAGCGGCACGACGGCAACGTGTTCGTGATAGATATACTCATCCATCTGCAAGAGCTGCACGTTGCCATCGAGAAAGAGGCCGCGCCCAAAAACCGGAACATTGGCGACGATCACCTCTTGCAGCGCCGATTGGGCTTTGAAGGCCACGCTTTCGATGCCAAGGATGACTTGCTTGCCTGGATTAACCTGGTTCCAGGAGGCCGCGATCCAATTCTTGGACTTCAAATCGTTCAACGTGGAGCCTCTCTTTCAATGCTTTGAATGCAGCCCAGGGATTGCCGGAACAAGCGAAAATATCCAGCGCGGCATAGTGGAATTCGGGCCAGGTATGAATCGATATGTGGGATTCAGCAAGAACAACAACGCCCGTGACACCATGAGGAGAAAAGGTGTGGACGTTGACCCCGAGTACAGAGAAGTTGCCGCGATGGGCGGCAATCAGTAAACTTTCGCGCAGATAGTCCGGATCATTGAGCAGTTGATCGTTTTGTCCCCAGACCTCGGCAATAAGATGCTTGCCGAGACCCGCCATCAGTGGTCCTTTCATGTTGCCATGCCCTCATACAAATGGAGCCGAAGGCCCTATGTCACCTCCCCCAAAATGCAGCTTCAGCGTTTTGAAACGTTTTAAATGTGACCAGAACATCAGTTGTGAGAACCAGATTTCACTTTTGTAGGGCAGATAGCCTACACAAATTCTGTTCTCGCAGAAAGCGGTCACCCTCGAGCGTCCTCATCACGTGTACTACGACTGCAAAATGCAGTTTTGCATACGATTCGGTAGTTCACAACAGATTACTCAAACCATCCTCACAGGGAAATCCTCGCTTTTCGGAGGGCGCTCGTCCAGTGTCAAGCAGATTGCACAATCCAATGTACAGAAATAGCGACACAGCGGCCAAAAATAGTGCAGAAACACTGTTTTCACCATCCCTGTCTATCTCAGATTATACACGACCAGAAGAGTACGTGCAAAGGTCGTACCATTGTATCGCCAAAAAGTTTTCCAGCTATGAGGACCAAAGGGGCAGTTGGCGTTTTGACAAAGTTTGGGGCTTTCAGCTATCTTCCCTGCGATTGCCTCCGTACTACGCTACGACTGGAATTGCGTGGTCGCCCTGATGACCTCGAACCTCTGCACGAGTGCAGAGGCCGCCGCATCTGAATCTGCTAGGAGACGGATCAATGAGCAATCTGCCTTCCGCAAGCCCGCAGTCTCCGATCAAAACATCCATCGGCAGCACCCTCTCGCGTTGGCGGCGACAAACTGGTGAACCGATCGCTTTGTACGGCCTCGCATTGCTGGCCTTGAGCATTCCCTTTCTTATCGCGCTGGGATTCATATCATGGCAGCAAGCTTTCCGGCTAGTCTTGGCGCTGGCCTGGCTTTCGGGCGGGCTCTTGTTGCTGCGCTTGCCGCGCTTGCTCCGGCCAGAGCGCTACCGCATCATCGCTCTGGCGGGCATCGGCGCCGGCGCAATCCTCGCTTTGCTCCGCGCCTACCCGACTGGCGCGATCCTGGGGCCGGACATCAGGGCTGATTCTCAAGGTGCAGCCACGCATTTCGCAGCAGGCATTCGCCCAGATCTTGCAGCGCGGTGTTGGGGGCGGCGCTTCACCTGCGGCGCCGTTCGCCAACGAGTTGTACGATATCATTGTTGGCAATGGACTCGACCTGGCGGTCACCCTGGCCTTTTTCGTCCACGAGTCGCAGTTTTGTACGACGGGGGTTTGCGCCAATCAGGACACGAAAAATTGGGGCGGACGGCGGCGCGCCTTCAAGCAGCAGCGAGGTATTGGCCGAGCGCGTCGGGCTCCTTTGCGCGGCTATGCTTCCTGGCCTGACAGCGTACGCGACTGGTGCGAGTTGATCCTCTACGGCTATGTGAACAAGGGGCTCGATACCATTGAAAAGGTCGTACTGGTGTATGCGCCGCGATCCGATGGCAACGTCCCGGAGTCGTATATCAACACGGTTCGTCGCATGGTCGCCGCGTGGCAGGGCCGCGCATTCGAGCCAGTAAACAACCATATTTACCCGCATAATATCCAGGAAGCCTTACTGACCGAGGCTTTCCTATCTGCCGATATGGACTGTCACGACAACTGGGCCTTTCACAAATATATGTTGAGCGAGGCGCAGGCTGGCCGCCTACTGGGCATGCCAATTGACGACAGCCAGATCATCGTGGTCGACGACACCTCCTGCGCCGTCCAGGTTTTTGCGCTCGATACGCTCTACACGCCGCTGGCCAAGGAAGCGAACGAGACGAACTGGAGCGATGTGCGGCGCATGAGCTGCCTCTTACAACAGGCGCCGCCGACCGAGCCGCAGCCCAGCCAACCAAACCTGCCACCCAGCTCGTCTTTCAGCTCGACCACCCGACTGTGATGCGCTGGCGCTGGCGATTTCTATGGAAAGCCAGGTTTTCGCCGTGATAGGCGCTCTATAAGACCTTTCAGGTCTTGACCAGATGCTTTGGGAAGCCTTCCCCAAGACCTGAAAGGTCTTCTTTGAAAAACATTGGTGTTAGGCTAGTATATATCCCAGCGCAATCGACACGACCACGAGCAGGCTGAAGCCAGTCTCCTGAAGACCGACGATCTTTGCGGGGACCGGGCGGCGATAAGGCGAAAGACCGAGGAAGGCGCGAACAGCCAGCGCCACAAACGCGATCAGTGTAGGCCAGGGCGCCAGCCCGGCGCCGATCAGACCGCTGGTGAGCGCCACGCCCAGCAGGTGCGCGACCAGGGCCGGCGCCTTCGCCGCAGTCCCGCCGCGTTCCAGGCGGAGCCGCGCCCGCACATAGAGGATCGCGGCGCCTGACCAGGCCGCCAGGAGCAGCCACAACACCAGCGCCAGGAAGAGCGGCCAGGCGGCAGCCAACGCCAACGCCGACGCCAGCGATCCCAACGCTAGCGTCCCGGCAAGCTCTGCAAGCAAAGCGCGGCTCTGTCCGCGTGCGTCGTAGGCGAACTGCACCAGGATGCCCGGCACAGCCAGGAGGAGCGGCAACCAGAAGGCATACTGCGCCGTGATCAGAGCCATTCCGATCCCGAGTAGCGCAAGCGCGATATAGCACCCAGTGAATCGCCAGGCCCAAACCGTGCGCGGGTAGTGTTTGCCCCGCCGATGGTCGGCCAGAGCAATCTTGAGCGGGTGGCGGGTCAAAAATGCGCCCAGCGCCGCTAGGCTAAGCCAGGCCCCAGCAAGCGACGGCGTCACCCAAAGCCCAAGCAGCAACGGCACGAACAGAAACGCCCACCCGCCGTGCTCAACTGGAAGCGCAATCGGGCGGAGGCGAACATGGGTTGGCGCTGTGACGGCGGGCATTGTCGCTGATCTCTCCTCGTTCAGCTTGCGAAGCGGCGGTGATCCCCGCGTACGCGGGGATCACCGCCGCTTCGCCTCCCCGTTCGGTCGCGTAAAAGAGCCCTTGATGGCAGAGTTCGACATCGTGCGCGAATTATACCACGCAGGTAAAGACGGCTTGCGTGGCTATCGCGCACCGAACTGTTTTATTGCGACGGCTATGAAATGTTATACCCTCCGCACGGGATGCAGCGCCCGCGTGACAATCGCGTGGCCGCAAAGCAGCAGCCGGCCGCTGATCCACAAGAACACAAGCGGGCCATACATAAGCTCTGGCAGTGTTGAGTCGTACACATCGCGCAAGAGGGCGTTTACAGCAACAAGCTCCACAGCGCTTGCAGACGAACGAGCAGCCCGACGCCGCTGCGCTGCCGCCCGTTGCTCGCGGACAACCCCAATAAGCCGAGGCCAAGCCCAAGCAAGGCATTCATGGTACAGGCGCGATACGCAAAAAAGGCAACCGAGTAATTGATCACGTTCACTATCACCCCCGTCTCATCCGTCAGTCTGCTTGTCAGTACGATTGTCGGAATGAGCGAACCAACACTGCCAAGCAGCGCGAGAACAAAGGCGCCATACAGGCTGATCGCAGTGATACGGGCCAGCCATACAGTCTGAAATGGGCGGCGTTGCATACTCACTATCGCCCACCCCGCGGCAGCGCAGAGGCTGAGTGCGAAGAGCGTTTCTGAGACCGACAACCAAAACGCGCTTATCAGCATCAGGCCTGCGGCGAGGAAGGCCAGCGGTGTTTCACAATAATGCCGCACAGCGGAAGTGATCATACCTGCCTCAAATATATTCACGATCCTGTTTGTCGACAATGCAGATTTTCAAGCGCCCATCACCTGTCACTCTTTGCTCAGGTCAACCACAAAGCTGTACCCATGCTGTTGGAAGCCCAGCGTCTCGTAGAACCGATGCGCTGAGGCTCTTTTGAGGTTGCTGGACAACACAAGCTTGTAGCATCCGGCTTTTCGGCATTGCTCAATTGCAAACCGCATCATCGCCTTCCCAATCCCGCGCCCCTGCGACCGCGAACGTATCACAACATCCTCGACCACACCGGAGGGCGTTCCCATATGCGCCAAGTTGTCCATGATCAACAGCTCAAATGCCCCAACGATTTCGCCCTCAAGTTCGGCAATGTAGATCGTGTAGTTGGGATACTGCTGCATTCGTTTGAAAATACGCTCGGCATCGTGGAGGTCAAGATGTTGCCCGTCATCGAGCTCCGCATAGATGGCAAGAATAGCTTCCAGGTCGCTGATCGACGCTTTCCTAATCGTCACTTCTATCAAGAAAATCTCCTAACATCAATTTTCGGGTACGCTGTAGAGCCAGGTCATCGGCAAAGCCGGGTTAGATCGCGCTGTGAAATTGAAAACGCCGGCGTGCTCCGCACAGCGCATGCGCCATTCCCAAACAAGCCCCGCTTATGATGCCCCCGACTGCTCCCCAAGCACACCAAAAGATGGCGCGTTCAATGCTATCATGAACGACTTCACCGCGCGCGCCGGGGATGAGTTGAATGATGGGGGCTACAACAAACAGAAGGTGGGAAGCCCAATAAGAGAGCCCAAATCCTAGCGCCCCGGCGGAGCTCAGCCATAGCGCCGGCTTCCATCTTTTTTGAGCTATCCCTAACGAAGCGCCGGTCAAAGCGCCAATAACGGACAATCTAATCGTATTCACAATCGCCCAAGCAAATTCCCCCAGTATATTGTAGTCAACATATGCGGAAATGATTATGGAGACGATGAACATTCCTAGCCCGCAACCGATAGCGCCTGCTAGCATGCAACGATGGGCTTGATCTTCGGATTGTTGCGCTAGGCCAAGTGCTGCCCCGCCCAGCGCCCCAGCGAAGGCATAGAGCAAAGTTCCTAACATCAGTCCTGTGTCGAAATCGTGAATGGAGCGGTGTAGCGCTCCGAGCGTCAAGCCAGCGAGCGCAAGCCCTAGGCCAAAGCCCAGCGCGCCCCGCCAGACCGAACGCCAAAGATTGTGCGCTGTCGTCATGGTGTTTGTTTCTCCAGCTTTTGTTGCAACTCGGAAAGAGTCGGCGATGTCGCCGCCCCGCCGCCCGTTGCTCGCGGACAACCCCGATAAGCCGATGCCAGGTCCAACTGTTACGGCTCGTCCGGTTTTGCTGCTCGTCCGCTTAGCGTCTTTATTAAAGCGATCACACTACTGGCGGCGAGATAGCCTAGCCCGGCCAAGAGCATTATGAGCACAACTATTGATGAATCGCCCGGTTCTGAACAAGCAGATGCAGTGCAGGCGTCCCAGCGGCGATGGCGCTAAGGACAGCACGCACCAGCTGGTTCATCGTGGCCTGTCCGAGCAGCAAACCCCCGCAAACTGCGCCAAGAGCGGGGCCAACAATCTGGGTATCGAGGTTCAAAATGGTGTCCCCATATGAGCCGAGCCAGAAGCCAAGCAGCCCGCCGAAGTGCAGTGCAAGATAGCTTCGCGAAGTCAGGCCAAGACTCTTCATTGTTATCACCTTGTGCAATAGAAGCGATGATAGGCAGGACGGTACGAACAGCTCAGGCGCGAGCGAGTCGCTGGCTTGGGCAGAGCGATTAAGGGCGAGCCTGCCCCGATCTGCAAGTGTGCTTATGCTTGTACAACAGTTATAACGCTATCATAGCAATACCACGTCAAGAGTAGCTCACAAGCAGCTCAATATTAGCTCACAATTAGCTGAAAAAAGTGTCGCCCCAGCACTGCCTGTGTCTGCAAGGGAACTGTTGGCGAATCCGCAACAGGCGGTAATGCTGACGGCTGCTGAACTCGCCGCGCGCGTCGGGGTCCACGAGTCGACGGCGGTGCGCCTGTCACAAAAGCCTGGCTACAACGGCTATCGCGAGTTGCGGGTCGCGTTACAGGTCGACACAACCGGCTACGTCAAACTCTCCGAGCGAATGAGTTGCCGGCTGGAGAATACGCCCGAACTCGCGACCTTCGTCCACAACGAGGTCTCGGTTTGGCAAGAACTGCTAGACACGCTCCGCCAGGAAGACATCGATGCGGCTGCCCAGATGCGGATCGCTGCGCAGCGCGTCTTCCTGTTCGCACACGACAATGCTTCGACGCTGCTCAAGTTGATGGGCCGGTGATTACGACGCTCCGGGTTTGCTGTTGTGGAACTCCGGCAGCGGGGGCGCGATCTCGCGGAGCATATTCTCAAGCTCGGACCGCAAGATGTTGTGCTGACCTTCTCGTTTCGCAGCCGATCGGTGAGCCTGGAGGTCGTGCTGGACTACGCCGCCGAGATTGTCGCGCGCTCGATCCTGGTTAGCGACCCGATTGGGCATTTGGTGCGACCCCAACCCGATATGCTGCTTGCCGCTCGTCGCAATCTGCACAACCAGGACGAGTTCCAAGATCTGGTGGCCCCCGAAGCGCAGACGCTGCTCTTGACCCAACGCTGGAGCAGTCGCGTCCTGATCTGCAATTCGAAGCTCCATCCGGACGGGCCGCCGATCGATACGCTCTGGGATCTGACTTGCCCCGAATGGAAAGCCAGGCTGGTCATGCCCGACCCGTTGGCGGGAAGCGTGCAGGCCAATGTGATCCAAACGATCCTTCAGCATCCAGATGAGATGGCAGCGGTCTATGACGATGAAATCGTAGCCGCCGACTATGTGATCGAACAGTTCGCTGAACTGATCGTACTAGTGCGGACGGGCGCGGTATAATGAAATCCTAACAGCCTCAATGCGCGTACATCGATTTCGCAAACGATAACCCTTGCACCACAGGTCAAGGGCAAGTTGATGCTCTAGCGAGTAGCCAACTATAGACTATCGTGCTACAATGACCGGTACCGCAAGTCGAGGAGAAGGTGATGCTCTATCCCATTCCCGACGTTGTGATTGCATTGATCGTGTTGGCGCTGACCTTTGGTTTCCTCAATGGCTTCCACGACTCATCCAGCATTGTGGCAACAATGATCTCGTCGCGGGCCATGAGCCCGCGCTATGCGCTACTGATCACTGCTATCGCCGAAGCGATCGGACCTTTTCTATTTGGCGTCGCTGTAGCACGTACTATTGTCGGTTGTATCGTTGCCGAAAATGCAGCTACGATGCCGCTGATTCTGGCTGCGCTGCTTGGTGCGATTGTCTGGGGCATTGTGACCTGGCTGTTCGGGATTCCATCCAGTTCGTCGCAGGCGTTGATCGGCGGGTTGATCGGCGCGACGTTGACCGGCTTTGGCCTGGATGCGCTCAAACTTGCCGGGCTCGGCAAAATCATGCTCGCGTTGTTTATCTCACCGCTGCTCGGTTTACTAGTCGGGCATATGTTGATGAAACTGGTTTTCGTGTTGGCCAGTGGGGCAACGCCGCGCATCAACTCCTTCTTGAAGCGCGGCCAAATCTTGACTGCGCTGACGCTCGCGTTGGTTCACAGCGCCAACGACGCACAAAAAACGATGGGCATTATCACGCTTGGCTTGGTCGCGACGGGCGTCTTGCCCTCCTTCGCCGTGCCAATATGGGTTATCGCGCTCAGCGCTGGAGCCCTGGCGCTGGGTACGCTCTGTGGCGGCTCACGCTTGATCCGCACCGTCGGCAGAAAGTTTTTCACGATTCGTCCAGTTCACGGCTTCACCACCCATATCTCATCGACGACGGTTATCTTGAGCGCTGCTCTTGTCGGCGCGCCGATCAGCACGACGCAAGTCGTGGCATCGTCGATCCTGGGGGTTGGCAGCGCCGAGCGGCTCAAGAAGGTACGCTGGGGCGCAGTCTACCGTATCGGCATCGCATGGGTGCTCACTATTCCCATGTCGGCCCTGCTGGCGGCTGCTATGTATGTGATCGTTGGCGCTGTGCTCTAGTCATAAGATGAGGTTCTTAGTGAAATTATTTCGACGCAAATCCGATCGCTTTATGATCCTGCTGCTCCAGCAGGCGGAATATACGGTGCAAGGCATCGATGGACTGATGGCGTACCTTCGTACTCCGTCGGATGAATGCGCCAACTATGTGCGGCGCATCGAGAAGGAGGCTGACGAAACGCGGCGCATCCTGATAGATGAGTTGAACCACAGCTTTGTGACGCCGCTCGACCGCGAGGATATTTTTAGTCTATCGCGGAGTATCGACGATATGCTCGATTATGCCTATTCGACCGTCAGTGAAATGCAGATCTTGAATATAGAGTCGAATCAGTATTTGGAGCAGATGATCTCGCTTATCCGCGACGCAGCAGAAGAGATCCGGATGGCGATGGTCCAACTCAAGGATCATCCCAACGTCGCCAATGATCATGCGGTACGGGCCAAAGCGTTGGAAAATCGAGTGGAGCAGGTGTATCGCGAGGCGATTGCAGCGTTGTTCCAAGGCCCGCAAGATGTCAAGCATGTGGTCGAGATGCTGAAGCTGCGCGAGATCTATCGCCATCTCTCCAACGCCGCCGATCGCGGTGACGAGGCTGCAAACGTGATCAGCGACGCCGTGGTCAAGATGACGTAGCGCGGCGGCCTGCCGTTTTCGTCGTTTATTCGTCGTTGTTAGTGCGCTTGAAGCGGGAGATGCGCTGCTCAAGATCGGCAATAATGTCTTGTATCGCGGTAAGATCTTGCGCGCTGACGAATGGCGTTAGCTCTGTGACAATATCTTGCATATGTGGTGCGTAATAGAACATTAGCGTCGCCACATCATTCTCGTACAACCCGACCCGCGCAAAATTCCCCTGGCGATACAGCGATGGTAGTGCGTATAGTTTCAAGAGCAACAGGCCGCTAATTGTTGCTGTCGGAATTGTTCGCTCGAAAAAAGGCTGTTGAACAACATGGTGTTTCTGTACATGAGCAAATAATGGGTTTTTCGCCAACAGAAAGTCTATGTTCAACCCTTGATAGTGTCCTCGCGCAAAATAGACATCCCGACTCGTGATAGTTATTTCAGGGAGCTTCTTCAACGCAGTTATATCGAAGATGAGATCGATATCTTCGGTATTGCGACCCTGAATATACTGAAGGAGTGCAATGCCGCCAACTAAGACGTATTTCATCTTGCGCTGATGCAGTAGTGTGAAGAGATCGTTGACAGTTTGCAGTAATTCATCCATTGCGAACGGCGTTCCTTGCCAGCGCTGTGCGTTGAATACGATTGCATTACGAACGATTTGTCCGATATGAATAGTGGCTTGGCTTGACATTCTCGAATTTCCCTGCGACACTTTCACATAGGTTATTTTGATAACTATGAGATGAAGTTTAGCTCATTCTGTAGCGGAATGCAAGCGATACCCCACAAGCCTCTACATACTTTGTGGAGGGGAGTATGTCAAAGCAGATCAAGGGCGGAAAAGGCGCAAGTGGCCTTATGGCATAGGTTACGCCAAAACACTTGGGTTAATAGGCTTCATCAGCGGTGGCAGATTGCGTCCGTCCGCTCCCTTTGAACCGTGTCGCGCTGATTACCACCACCTCCTCTCCAGCACCCCCATGATAATGTGACAATCAACCGCAGTCGTTTGACGCAGTGCCGACTTTAGGCGATTTTGCGGCAATACAGCCGCCTGAATGCGGCCCTACGAGCGCCTTTGCCACGACCGATATAGCTCAGCAACACTCATAAGGTCGATTCGCTGCAACCCGGTCATCTAACCCTCAGTCTAGTCGATGCCCTCCATGCCGATCAACCGCACGATTGCCGCCGTTGGGACGCTATCGTTAGTGAATCTGCGGCATCTGCGTGTACTTGCCGGGCGTTGACGGAACTCTAGCCGGGCGGGTTTCGCAAAAATTTCGACCAAACCTCTTGACTTCGCCGCGCAAAAGTGGTACTATTTGACCATATAAATGAAATAAGTCAAAAATTTAATCAGTCAATTAGTCATGAAAGAAAGGCGCTCATGGCAAAATCTGACAACGACGAACGTGAACAGCGCATCCTCGATGCCGCCGCCGACCTGTTCGTCCATTACGGCTACGACAAAACGACGGTCGACGATATTGCGCGCGAGGCCGGCGTGAGTAAAGGGGCGATTTATCTCCACTTCAAAAGTAAGGATGATCTATTCGAAGGTCTGCTCATCCGTGAACTGATGGCATACCAAACCAAATGGCTAGAACTTATCGAAGCGGACCCCAAGGGAGGTACGATAGGCGGGATGTATAGGAATATGTTGTTTGCTCTCAGCAGCAGCCCATTCATGTCGGTCATGTTCAAGCAGGACGGGCGTGTGCTCGGGGGCTACCTCCGTAAGCCCGATAACTTCTTTCGGCGGCAAAAACAGACCACGCGGTACGAATTCGTGAAGATGATGCAGGATGCTGGGGCCATGCGCCAAGACATCGACCCGAAAATCGTCGCTCACATCATGAATATGCTCGCTTACGGATTGGTCGCGATGGAGGAGATCATGGCCAAAGAAGACATTCCTCCTACTAATGACATTATCGAAGGCATTGCCAAAATGATGGATTTAGCGCTGACGCCGGAAGACGGCGGCGACAATGAAGCCGGCAAAGCTATTCTCCGCCAAATTTCCGAGGCTGGTCGCCGGCAGTTCAAGCACAAGAGTAATCCAAATCAGGAGTGAGGCGATGATGATCAGCGTCAAAAACCTAACCTATACCTATCCGGGCGCCAACAAGGAAACCTTGCATGGGCTGAACTTTGACATTGCTAAAGGGGAAATCTTTGGCTTTCTGGGGCCTTCAGGCGCAGGAAAATCGACCACGCAGAATATTCTAATCGGCTTGTTGAAGGGATACGGCGGCACGATTCGGGTAATGGACCGCGGAGTCGACGAGTGGGGGCAGGACTATTTTGAGCACGTGGGCGTCTCTTTCGAACTGCCCAACCACTATCTCAAACTGACCGCGCTCGAAAACCTGAACTTCTTCCGATCCCTCTACAGCGGCGAAACCCTGGCGCCGCTGGAAGTGCTGGACTGGGTTGGACTGAAAGATGATGCCCATAAGAAAGTCGCCGAATACAGCAAGGGCATGAAAATGCGCCTGAACGTGGCGCGAAGTATTATCCACAAGCCAAAAGTGCTGTTTTTGGACGAACCAACCAGCGGCCTCGACCCGATGAATGCGCGGAAGATCAAGGATCTGGTCTTGGAGCTGCGCCGTCGCGGTACAACCGTTTTTGTAACGACGCACGATATGATGGTTGCCGATGAACTCTGCGACCGGGTGGCCTTTATCACCGCCGGGCAGATCAACGTGATCGATGCGCCGTCAGTGCTCAAGAAACAGTACGGCAAGCGTATCGTCGAGGTCGAGTATCTCAACGGTACACAGGACGCACTGCATCAGGAATTCCCTCTGGATGGGCTGGGCGACAACCCGGCATTCATCGACTTGCTGAAATCCGCCAGCCGCCTTGAAACCATCCATACCCAGGAGACAACGCTTGAGAACATCTTTATTGTTGTCACCGGACAGGAGTTAAGCGTATGAGCCGGCTACTCTCAGCGATGAAAATGGATGTCACGGTACAACTGCGTACCAATTTGTATACCATCGGGATTGCTGCAGGAGTCATTGCGGCTGTGGTCTTGGGACAGCTTGCTCGCCCAGATCAACTGGTTGCGGTGATACCAACCTTGATGCTGTTGGTTGTCGGCGGTTCGACGCTGCTCTATGTTGCGGGCATGATCATCTTTGAGAAAGACGAAGGGACGCTCAACGCTGTAATTGTTTCGCCCATGCGCACATCGGAATACCTAGGGTCGAAAATCGTTACCCTGACCGCCCTCGCCACCCTTGAATCAATCATTATGATTGGCGGCGCGATGCTCATGATGCGCTGGTCGAGTACGGTGACTCTGCCGAATATCCCACTTTTGCTCGTTGGCATCATTGCGATTGGGGTGATCTATACCCTGATTGGTATTGTGCTGATTGTGCGCTATGACAAGATTACGGATTTTCTCATTCCGATGTCAGGCGTTGCCGTCGCGCTGCAATTGCCTTTCCTGTACTTTCTGGGCTGGGTCAAACATCCAATCCTGCTCGTCATTCCGACCAGCGCGCCGACGATGCTGATGCAGGGGGCCTACATCCAACTGGCCGCATGGGAATGGCTCTATGCGATTGGCTACACCGGTGCATTGCTGATTGGCCTTGCCATCTGGGCCTATCGCGCTTTTCACAAGCATATCATCACAAAAGTAGGATAACGCCATGCATATGACCCAACTTGTCGGTCGCCTTGGGCGCAACGATGTCAAACTGATTGGCCGTGACAGCTTTCTCCTTTTTATGTTTTTGTTCGCGCTGATCATCGCGCTTGTCTTGCGCTTTGGTCTGCCCTGGTTGAATACCGCTCTGGCTGAAAACGGCGTGCTGCCGAATGTAACCTTTGGAATAAACAGCCTAGCCGAGCTCTATCCGATGATCGTGGCCTATATGGCGATTTATACTGGGGCCTTGTTGGTCGGGACGGTTTTTGGCTTCGTGCTGCTCGATGAAAAAGACGATAACACCATCAAAGCTATGCTGGTCACACCAATTCCATTACGCCAGTACGTGCTCTATCGGGTTGGGCTGCCCGCGATCCTGGCTTTCTTCATTATTATGGGCACAGTGCTGGTGATCGATCAGGCGCTGCTTCCGTTGGGGCAAATGCTTTTGATCGTAGCCGGCGGATCGTTCGCCGCGCCGATTATATCGCTGTTCTTCGCAACCTTCGCCGAAAACAAGGTGCAAGGCTTTGCCTATTCCAAGTTTGGCGGCATTTCCGGCTGGGCTTTCCTGATCGGCTGGTTTATCCCTGAACCCTGGCAATGGCTGATTGGCTTGTTCCCGCCATTCTGGGTCGGCAAAGCGTACTGGATGGCGCTCGAAGGCCATGGGTTGTGGTGGGTGGTCTTGATTATTGGCGTCGTTCTGCAGATCGGCCTGATACTCTGGCTGTTGCAGCGCTTCAACAAAGTAGCTTATCGTTAGAGGATGGGGTTGTGGGCGCGGCGCCGCCTGTGCGTGCCGCGCCTTACGCTCCCCGCGGAGGGCTGTGCCGGCGCCTGCGTCCGCGCACGTCGAATAGGATTGCCCCTCTCCGCTGCCTGTTATCTCGCAGATCTGAGCGGGCTCCCGCTGGGAACCGGGCCGGCGCCTGCGTCCGCGCGTGTCGAATAGGGTCGCGCCTCCCCGATGCGTGGTAGCTCACAGATCTGAGGGGCGCTGCCCCTCACGCTCTCCGCTGGGGAACCCTGACGGTTCCCCAGCCCCCGCCGCAGTCCTCCCTTGGTCCCCCGCACGCGGGGGAAGGGACATGGTCGGCAGTTCGTCCGTTTGGAGCGGAGGCATCCGCTGCGCGGGTTGGATCGATGCAGGCAAAAAACGCTATGTGACAAACGTGCGGCGTTTTGCTTTGTTGATGCTTGACATGGTGCGTTGTCCCCTCGCCCCCCAAGACCTTCAGGGGCGGACAGCACCCATGTTCGGGGCGAGGTTTGCCGCCTCCTGGTGCGACCGGTTCCCCCTCTCTCCTTGTGGGAGAGGGGGTTAGGGGGAGAGGGGAAACGGCGCTTCTCAATGCCCCGAACCATATCTTCGCCCTGATGTTCTGTCCGCCCTTAAACCCCCAAGACCCTAAAGGTTTTTAAAACCTTTAGGGTCTCACGGTGTCGGCTGTCATCGCCCAGAGTGAGTGCTCACGTTTCCCGCCCGCGGGTGCGGGGCGCGCCGCCCCGCGCGGCCGTGAGAACGCCACGGGCCGTGGTTGAAAACGCCACAGGCGTAGGTTGACACCTCCCTGGTGTGTGATGCATACCGATCCGAGCGGGCTCCGCCCCGCACACTCCCCGCTGGGGAACCCTGCCGGTTCCCCAGCCCCCGCCGCAGGTGCGGTGGTCGGCAGGTCGTGCGGTTACGGCCCATGCCTCCGCTACGCGGGTTGGATCGATGCAGCAGGAGAAAGCATGATGAGCAACGTATGGCCGTCGCCTCGCCTCGTCGCCTCGCCGCTTCCTCGTCGCCTCGCCTTACTCGCCATCG
>JAKSDJ010000461.1 GCA_022360155.1 Chloroflexales bacterium | reverse complement strand
GGGATCTACACCTCGGGCTCGACCGGGAGACCGAAAGGGGTTCAGATCGAGCATCGGGGACTCCTGAATCTGATCTTCTGGCACCAGCGCGCGTTCGAGGTGTCAGCAAGCGACCGCGCGACACTTGTGGCTGGTCCTGGCTTCGACGCTTCTGTATGGGAAATCTGGCCCTGCCTCACTGCTGGAGCAAGCCTCCATATCCCGCCCGATGACGTCAGGGCCATGCCTGTACAACTGCGTGACTGGTTGGTGGCGCAGGCCGTCAGCATTAGCTTTTTGCCGACACCGCTGGCCGAGCAGGTTCTCAATCTGGATTGGCCTGACGACAGCGCGTTGCGGCTCTTTCTGACCGGCGGCGATCGACTACAGTCCTTCCCGGCGCCTAACTTGCCATTCACTTTGGTGAACAACTATGGTCCGACCGAGAGCACAGTCGTGGCGACGTCCGGGATCGTACCACCGGCAGCGTCGAGCGGCCTGGCACCCACAATTGGCCGCCCTATCGCCAATACTCAACTTTATATCCTTGACCGCCACGGACAGCCGACGCCAGTTGGCGTGCCTGGCGAGTTGCACATTGGAGGGAGCAGCTTGGCGCGCGGTTACCACAACCGCCCTGAGTTGACGGCGGAGCGCTTTATCTCCAGGTCCAATGGTTCAACATGCGAGCGGCTTTACAAGACTGGCGACCTGGTGCGCTACCGGCCTGACGGGACTATCGAATTCCTAGGCCGGGCGGACGACCAGGTCAAGCTGCGCGGCTTCCGCATCGAACTGGGCGAGATCGAGGCAGTGTTGGCGCAGCACCCGTTTGTCCGCGAAGCGACGGTGATCGTCCGCGAGGATGCGCCAGGAGCGAAGCGCTTGGCGGCGTACATCGTCACGAGCGACGAGTTCCGCGCGATGGATAGCGCCCAGCCCGCGGTGGCGGTCTTCCGCCAGTGGGTGCAGCAGAAGTTGCCCGACTACATGGTCCCCGCCGCCTTTGTGCTGCTGGCGGCGCTGCCGCTGACGCCCAACGGCAAGGTGGATCGCAAGGCGCTGCCCGCGCCCGACGCGGTGCGCTCCGACCTGGATGACGCCTATGTGGTTCCGGCGACGCCCGCCGAAGAGACCCTGGCTCAGATCTGGTCCGAGGTTTTGGGCGTCAAGCAGGTGGGCATCCATGACAACTTCTTCGTGCTCGGCGGCGACTCCATCCTCAGCATTCAGGTCATCTCGCGCGCGAACCAGGCCGGACTTCAACTCAGCCCGAAACTGCTCTTCCAGTACCCGACGATTGCCGAGCTGGCGGCGGTTGCCGGGTCGGCGCGAACGATCCAGGCCGAACAGGGCCTGGTGACCGGCCCAGTTCCGTTAACTCCCATCCAGCGTTGGTTCTTTGCGCAGGATCTGCCAGCGACGTGGCACTGGAACCAGGCCTTCCTGCTGGTAGCGCGCCAGAAGCTGGAACGTGCGCTGCTTGCGGGGACAGTACAGCATCTGCTGGCGCACCACGATGCGCTGCGGCTGCGCTTCACGCGCGAAGAGAGCGGCTGGGTGCAGTTCAATGCCGCGCCTGCCGATGATCCGCCGCTCGAGTGGATCGATTTGGCCCATCTGCCCGAGTCCAAGCAGGCGCCGGCCATCGAAGCCGCCGCCGTAGATTTGCAGACCAGCCTCAACCTGGCCGAGGGGCCGCTGTTGCGCGTCGCCTACTTCGATCTCGGGTCGGATCGGCCTGGCCGGCTCTTGCTGATTATTCACCACTTGGTGGTGGATGGCGTCTCGTGGCGCATCCTGCTCGAAGATCTGCAAGCGGCATATGAGCAACTGCTCCAAGGCGCAACAGTGCAGTTGCCGCCGAAGACGACATCATTCCAGTACTGGGCGCAGCAACTCGAAACGTATGCCCAATCGGAAGTCGTGTCCGCCGAACTGCCCTTCTGGCGCGATCAGGTGGAGGCGGCAATAGCGCCTGTGCCGCTGGATTTCCCGGATGGGCACAACCACGTTGTCGCGGCGCAGCGGGTTATGGTCAGCCTAAGCGCCGAGGAAACACGCGCGCTGTTGCAAGATATACCGGCGACATACGGCGCCGACATCAACGACGCCTTGCTGACTGCCCTCACCCAGGCGATTGCGGCATGGACTGGCGCGCCCGCGGTTCGCTTCGACCTGGAAGGCCACGGTCGCGAGGCCTTGTTCGACGATGTAGACATTTCGCGCACGGTCGGCTGGTTCACGTCGCTCTACCCGGTGCGGCTGGAGTTGCAGGACTCGGCGGGGCCGGGCGAGGCGTTGCAGTCGATCAAGGAGCAGTTGCGCCAGATCCCGAACCGCGGGTTCAACTATGGCCTGCTGCGCGCCATGAGTGAGAATGAAGCGGCGCAAACGGCGCTTGGGACAGCGCCCGTCGCGGAGATCAGCTTCAACTATCTGGGGCAGTTCGATGCGTTGCTGGCGGAAGCGGTGACGTTTGGTCCGGCGCCCGAATCGGTTGGCGCGGTGCATAGCCCTCAGAGCCAGCGTAGCCACCTCCTGGCGATCAACGGCAGCATTAGCGGCGGGCAGTTACACCTGGAATGGATCTACAGCGCGCAGATCCACCGGCCCGCGACTATCGAGCAGGTTGCTGCGGATTTCATGGCGGCGCTCCGGGCGCTGATTGTCCACTGCCAATCGTCTGAGGCTGGCGGCTATACCCCGTCGGATTTCCCCGACGTTGATCTCGACCAGGATGATATTGCGGCGCTGCTGGGGGAAATTGGCTTATAACCTGCCGATCCGTGACCAGTTCAAAAAGGAAGAAGTGTGACGAGCAGCACAAACAAACGGAATATCGAGGCGATCTACCCGCTCTCGCCGATGCAGCAGGGGATGCTGTTTCATAGCCTCTACGCCCCGGAGTCAGGGGTCTATATTGAGCAGATGAGCTGTGTTCTGCGCGGCGACTTGGACGTGGCGCTGTTCGAGCGGGCCTGGCAACGGGTTATCGAGCGCTATTCGACGCTGCGCACCGCGTTCGCCTGGAAGAGTACCGAACAGATGCTCCAGGTGGTGCAGCGCCAGGTCGCTCTGCCGCTCGTGTATGAGGATTGGCGCACTATGTCCGTCCCCGAGCAGCAGGCGCAGCTCGCCGCACGGCTGGCTGCCGAGCGGGCGCAGGGTTTCGATCTCTCCCGCGCGCCGCTCATCCGCCTGATCTTGCTGCGTATTGCTGACGATGCTTTTCATTTCGTCTGGACTCACCATCACATCTTGCTCGATGGCTGGTCGCTGCCTTTGATTTTGAAAGATGTCTTTGCGGCATACGAAGCGTTCCGCCAGAACCAGGAGCCGCGTCTGGCTCCGGTACGACCGTATCGCGACTATATCGCCTGGTTGCAGCGCCAGGATCTCGCCGCTGCGGAACGTTTCTGGCGGCGGACCCTGGCCGGGTTCAGCGCGCCGACTTCGCTTGGGGCGAAGCGCAACTCGGCTCCGGCGGAGGCGCACGGCTACGCCGAGCAGCAAACCAGCCTGTCCCTCGAAACGACTGCCGCCTTACAGTCATTCGTGCGCCAGCAGCAGTGTACGCTCAGCACCTTGGTGCAGGGTGCGTGGGCGCTGCTGCTGAGCCGCTACAGCGGTGAGGAAGATGTCGTTTTCGGCGCAACCGTTTCGGGCCGTCCGCCGGAATTGCCCGGCTTCGAGCAGATGGTGGGCTTATTCATCAACACGCTGCCGATACGGGTCCAGGTTCCATCTGAACCAATGATTGGCGACTGGCTGCGTTCGCTCCAGGCCCAGCAGGTCGAGTTGCGCCAGTACGAGTACAGCCCGCTGGTGCAGGTGCAGGAGTGGAGTGCGGCGCCGCCGGGCCAGTCGCTCTTCGAGAGTATTCTGGTGTTCGAAAATTATCCGGTCGACAGCAGTTTGCGCGAACAATCGAGCAGTCTGCGTGCCGAGCAGGTTCGCTTCGTCGAGCAGACCAATTACCCGCTGACCGTGATCTCGGGGCCGGGCGAACGACTGGCGCTGCGCATCTCATACGACCGCCGCCACTTTGACGATGCGACGGTTGAGCGTATGCTCGGCCATCTGCGGACGATCCTAGAGCGTTTCGCGACCGACCCGCAGCAGCGCCTGGCCGACGTATCGCTTTTGACCGAGGCCGAGCGGCGCCAACTCGCGGTCTGGAACAACACCGCCGCGCCGGTCCCCGCCAACCGCTGCATCCACGACTTGTTCGAGGCGCAGGTTGCCCGCACGCCCGACGCCATCGCCGTGTCCTGCGCCGGAACCAGCCTGACCTATCGCGACCTCAACGCCCGCGCGAACCAGGTCGCGCATCATTTGCGCAGCCTGGGCGTCGGCCCGGAGCAGGTGGTCGGGATCTGCGTTGACCGCTCGCTGGAGATGCTGGTCGGGCTGCTCGGCATCCTCAAGGCGGGCGGGGCCTATCTGCCGCTCGACCCCGACTACCCCGCCGAGCGCATCGCCTTTATGCTCCAAGACGCCCAACCCATCACCCTCCTAACGTTAGAACGTTTCCACGTGCGCACGTTAACACGTTGGCCCGTTCGTGATGATCAAGACACTACCGTTCCACCGTTCCACCTTTCCACCGTTCCACCGGTGCTGCTGGATGCAGATTGGCCGACTATCGCCCGGCAGCCCGCGACCAATCCCGCCAGCGGCGCGACGCCCGACAACCTGGCCTATGTGATCTACACTTCGGGCTCGACCGGGCAGCCCAAGGGCGTGCTGCTGGAGCACCGCAACGCCGTGGCGTTCCTGAGCTGGGCGCAGACGGTCTTTACGCCGGACGACTGCGCTGGGGTGTTGGCCGCGACCTCGATCTGCTTCGACCTCTCGGTCTTCGAGCTGTTCGCGCCCTTGAGTATGGGCGGTACAGTGATCCTGGCGGCCAACGCGCTGGCCTTGCCCATCATTCCCGCGACGCCGCCCGTGACGCTGGTCAACACGGTGCCGTCGGCAATGACCGAGCTGGTACGGCTGGGCGGCATCCCCGAGACGGTGCGGGTGGTGAACCTGGCGGGCGAGCCGTTGCCGTTGGCGCTGGTGCAGCAGCTCTACCAGCAGCCGACGATCCGGCAGGTCTACAACCTGTATGGGCCGTCGGAAGATACGACCTACTCAACCTACACGCTGGTACCGCGCGAGGCCAGCCAGGTGACGATTGGGCGGCCGATTGCGAATACGCAGGTGTACCTGCTGGACCGCCAGCGTCAACCGGTTCCGATCGGCATCGCCGGGGAGATCTACTTGGGCGGGGCGGGGGTGGCGCGCGGGTACCACCGTCGCCCCGAGCTGACCGTCGAGCGCTTTGTCGCGGCTCCCGCCGGCGCCATGTCCCAGCGGCTCTACAAGACGGGGGATCTGGGGCGGTATCGGCCCGATGGCAGCATCGAGTTCCTGGGCCGGATCGACCAGCAGGTGAAGCTGCGCGGTTTCCGCATCGAGCTGGGCGAGATCGAGGCGGTGCTGCGCCAACACGCGGCGGTGTGGGACGCGGTCGTCATGGTGCGCGAGGATACGCCGGACGAGAAGCGCCTAGTGGCGTACATCGTCACGAGCGACGAGTTTCGCGCGATGGAAGGCGCCGAGCCTGCGGCGCCGCTCTTCCGCCGGTGGGTGCAGCAGAAGCTGCCCGACTACATGGTTCCCGTCGCCTTTGTGCTGCTGGCGGCGCTGCCGCTGACGCCCAACGGCAAGGTGGATCGCAAGGCGCTGCCCGCGCCGGAGGGCGCACGTCCCGATCTGGCTGATGGCTATGTCGCGCCGCGCACACCCGAGGAGGAGGTGCTGTCCAGCCTGTGGGCGCAGGTGCTGAATGTGGCGCAACCTGGCATCCACGACAACTTCTTCGAGCTGGGCGGGCATTCGCTGATTGCAACGCGCTTGGCGACCCGCATCCGTGACGCTTTCCAGGTCGAGTTGCCGCTGCGAGCGTTGTTTGAGGCTCCAAGCATTGCAACTCAGGCGGTGCTGATTGCTACGGCGCGGCGTGAGCAGGCGGGCGTGGCTGCGTCAGCGATTCCGCCAGTTCCCCGCGATGAAACTTTGCCGCTCTCGTTTGCGCAGCAGCGGCTCTGGTTTCTCGATCAACTCGAAGCAAACAGCCCGCTCTACAACAATACCTCGGCGCTGCGGCTTGCCGGTACGCTGGATCGTGTCGCCCTAGAGCGCAGTTTGAACGAGATTGTGCGCCGTCACGAGGCGCTGCGGACAACTTTCGCCAACGAGTCGGGGCGACCTGTGCAGGTGATTCACCCCGAACTGGCTCTGGACCTGCCTTTGATCGATCTGCGCCATCTACCCCGCGCCGAGTGTGAAGCCGAAGCATTGCGCCTGGCAAACGAAGCGGCGCACCTGCCCTTCGACCTGGCGCGCGGGCCGTTATTGCGAGTCACACTGTTGCGGCTCGCCGACGAGGAGCATATCGCGCTCTTGACCGTGCATCATATCATCTCGGATGGCTGGTCCGTCGGGGTGTTTATCCGCGAGATTGCCGCGCTCTATGCGGCCTTTGTCGCGGGGCGCCCGTCGCCGCTGCCCGACTTGCCGGTGCAGTATGCCGATTTTGCCGCCTGGCAGCGGTCGTGGCTGGCGGGCGGCGCCGACGATAACGGCGCCTCGCCGCTACAGCGCCAGTTGGATTACTGGAAACAGCAACTGACCGGCAGTTCGGGTGTGCTGACATTGCCGACTGATCGACCGCGACCGGCGTTGCAGTCGTTCCGGGGCGCACATCACTACTTTCACCTGCCCCGTGAGTTGAGCGAGGCCCTCGCCACTCTGAGCCGCGCGGAGGGTGCGACCCTGTTTATGACTCTGCTGGCCGCGTTCCAGGTCGTGCTGACGCG
>JAKSDJ010000635.1 GCA_022360155.1 Chloroflexales bacterium | reverse complement strand
TGTTCCTGAGACGGCACCGCTGCTCACGCCGGTGCTGACGGTATTGCCGCTGCAACTCTTGTCCTATCACATTGCGGTGTTGCGCGGCTGCGACGTGGACCAGCCACGCAACCTGGCCAAGAGCGTGACGGTGGAGTGAGGCGGGGTGATGCTTGGGGCCTGGACAGGTAGCCGTGTCTTCGGTTACCTGTTCAGTTTCATATTGACTCTGCGCTATTGCGACAACTGCTCAGATAGCTGCTCAGAAAATCATGTTGCTTATCCCGAAGGTTTCCAATGCCATCTAGACAATAAAGGCTATATACAATCTGAGCAACACCTGACATTCAGACTTGCTCAGCATTAGCTTGGTGCGGAGCAGAGCAAACAACACGATCGTCGCAAACGTAAGCACGCCCATCATTGGGGCAGCGACTGCAAAATCAATGGTAGCCGTTCCCGCGATGAAGCATGCCAATGGGAATAGCGATGAGCAAGTCGAAAATGTTGCTGCCGAGCACATCGGCGATGCTGATGATGCCGTCCCCCCGCTGTGCGGCTCGCACGCTCACAAAAGCGTCGGGGAAGCTGGTCGTTGCTGCGATCACGGTCAACCCCCAGAGGAAGCTGGGTGTATTCAGGATCTCGCCCAGTGTGATAGCAGATCCGGACTAGGCCCTCAACTGCAGCGACGATAATGACGAGACTCAGCAGCAAGCGCAGCTACTCGCGACCGACACGAATGTCTTTCGGCGGCTCTCCTCTTCCTTCTTGTTCGGTTGTATCTTGATATTGCAGAAAGATATACAGCCCATACAGCGCGATTGGTATCAGGGCAATCCAGCGATTCTATCGTAGTCGTGATCGCAAGACTTTGCATACCAGCCTGGCTCAAGTCTTTGATGAACTGGGTCAAAACATTATTCTACGCGGCACGCCGGTCGAAGAAAGCAAAAAGGACAGACGGCCACATCTTTCGGCAGAGCAAGCGTATGAGTTACTTCGACGAGCTCTTGCGGAATATAAGATTGCTCTGGGCACAGTTCCGGGGCGGCTCGTTGTCCATAAATCATCTAATTATAATGATGATGAACTGGATGGATTCCGCGCAGCAACTGACGAATCGGAAATTAGTGCGGTTGACTTTGTCACGATCCTGGATGCGAATATTCGACTACTGCGCAATGGTGAATACCCTCCTTATCGTGGCACTCATATTGAACTAGACCACAGTTCTCATCTCTTGTACACACGAGGATCTGTGCCCTATTATAGGGTCTATCCAGGACTGTATATCCCACAGCCGATCGAAGTTCGATTGGTAGAAACGGACGAGTCTCCTGAAATAATCTGTGGCGAGATTCTAAGTTTGACCAAGATGAACTGGAATAATACTCAGTTCGACCGAAAATACCCCATCACTATTGAATGCGCTCGCCGAGTTGGGCAAATTATGAAATACATTGAGCCGCATAAAGATCCGCAGACAAGTTACAGCTTCTATATGTAGGATATGGTAACGAGTTTGCATCTTCTTGATTTTGCGACATTGATGCTTGAGCAATTCATTACCTTGCATACATTGTCAAAAGTGCATGGCTGCCTCTAGACCGCCAATTAAGTTAAATCGGCGCTATGACCCTTCGCTTAACAAGAGGCGATCTTTATGCCGCAACTAGTTCGCGCGCATGGGCGATCTCGTTGGCGCGAATCGGACGAATCTGTTCGGCGAACACAGTGATGACCGCCACGGTGTCGCCGCTGAGAGTCATAAACTCGACCGTGTAGCCTTTCCCTTCCTCATGTACTAACACTACAATGCCAATGTCGCCTGCCTGTAGTCCGCGTTCAGGCATGTTGACGGTCAGCACTACACTCTCTAGTTCCTCAATCATTGCGCGCTCCTTTCAGCGGATAGGCTGTTACTAGATGAGGGATATGCCCTCCGGTCGCAATAAACCAGATCACACGCACTTCGGGTGCGCGACCATCCGGCGTCTGGAGCGGTCCTTCGATCACATAGTTCATGCCGAAGGGAGTCTCCTCAATCTCGGCGACGTCATAGTCGGCCGCGTGACGAAGCAGTGCCGCGCCCAGTGCCTGCCAATCGTTGGCTGTGAAGCCAAAACGTATGAAGAAAACGGCTTTGCTCCGCCCATCGCGATGGGTCAGCGAGAGCAAATACGCTGTGATCTTGCGCTATGGAAAGGCTGAACGACCAACGCCGGATGCCATTTATCTCGATGCAATAACCTGTGACAGCGCCTTGCCGGATCGCTGGAGCTGTGTCAACGCGACTCTATGGCGTTTTGCTCATTACGGTCAGGCCGCCGTCCACCACGAGCGTATGGCCAGTGATCCATTCCGCTTCGAGCGAGGCGAGAAACAGCAGCGCCCTGGCTACATCGACGGGATAGCCGACCCGACCAGCGGGGTTGACCGCGGCCCAGTGCGCGGCATAGTCGGCGTCGCCAGCGAGGTTGCGTTCGTTGAGAATAGCGCCGATCACCAGCGCATTCACCGTGATCCGGTGCGGCCCAAGCTCCAGGGCGAGCGTCTGGGCCATATGTCGTAGCCCCGCCTTGGTGATTCCATAGGCCGAAAGCCCGCTAAACGCGCGCATCCCTGTTACCGACGAGGAAAACACGATCCTGCCGCCATCGCTTTGGGCGATCATTTGGCGGGCGGCAGCCTGCGCGCCGAAGTATGAGCCTTTGAGGTTCAAATCCACCAGCGTGTTCCAGGTTGACTCGTCGGTTTCGAGAAACGGCGCTTCAATCGTGAGACCGGCATTGGCGGCGAAGATATCGACTCTGCCGAATACTTCGACGGCTTTGGCGATCAGAGCCTGGTTGGCGGCGACGCTACGCAAATCGGCGTCATACGCCACGGCTTGCCCGCCCGCCGCCTTGATGCGCTCTATGGTCGCGGAGACCCGATTGGCTTCGCCGTAATGGGTCATAAGCACGGCTGCGCCAGCTTGGGCCAGCGCTTCCCCCATCGTCGCGCCGATCTCGCGGTTTGTGCCGGTGACGACGGCAACCCTGCCTTGCAGGTCCATAGTACCCTCCTGATCCAAACCCGGATGCCGCAGGCCAAAAGCAAGTGTTAGCCTGCGGCGTTCGAGTCACTTCTGGAATGCTGCGTCGAAGGCGACCGAACTGGGTGGGAAATCGCGCTGCTTGACCAGTTCACAGGCTTCTTTGGCGCCAAATTCACGATCCATACCGCTGTCTTCCCACTCGACCGACAGCGGGCCGGTATAACCGATGCGCGGGTCCTCACGCAGCGTGGTTCGAATGTCGCTGACCAGCCCCTTCAGGCGCTTGTCCATGTAGTCCTGTTTGTCGATCTCATAGAGCAGATAAGCACCGCCTTGCAGATCAAGGCCTAGCACCATCTGGTTCTTCGGCAAAAAGTCGGGCCAGCTTTCGAGCTGTTTGGTGGAAAAGAAATTCGGCAGCGTCGTGAGGAAGCCGGCAGCAACCACAAGCACGATAAGCGCGATTTTCCAGCGGGCGAAATGAAGCATGGTAAAGCCTTAAAAGCTGCCAGGCCGATCGCAACCGGCCCGGCGTATTCATCCAAAAGGCGTGTCGGAAACTTACGCGTTGTCTTTTGCAGGCTCTGTCTTGGAGCGCACTTCCTGTACCATGGAACGGACAACGCGAACCTTGACACCTTCGGAGAGTTCCACTTGGAGCTCGCCATCATCTACCACCTTGGCGACCTTGCCGATAAGGCCTCCGGTGGTCACAATGGTGTCACCACGGCGCACGTTGGAAACCATTTCCTGATGCTTTTTCATGCGCTGGCGTTGCGGCCGGATGATCAGGAAATACATGATCGCAAAAATGGCCACAAATGGCAGCAACGACACCAAAAAATCGGGACCTGCTGCTCCGGCAGCTTGC
>JAKSDJ010000236.1 GCA_022360155.1 Chloroflexales bacterium | reverse complement strand
CGAACTGCGCTACGAACTGCGTCTAGCCGTTGCGCGACTACGCCACAAACGACACGTGATCCAAGGGTGTCTTGCCCAAGCAGGTCTCTCACTTTAGTTATTTATGCAGCGCGCTATAAACGCGCCACCGCCTAACCCGCCGCCGAGTTGGGCGCTGTTTTCCGCATTGGGCAAGCTGTCACTACCGCCAACAACATCGAGCTTCATGCTCCAATTTGTGAGCGCTGCTGCGGAAGGATCTTGGATAATCGTAAATGTATGGATGCCCACGCCCAGGTAATAGGTGCTATCGTCAGGATCAGGCGAACTGCCGCTGACGACAATTTTTCGGATATAGTTTGAGTCGACATCGAGTTGATAGCTACCCTGCGCCGCAGTGAGCGTGAATGTATATAATCCCGCAGTTGGCACAACGAGTTGGATTGCCGAATGAGTGCTAGAGCCGCCGTCACCCAGCGCCGAACCGCCCCATGTTGCTTCGCCCTCGGCGATATTAGCGATATTGCCGCGCGAGTAGGCCGACAACGCATAGTTAAGTGCGACGCTGCTGTTGTTTTGGAGTAAGAGTGAGCTTCCGGCGGGAATGTCGGCGTACCCCCAGGCGGTCTCGCCGCTGCGCGCCACCCAGCTCTTCAACGGGTTTGCTGCGTTATCGCGCAGCGTCAGCGTGATTGTGTCGCTTGCAGCGCCGCCGCTGACGCTCAGGCGAAAATTAGCCGGCCCGGTGCTGAAGAGCGGTAATGTTCGACTCGGCACAGTGGTATTGAGCACACCACTAGCATTGATGAGTTCCGCTCCGGGTTCTGCGGCTTGGGAAGGGCTAACAAGCAACGGCATGAGTACGAACAGGAGCAAGACGAACAAGCGAAATGTGGATGAGCGAAATACCATCTTTGGAAGCCTCCTCGATAAGGAAAAATATTGATTAGCATATTTATCGATAGTGATGTTACAATAGGAAGATAGTCCCCGCCATATGTAATATCATTGTTGTGATCGACCCCGACCCATGCTCAATGCTCATCCGTTACAGATTCTCTATCTCGATCCTTATCACGGCGGTTCGCATGCCGCGGTTGCAACGGGATATGCAGCACATAGTCGTCACCATATTACATTACTGTCCTTACCAACAGCGGGCGGCTGGCGCTGGCGGATGCGCGGCGCAGCAGTAAGCCTGGCGCGGCTGGCCCGGGACCAAAGCAATGCGCCCGATCTCATCTTCACAACCGACATGCTCGATCTGGCAACTTTTAAAGCACTGTATCTTTCACGACGGCTGGACGAACCTAGCGCAGTCACCGGGAAAGCATGCGCTCCTCCGCCGATAGCAGTCTATTTTCACGAGAATCAGCTCACATATCCACTACCGTCGGGGCGCGCCCGCGACCTGAGTTTTGCCTGGACCAACTACACAAGCGCACTGCTTGCCGATGCGGTGCTCTTCAACTCGGAGTTTCATCGGCGCAGCTTTCTCGATGCTCTGCCAAGCTTGTTACAGCGCTATCATGACTATCGAGAACTGGAAACGATTGATATCATCGCCGCAAAGTCACAGGTATTAGCGCCAGGTATTGATCTTGCTCGCCACGACGTTTTTGCTGAACAGGACGAAGATAGTCGCAGTAATCTGCAAGCCCCCCAATCACTCAAGACACATCATCTAGCTCCGGTCATTCTCTGGAACAGTCGCTGGGACTACGATAAACAGCCGGCGCTGTTCTTTGCCGCCCTGGAGACGTTGGAGGCGCGCGGCGCCGAATTCCGGCTCATTGTCGCTGGTGAACAGGTAGACCCCAATGATTCGGCGTTCGTCGCTGCCCATGAACGGTGGGCGCAGCGAATCATTCATTGGGGCTATGCTGCAGATCCTGCTCTGTACAGCCGTTTGCTGCACCAAGCCGATATCGTCGTCAGCACTGCAATCCAGGAATTTTTCGGGATTAGCATCATCGAAGCGCTGTACTGCGGGTGCATTCCCATCTTGCCGCGCCGCTTGACTTACCCGGATCTGCTCCCTGCTGAACAGCACGCCGATTGTCTCTACGAAACGTTCGACGAACTCGTCGAGCGCATCGCAGCGGCATTGGCGCGTTGCGCCGAGCTGCGCCAGCGCAACTGGCGCAGCATTGCCGCCCCATATGACTGGTCCAAGCTTGGCGCTCGCTTCGATGCGGTGCTTGAGCAAATACATTGCGAAACATGTTCCTGACGATCTCTTTTTGAGATCTGCAATAAAATACTATTTGTTTACAACAAATATGCAGTGTTTATGTTAGAATTAAGGAGAGGCCTATAATAATGTTTCCTTTGATTAGCTACTACAAGGCATGCCGAAAAGCTTCGGCATATCTAATGTGAGGTGCTTATGGCCCACCAAGACTATCGGCAGCTCATTCTCGAAGGTATAGACGGATTGCCGCCAGAACTGCTGGCCGAAATAACCTATTTTGTCCACGTCGTCCGTCGGCGAGCGCGTCTACCACTACGTATCGATGAACCGCTCCAAGAACGCGCCGTTGGTACAGAGGCGCACAAGTTGTCTTCTGGTTCGCTGTATCGCGATCGCAATATCAGAAACAGGACTGAATTACAGGAAGATGATTGAAACTTATCTGCGGGATATTCAGGGGCTATGACTGAGCAAAACGCGCAGCCTTTTGAAATATCCAAGCATATTCAAGATCTGCTACGCGATCACTTGCTGTTCTTGTATGGTCAAGAGCGTTGTGGTACTGCCTATCAATACCTGTCATCCATCCTAGAACGTTATGCTCAGTATCATCATTCTGCGAGCACAGCGCAGCGTCCGAATCTAACTGAACAGTTCACACAAGCTGATGCCATCCTGATAACCTATGGCGATCAGGTGAGCGAGCCAGGCGTTGCTTCGTTGCGCACACTGGCTTTTGTGCTTGAACACCATTTTACCGCTTTGGTGAGCGGTATTCATCTCTTACCCTTCTATCCTTACACATCGGATGACGGCTTCTCTGTCGTTGATTATACGCAGGTGAACCCCCAGCTAGGCGACTGGGACGACGTTGCGCTGGTTGGTCGACACTTCCGCTTGATGTTCGATCTGGTGATCAACCATATCTCGGCCAGCAGCGCCTGGTTCCAGGCTTTTCTGCGTGACGAAGACCCGTATACGGGCTATTTCATCAACGTAGATCCGTCAATCGACCTCTCAGGCGTAACCCGCCCGCGAGCTTTGCCGCTCCTCACCCCGTTTGAGACGCCATCGGGAACAAAACATGTCTGGACAACCTTCAGCGCCGACCAGATCGACCTGAATTTTGCCAACCCTGAGGTGTTGTTGGCAATGATCGAGGTTCTGTTGTACTACATTGCGCGCGGCGCCGAAATTATTCGGCTCGATGCGATTGGCTATCTCTGGAAAGAGATTGGCACGAACTGCATCCACCTCCCGCAAACGCATCGCGCTGTTCAACTCTTCCGCACTGTACTGGATGCAGTCGCCCCCCATGTCACGCTGATTACCGAGACCAATGTGCCGCATCAAGACAATATTAGCTACTTCGGAGACGGCACGAACGAAGCCCAACTGGTCTACCAGTTTCCCCTTGCCCCGCTGGTCCTCAACGCCTTTGTCAGCGAGAGCGCGCAACATCTAACACATTGGGCGGCCAATCTGGAGTCCGCTGGCGAGCATGTGACCTTCTTTAATTTTCTCGCATCACACGATGGGATCGGCGTCACACCAGTGTTAGGTATTTTGGATTGGGCCGCGATCGACCAGCTTGTCGAGCGCACTCGGGCTCACGGCGGACACGTATCGTTCAAGAATAATCCCGACGGAACCCAAAGCCCATATGAATTGAACATCACCTTCTTCGACGCCCTTTCCGACCCGCATGCGAATGAAGCCCCCGCCATACAACGTGATCGTTTTATCGTATCACAGGCAATCATGCTGGCCTTGGCCGGTCTACCGGGGATCTACATCAACAGCCTGCTTGGTTCGCACAATGATCATGCCGGTGTGGCGGCAACTGGGCGTTACCGCAGCATCAATCGCCAGAAGTGGCAACGGGCTGACCTCGATCGCCAGTTGGCCGATCAACAGAGCCACGCGGCGCAGATCCTCGCCCGTTATGCCACGCTCCTACGGGCTCGGGCCGCCGATCCTGCTTTCAAGCCAAGCGCGCCTCAGTTTGTGATTGCAGCGCATCCGACGCTCTTTGTGTTGCTGCGTGGCGAACCTGGCGCACAAGTTCTCTGCATCCACAATGTTTCATCTCATCCGCAACGTCTCGACCTGACGCAAACAGGATGGGACGCTTCTTCTGCACCATTCCACGATCTGATCAGCGACGCGCAAGTGATGACCAGCGGCAGTGTTGCCGAAAGCCCTGAATTGGATATTGCTCCGTACCAGGCGTTGTGGTTGCGACCTGCTTAAATATAAAATTTTTCACCCCAAAGATTACTATTTTTTCAGGAACTGATCGGTGTCAATAGTTGATGTTAACCGCGTTTTCGGCGGTCTACCGGCTTGCTATTCGCTCTCTTGCACATCCGCTATGGCGCCTGAGATGACGAAAAAGACATAATGCTGTTCAAGATAATAAATTCGTCAATTGACATCTTATTATGCCTGTAGTATCCTGTCTAACGTGGTTTGATTCGTATAAAATAGATGTACCCCAAGGTATAAAACAAATAATCTATACCAATTATGAACTAAATATCGCAATAAAATTAATCATTTGTTTGGCACGATTAGGATAGATACAGATTACAACTCTGCTTCTTACGAAGGTTGTTTTAATTTTACAAATTACTCTCAAATAATGATTAGAGCGATTCGATCTATCTATTCGTCTGCTGTTCATTAGGGAATGGATATCAAAGCTTAAAATGCGGTAATATCTGATGTCTGCATTTTTTACTTTTCTTTATATAACGTAACATTAGATTGTTGCGAAGCGCTTTGCCTGCTACGTCAGGTATGTTTGTAGAGACTCCTATTCCCAAAGCTATACAACACAGGCCTTTACGCAGCGCATTTCACTGCGATAACGGCTGCTCATTATTAGCTTCTATGTGCGGCAAAGCGGGAATACGGAAATCGGCAAGGAGGAGTTATGATAGCACATTTGACCAGAATGCTCAGCGGGGTCATTGTTGTTACGCTTAGCTTCAGCCTCCTCAGCAACCTCGCCGCGCCACAGCATGTGTTGGCCCAAGCTGACAACCCATCGCTCCCGACCCCCGACCTTGTCGAAGCCGCCCCAACCCAGGTTTGGACCCAACGGCCTGCTATTATGCCGGATGGCCCTGTGGCCGCGATTGTACATACCAACATGCTGCCGCTTGGTGCGCTGGCATTCTCTCTGTCGCCGCAACAGCGCGCACTCTATGCCCGCCAGGTCAGCCTGGTACAGGACCGTCTTGCGCAGCAGATCGAAGCGCTGGGCGGCGTAGTGCGCGGTCGCTTTCTCTATGCGTCGACCGGATTGGCCGTCGATATCGATGTGAACCGCACCAGGGATGTGCTTGACCTGCGTGGCGTACAGGCGGTGCGCAGCGTGGCCCAATACGAACTCGACCTGAGCGATACCATGCCCTGGATCGGGGCTGCAACGCTCCAGAACGAGTTCGGCGGTACGGGACAGGGTGTGAGCATTGCGATAATCGACACCGGTGTTGACTACACGCACGCCAAGTTAGGCGGCCCGGGAACCAAGGAAGCTTACAATCTAGCCTACTGCGGCGATCCCGCCATAGATCCGTTCGATCCGACAACCGGCGTGTGCGCCCCAGCCTATGATCAGGCGGCTGTTACGCATTTCCCCAACGCCAAGGTCGCCGGAGGACACGATTACGTCGGCGAAGTTTGGCCCAGCCCAGACCCGCGTTGTGGGTTCGATACCGACAGAAACCCGCTGGTCTGTATCGTTCCAGACCCGAATCCGATCGACTTCCATGGCCATGGCACGCACGTCGCCGATATCGCCGCTGGACTCAGTTCGAACCAAGCAGGGGAAAAACCGAACCCCGGTGTTGCGCCGGGCGCTGATATCTGGTCGTTCAAGGCATGTAGCGCCCTGACCGGGATGTGCGATGGCTTGGCGCTGTTGTTGGCACTCGATGATGCGATGGACCTGGACGGCGATACCGAGACCTACGACCCGGCGGATGTGATCAACCTTTCGCTGGGCAAGCTCTATGGCCAGCCGGAGGATGATCTGACGCTGTTCGTCAATATGGCAAGCTACTACGGTTCGCTGGTCGTCACTGCCGCTGGCAACAACGGTGACCGGCCTTATAT
>JAKSDJ010000910.1 GCA_022360155.1 Chloroflexales bacterium | reverse complement strand
GGGTTCGGGTCCAGTGTCAATGGCGGTGAATGGTTGTTTTTGGCATTAGCTACCTGCTCCTGCAACGACCTTTATCGCGAAGCCGCCAAACGCGGGCTCAAGATAGATCACGTGGAAGTCGAGGTCGCAGGCGAATTCGGAGCCGAGGGCGAACCGGCACGGAATATCACGTATCGTGCCACCGTCGCGGCGCAGGCGAGCGAAGCCGAAATCAGAGCGTTGATGTATCAGACCGACCGGGGAGCAGAGATTCAGCATACGCTCAGAGTCGCTACGCCGGTGACATGGAGTAGTATCGAGGTCGTAGCCGGGTGAGCACTCATCAACACGGTTTCAGTCCAAACGTGTAGCCCAACAACGTGTTCCAGCCGACTGGCCTCCGCTAGGCTCCGGCGAACGGCTGATGCGGGGCGTTCGGCCATCAACCACCTCTTGAGACAGGTATTATTGCAAGCGTATCAGCCAGTGTACTCTCCGCTACAGCGCCATTGGTTGCCATTTACTGAAGGAGAACGATAATGTCTGAAGTAAACCGCATCTGGCGGCTTCGCAAACGGCCTGTCGGTGACATTACCGACGATGTCTTAAGTTTCGAAGAAGAATCTATCCCTGAACCCAGCGATGGTGAGTTCCTATTTCGCCTGAATTACCTGTCGCTCGACCCGACCAATCGGATATGGATGAGCGATATGGATCAATACATGCCGCCGGTCGAACTCGACGCTCCGATGCGTGGTGTTGTTTGCGGCACCGTCGTCACATCTCATCATCCGGACTATGCCGAAGGCGCCATCGTGAGTGGTCTCGGCGTCTGGGCGGACTATCAGATTGGCACCCCCCAGACCGTGAGCCTAATGGGTGATACCAGGCCGGTTTCGGTCGTCGATGCGTTCAGCACATTTGCCATTGTCGGCCCGACGGCCTATTTTGGACTGCTTGATATCGGCGAGCCCAAAGAGGGCGAAACTGTCGTGGTCTCGGCCGCCGCTGGTGCTGTAGGTTCAATCGTCGGCCAGATCGCGAAGATCAAGGGTTGCCGTGTTGTCGGGCTCGCCGGAACCCATGAAAAATGCGCCTGGATTCGGGACGAGCTCGGCTTCGACGTGGCGATCAATTACCGAACAGAAGATGTGCTCACAACGCTTGCCGCTGCCTGTCCGGACGGTATTGACGTCTACTTCGACAATGTGGGCGGTGAGATCCTCGATGCGTGTTTGAAGCTGATGAACTTCAAAGGCCGCATTTCGACTTGTGGCCTGATTTCTCAGTACAACGCTACCGAACTCGTACCTGGACCATACAACTATGCGATGATCCTGACGCAGCGCCTGCGTGTGGAAGGTTTTATCGTGCTGGATTTCGCGGAGCGCTACCCAGAAGCGATCGCCGCTCTTGGTCAATGGATGGCCGAAGGCAAGATCAAGGTGCGTACCCAGATCGTTGACGGCCTAGAAAATGCGCTTCAAACGGTGAAGAAACTCTACACGGGAACCAACACGGGAAAACTGATGATTCGCGTGAAGGACGTATAACGAGTTTATAGCGAACCGATGGGGGCAGACTCGACTGAAAAAGGGGATGGAGGTAGAGTGTGCCATACCGCTTTGGGCCTAGCAACCCGCTGGGGCGGACGGGCGACAGCGTAGGCTGTTTTCATGCCTAGTTCTCTTGCCTGTCGCCCGCCGCTCACCGGGAATGTTAGGCGAAGCGATATAAAACTTATACAAATACTCATAGTTACTTTTCTAGTTCCGATATATTAGTGTGTTAAAGCAGAGACAATGATGGTGCAAATTGAAAATGAAATGGAGTTGTGGTCAGAATCTTTTGGGAACAAGAAAGATCCTGCGCTGCTTCTTATTATGGGAGCAATGAATCAAGGAGTGTTCTGGCCCAAAGAGTTTTGCGAAGAACTAGCAAATTCTGGTTTCTATGTTATCCG
>JAKSDJ010000773.1 GCA_022360155.1 Chloroflexales bacterium | reverse complement strand
GCTGAACGTGTCGCGGCGCGGATTTTTGGCTAGTGTTGCAAAATGGGGTGTCGGACTTGGGCTAGGAGTAGGTGTTGGACTGCAAAACACACGTTCTGCATCTGCGAGCAGCTGTTTTGTAGAGGACGATTGTGTACCGGACGGTAAATGTGCAAATGGACAAACTAAGTTTAGGGATCGTATCCGCTGTGATGATGGAACCCAATATTTAAGTTCCTATTACACATGTGGATATTGTTGACTACTGTTCGCATTGTCACAATCGAGGAGGGTGCGTTCTGGCAAAAGCTGCGCGCTGGAACGCACCTTGGGTATCGAATGGGTGTCGTTATGAAGCGTCGCTTGGGCTGCCCGGTTCTGTTCTTTATGTTCTGCGTGGTTCTCGCGTCCTGCACAATGTCAGGCTTGCCGCCGCCATCATCTCCACCACCGCAGCCGGTAGAGGGTGACGTTAGGACAAGAGACGCCGCCATCATCTCATTTGGTATAACGAATATCGAACGGCCACTCTATGAACCACTGGTGTTGCGTTTTGAAGAACGCTACCCCGCTATTCAGGTGGAACTGGTCGAAATCGATCACCTCCTGCGTCCCGTGTTCGGCACAACCGTCGATGCCGGAACCGCACGCCGCGTTCTGAGTGCGGTTGATACAACTGTGAGTGCGAAGGTTGGAGGGGCGACCATGCGCGTCGACGATCTCCTTGATCTTCGCCCGCTTGGCGATGCCGATGCCAGCTTCGACCCCAGCGACTTCTTCCCTGGCATCCTGGAGGCAGCTGCGCGTGACGAGAAACTCGTGATGCTGCCCTACGCGCAGTGGGTTCCGCTCATCTCCTACAACCAAGACCTGTGGGACGCGCGCGGCGTTCCCCCGCCATCGGTCGATTGGACCTGGGACGATCTGTTGCTGGCGGCTGCCCAACTTGCCCATCACCGTGGCGATCAGCAGGTCTATGGCTATGCCGACGTGTCACCATTTCCGGCGGTGCGCCGGGAACTTCTGGCCGCTGCCGTGCCGGCGCACCGAATCACCGCCGAGACCTTCCCATGGAATGAGCCAAACACTGCGGAGACATTGAGGCGTATTGTGGCGCTGGCGCAATCGGGCGCCTTGTATGTGAATCTACCCGATGCACTGCCAGATCTCGCGCTGGAAGCGATCCTCAATGGCACTATCGGGATGTGGCGCAGCACCATGTTGGTTCCCGAAGATGCTCGCGTCCAAGAATGGACGCCGACCTTCACGATCAAACAGGCGTTGTTGCCCCGTCCGCCGGCTTTCTCACCCGACTTGTATGGCTATGTGATCAGTGCCGGCACTCAGCATCCTGAGGCAGCCTGGCGCTGGATCAGCTTCCTGAGTCAACAATCCTCCCACGATATCTATTATCCGCGAACCGTTCCGGAGGCAGCTCCCACGCGCCGCTCAATCGCTGCACAGACGGCCTATTTCGATCAGTTTCCGCCAGAGCTGGCGAGCGCCTTGCGCACTCAGCTCGAGCAGCCGTTGACGGCAGGCTTTCCCGAGAGCGCGCCCTTCCGTGACCCGCTACGAATGGCGATTGAAGATGCCTTCTTTGCGGTGCTCGCCGATGGAGCTTCGCCTGAGCAAGCGCTTGCCCGGGCGGAGGAGCGCCTTGCGCCCGTGTTGACCGCGGTTCACGCAACAGCCTCGGCTGCGCCAGACCCAGGACCGTTTGTGGTCGCAACGCCGGTTGTTGCCGATGACCTCGGTGTGACAGCCATCACGATCAAGACGACTCGCTCGCTTGAGGCTGGCGTACGCCAGGCGACAACGCGCTTCAATGCGAGCCAGACGAAGGTGGTGGTTACGGTGGAGATCGACCCCAGCCCCGGAACCCTCGCCGATCTCACCCTCGACGCCGACTGTGCCGCTTTGCCGGCAGCACCCACGCTCGAAGACATCCCCGCATTCCTCGACCTCCAACCCTTCCGCGATCTGCTTGTCGCCGACACGGCAGTGCTTCCGCCGGTGCTGCTCGCCCCATTCGAGCACGAGGGACAACTGCTTGCCCTGCCACTGACCGTCACCTTGCCAACGCTGGGCTACCGGCCTGAGCGATTCGCTGAAGCAGACGTGGAGGCGCCCATCGCTTCTTGGAGGTCCGCGGATGCGTTGGCGGCAGCTCAACAGCTCACTGATACACGATCTGCGCCGCAACAATACGGCTACGCCTCAGCCAGCGGCAACCTCAGCGCAGACGTGCGTTTCTGGCTGGCTCGCGCCGGAGTGCAACTCGGCACAATGCAAAACGGGCAGTTGTCGCCCACGCTGACCGATCCCCAGACGATGGCGGCGACTCATCTGGTTCTTACCCTGCTCCGCGAGACATCGCCCCACACACAACTGACTGGCTACAGCCAGGACACCCTGGAGGAGGATGACCTTGGTCGCACCGCAATCATGCAGGGCCAGGCAGCGCTCTGGTTCAATCAGTTCAACCTCGGCCTTGATATAGCAGGGGCAGCGGCTCCCGTGCCGTTGGGGCCGAGCGGGTGGACCGTCGATGATCTCACCGTGGGCGGGCTGGCGACGAAAGCGGTAGCCCAGCACGCATCTGCGTGCTGGGCTTGGATGCAAGCGGTGCAGGCAGACTGGGCGGTAGTGACCGTGGGGGCGGACCAACCCGTGCGATTCCCCGCACACCCTGGAGCGCGCGCTGCTGCCAGCGCTGCGATACCATCAGAGAAGGCTGCGCTTGTGGACGCCTACGGTGCCACGCTGGACTCCGCCGCAGCGCTGTTGCCAACAGTGATCCCGCCAGGGCTGGAGCCTTACTGGTTCTACCGGGCAGTCGATCGGGCGTTGCAGGGCGGCGACCTGGCGCGCGAGCTGGACGACGCCCAAATCCTCACCGAGCAGTACCTGGCCTGCGTGCAGGGCGGCGCGGCGGCGGGGACGTGCGCTCGCCAAGTCGACCCGACGTATCAGGGTTTTGCGGAGCGGT
>JAKSDJ010000177.1 GCA_022360155.1 Chloroflexales bacterium | reverse complement strand
GTAGTCATCAACAACGCGCCTCACGAACAACACCTGCCATCTGTGAGGCACACCAGGTAAGCTTCGACAATTCGAGCGGCTGGCGCAATGTATAGCCAATTGAGCCAGCTCACACGACGCCCTGACCATATCGCGATGCATTTTCGCATCAATCAGGTTCCATCAACTTCTTGCAATGAGCTGCAGATATGCCTCATCTATGGCAATCTGCAGCTCATTGTTTGTTTTGCTCGGGCCTTGAGCCTTGCCTAACTCCTTCTCTATCCCATACCAAATCCGCCTATAGTCGCTTGCCTTTTCCTCCCAGATACCGTTATAATGGACTAGTCAATAATGGACAAGTCCAAAAACAAGGAGTCGTAACGGTGCCTGAAATCAATCGCAATATTCAGTCGCCACGAATTGAAACCTACCGCCTCTTTTTAAAACTCCACCGTTTGTTTCAGGAGTTCAACCGGGCCGAGTTTCGCCCCTATGACCTCTCTACACCGCAATACGCCATTCTCGTCCACGCAACCGAAGAGGGCATGCCGCTCAGCCAGATCTGCAAAGAGATGCTGGCGGACAACAGTAATCTCACCCGCCTAGTGGACCGACTCGAAGAGCGCGGCCTCGTGCGGCGCGCCGCCGATCCACACGACCGCCGGGTTACGCTGGTCCAGCTCACGCCGGAAGGCGCAGCGCTGAGCGCTGAACTTCGACCACGCCATCGCGCCCTGGTCGAGGAACGCATGAGCAACCTGAGCAATGAGCAAGTCGCTGCGCTGCACAATGCGCTTGAAACGCTCTATAAAGCTTTGAATCCATCCAAGGAGGATTAATGGCAGCCTCACCTCGAATACATTCCGCGTCAACACCGCTAGAGTCCACCCAGACTGAAGCCGCTCCAGAGCAGAAGAAACGACAATTGCGGCTGCCGGCTATGCTGCGCGCACTCCGACACCGCAACTACCGCTTGTTCTTTATCGGTCAGCTCATCTCGTTGACCGGCACATGGATGCAAACGGTGGCGCAGGGCTGGTTGGTGTTACGCCTGACCGACTCGCCCTTGTTACTTGGCCTCGTGGCAGCATTCGCCTCCTTGCCGATTCTGCTCTTCTCGTTGCCGGCGGGCGCACTGGCGGATCGCGTGCCAAAACGTACGCTGCTGTTGACGACCCAGGTGATCGCAATGCTGTTGGCCCTTGTGCTAGCGCTGTTGACTCTGACCGGCCTTGTACAAGTCTGGCATGTCTTGCTCTTAGCAGCACTGCTGGGCCTGGTCAACGCCTTTGACGCACCGGCGCGCCAAGCCTTTACGGTCGAGATGGTTGGTCGGGCGGATCTGCTCAATGCCATCGCGCTCAACTCGTCCATCTTCAACGGGGCGCGCACCATCGGCCCTGCAGTGGCGGGCATGGTTGTCGCGGCGATTGGCGAGGGACCGGCCTTCTTGCTCAACGGGCTGAGTTTTCTAGCGGTCATTGCTGGCTTGTTGATGATGCGTTTGCCGCCCTTCCAAGCGCCATCAGGGGCACGCCGCACGAATCAGCTCCGCGAAGGGTTGAGGTATATCGCTGGCGAACCGGCAGTACGCTCGTTGTTGCTGTTGGCGGGCTCGCTCAGTTTGTTTGGTTTCGTCTATATTCCACTCTTGCCGGTGTTCGCACGAGATGTGCTGGGCGCGGGCGCGAGCGGTCTCGGTTGGCTCTCGGCGGCGAGTGGCCTGGGTGCGCTGACGGCGGCGCTTTTGCTGGCTCAATTCAGCGACCGGGTTCGGCGGGGACATCTGGTCATCGCAGCGCTGCTCGCCTATCCTGTTTTTATGATTGGTTTCACGCTTGCGCGCAGCTTGCCGCTAGCAATGATTCTACTCGCTCTGTCCGGGCTGTCTGGCGTAACAGCAATGGCGTTGATCAACACGCTGATTCAATCGATTGTTCCTGATACGTTGCGGGGACGGGTGATGAGCGTCTTCACGCTGCTCTTGATGGGATTGAGCCCACTTGGAGGAATGTTCGCCGGGGTTATCGCGGAATATTTTGGCAGTGTAACGCTGGTTGTGGCGACGAGTGCGGCGCTCGCCTGGCTGATTTGCTTGTTTGGTATTCTGCGGGCGCCGCATTTACGGCAACTCTGACTGCTGGTTGCCGGAAGCATCGGCGGATCGAGGCGACGGAGCATAACAACCGCGCCAGCTATTGAGCCGCACCTTCCAGACTTCCTGGAACATCCGAAAGGTGTCGCGTATCGGGTTGACCTTGCTATTCCCGTGATAGTGCCAATGAATGGGTACTTCGGTAATTGGATAACCGCGTTGCTGCGCCACATACAGGAGTTCTACATCGAAGCCCCAGCCATTAATCGTCTGCACGCTGAAAATATCATGAGCGACATCGGCGCGGAAACATTTGAATCCGCACTGGGTGTCCTGGATGGTGTGAACAACGAGCGCGCGCACCAATCCGTTGAAAACCCGCCCCATCAAGTGGCGATAGGCTGGTTCGCCGAAACGTTGCGCGCCTGGCGCTTCGCGGGAAGCAATGATAATCGCTTGCTCGTTATGCAGCAACGGCTCGAACTTCGCGAACTCCACGATGGGCATTGACAAGTCCGAGTCACAGATAAAGATCCAACGTCCTTGACTGGCGATGACGCCTTGTTTGCAGGCGTGTCCTTTACCGCCATGGACGGCGCGAATCAGCCGAAGCGCCGGGTAATTCTGCATGAATGTCTCAACGATCGCTGCTGTACGATCATCGCTGCCATCGTCAACAACAATCACCTCGGCGGAGTAGCTCTGCATGTTGAAGTATTGTTGGAGTTGCAGCAGACTATGGGCTAAACGTCGCTCTTCATTATATGCGGGGACAACCACGGACAGGAAAGGGGGTTGAGTAAAAGCCGACCCCTGTACGGATGCTTGATCCTGGGGCGTAGCAGTAGTATTGTTTGACAAGCTTGAGTGTTTGGTTGTAGGGGTCAAGATCCCTCCCGGACAGAGTTCTAGCAGTAAATTTTGTTTGTGCAGTATACACCATGTAGGCCGCCCTGACTGAAAGGTGCATTTACAAGTTGCATTTCTTCCCTTTTTGTTGCCATAAAAGCGCCTAATGGATGTTCATGATCAACATATGTGCTGTTGCCGAATGATGACGCAGCCCTGGCAATTCTGATCTTTGCTTTACTTCATTGAAAACTCGTGTTATAACAGATAAGCCTCTGGCGAAGCAGTGTCGCTTTGCTGAGGAAATGTGCAAAACGAATCGCAAGGGGCTGATCAAGCTGATCAGCCTCCATTTGAGTTATCTATAAATATGCAACTTGCTGATTTTTGTACAGAACTAACTGCATTGCCGGCAATGGCAGCGCTTGCCGATATGCTGGCCCGCCAGCGCGGCTGGATGCGGATTGCACCGCTCATCGCGGCGGCGCGAACACCGCTCATCGCGGCGCTAGCTCAGGCTGCCGAGCAGCGCGCAACACCGGGCGCGCCGCTCGTGTATGTAGTGGGCAATAGCGATCAGGCGCTGCGCGCTGCAGAGGATCTGCGTCAGTGGCTTGGGCCCGAACAGGCGCTGCTCTATCCGGCTAGCGATGTGATGCCTTACGAACACATGTCGCCAAGCAGCGAGGTTGCCGGACAGCGGCTGCGTGTCTTGCAGGCTTTGCAGAGCGCATGCCTGGCAAGCGGCCTGGCGCCGGTGAATCGCCGCCGGCCCAGCGTGATTGTCGTGCCGATCAAAGCGCTGCTCCAAGCGACGCTCAGCCCGGCGGAGTTGGCCGAGGCGACGGTTGTGGTGCAACGCGGTCAGGAGATCCCACAGGACGCCCTGATTCGTCGCTGGATCGAGCTTGGCTATCGGGTCGCGCCGACCGTCGAGGAACCAGGCGAGCTGAGTCGGCGCGGCGGCATCGTCGACATCTGGTCGGCTGCTGGGCCCCTGCCAACCCGCATCGAGTGGTTCGGCGATGAGATTGACAGCCTACGAATGTTCGACCCCAATACCCAGCGTAGCGAAGAGCGCCTTGAGGCGATCGTGACCGGCCCGCCCTGCGAGATCCCACTCTGGCGACGAGCGCAAGCGACCGAACGCCTGGCTGCCGTAGATCTCAGATCACTGCGCCGCGAAGCGCGCGAGGAGTGGGAGGCCAGCCTGATGCGCCTGGATCTCGGCGAGCATTTCGAGGGTCGCCCTTTCTATACCCCCTTCTTCTGGGACGGAGTGGAGCGCCGCGAGCCGAGCGCCGGGAACGAGAGCGCAAGCTTTGCTTCGTTCTTGAGTTATCGGTCGCTGTTAGCCTATCTGCCGCCGGGCGCACTCATGCTTTTCAATGAGGTCGAACTGCTGGCCCAGTCCGCAGCTGATATTCAAGACCAGATCGAAAGCCAGCGCGCCGCTCTTGTCGAAGGCGGCGAACTTCCGCGCGACTTCCCGCGTCCCTACCTGCTCTGGGAAGAACTGCTCAACGATCTGAAGCTTGCAGCGAGTGAGACAGAAACCCAAGAGGTGAACCCGAAAGCGGCGAGTCGCTTGACCCTCGTGGATCTGAGCAATAATGACACCCCAATCGATTCGACTGAGCCCTTCTCTGATTTACAGT
>JAKSDJ010000779.1 GCA_022360155.1 Chloroflexales bacterium | reverse complement strand
CCGGCTCGCCGAAGGGTTCAGAATGACATGTCTCATTGTAGTACTAGTGCGGCCCGATAGGAATCTTATCGAAGCAATCTATGGTCGATAGTTTGTTGCCTGCCTGTGTTAGGATGATATGTGTGTTCCTGTATCATCAGGAATGAAACAGTTGCTACTTCAGGCGCGAGTATACTATGGTATTGCGTTTGCTTGAATCTTGACGGCATAGCAAACTCTTCGCAAAGAGGAGGACAATGACACGGGAACGATATATCCACCAACTCGATAGCTTGCGGACTGATTTGCAGCATATGGACGCCTTGGTCGAAAAAGCTTTGATCACGGCGATACATAGTCTGGAAGGTCGTAACAAAACGGTTGCTTCCGCCGTTATCGATGGTGATAAGCATATCGATGAAGCCGAGCGCACCATCGAAGAGCGTACGGTCCATCTTATAGCGACACAGCAGCCAGTTGCCGGCGATTTGCGTTTGGTTGCGTCGATTATCGCCATTGCCAGCGAGTTAGAACGCATCGGTGATTATGCTGTCGGAATTGCCCGACGTAGCTTGCATCTTGTCCAATATACGACGACAGCGCCGCCGGCGATGCTCCATACGCTAACGCTCCAGGTGCAACATATTCTGCAGAGTAGTATGGAAGCGTTTGTCCGGCAAAATGTTGAGTTAGCCCAGGATTTGCAGCAACAAGAGGAACAGATTGATGCACTCCAACAGCAGATCCGCAACGAGTTGATGGAAGTGGCGCGAAATGATGTGCAGCAGCTTGAAGCAGTGATTAATCTGATTGACATTGTGCATATGCTGGAGCGAACTGCGGATCGAGCCACAAATATTGGTGAGCGGGTCATTTATCTGGTGACGAGTGATATCGCAGATCTTAATCCCTAAAGATAATCAGGGTAGCAAAGGAGCGGTCATGATCCGCGAACGGTATGCACGCCAGATCGCGGGCCTACGCGAAGAATTGCTGCGCCAGGGCAGCATGGTGGAGCATGCGCTGCAACGCGCGATGACAAGCCTGGAAACGTGGGATGTGACGCTAGCAGCGCAAATTATTCGTGAAGACGCTGATATCGACGCTGCTCAGCGTGTACTGGAGGAAAAGGTCATCGATCTGATGGCGACACAACAGCCGATTGTAGCTAGTGATCTGCGCCTGATGAGCGTGGTTGTTGCAATTGCCAGTGAGCTGGAGCGTATCGGTGATTATGCCAACAGTATTGCTCGGCGTATCAAGCGGGTTACGCGTCGTCCTGCTTTTGTCTCTCCCCCAAGCGGAATACGTGAAATGGCGACATTGGCGCGCCAAATGCTCCACACCAGCCTGGAGGCATTTTTACACCAGGATACGAGCTTGGCCTACAGCCTCGCTCAGGATGATGAGCGAGTCGATGAATTGGAAGAGATATTGCGCGCCGAATTGATTAACATTGCACAATCCGATCCACGGCGGATTGAAGCGGCTCTTGATTTGATGGAAGTCATCCAAGTTTTAGAGCGAGTCGCTGATCGGGCGACGAACATTGGTGAACGGGTGATCTACCTCGTGACATGCTTGAGTGAAGAGCTTAACCCATAGTCCGGATGATTTCAGGGCGATATGTTGGGCGTGAGCCTCATGGATTGAATTGGGGATAATTTTGTTGTGGGTCGCGCCATCAACATGCCCTGATAAGCTTGTGCTGCTTGCCGGACGTTTGTGGCGTGGCGCCGATACGAAGATTTGCGGCGGCGAGTAGCATAAGCCTGCGTAATATCATATCAGCGCTTCCGCAGCGTACCGCCTGTCACAGATTTCCGGCAGCTAGGTTTTTGATGGATCGATCACGTTGTTGCGTCACATTGCGGGAGTAATAAGGTGAAGAGATTGCCCGAGGCGGCGCTCCCTTGGGCTCTCCTGCACTGATCGCCTAATTTGGCGCTTTGCAGCGTTTGTGTCTGTATGATAAGATTACGTGCAAGCTTCTGCCTTGAAGGAGGATATCAGGAGTGCAGCCAGACAATCAGCAGCAGCAGTCCCAGGATCAGGACCAGTCGTTCACATCGTTTCGCCCCAGCCGTGACACATTGCTGTTGCTCGGCGCACTGGCTTTCTTAATTCTGGCCATTGCTTTGACCTTCTTTTTTCAATCTTTTGGCGGGGCTGGCCCTCAACCGCCAACTACCTCTGTCGCCATCAGCGAAGGTACTCCCACCGGTACATCGGCAACCCCTGTTTCGACGACGCCAAGAGCAACAACCGATCTTAGCCCGGAAGCGACAATTTATCCCGGCCCGCCTAGCCCGCCTCCGTTCTTCCCCTCGCCTGATACCAGCTACCCATTCCCGGCAGCGCAAACAAGCACGGCTCTTGCTCTCGCTGGTTTTACCTTAACACCGGAAGTAACAGCCTATCCTGGCCCGCCTAGCCCTGTTGGCACGGCGCCAGCCCAGCCAATCATAACCTCAGGGATTCCAACTTTTGGGCCGGTGCGCCCAACAGCGACACGTGATCCTGCTGCGGGCTTTGTGCCGCTGACTGCTACACCAACCAATTCACGCAATGGTCTGCAACAGACTGATACACCGACTATCCCGCCGACTCAACCGCCAATACCTACGCCCCAACCAACGCTGTTCCAGCCTACCCCGACGCCTCTGCCGCCCGCTCCAGATCCAGGTAAGGAACCGCCGCCAGTTGCGCTGCCAGAGCCAGCAGCGCCCGATGTCGACGTGCTGAGCGGTAACATTCGCTGGCGGATCGAGCAGAGTCCAATTGTCTTGCAGCGTGATGTTCAGCT
>JAKSDJ010000781.1 GCA_022360155.1 Chloroflexales bacterium | reverse complement strand
TTAGGCATGTATCGGTTTTCTGCAATGGAACACAGATAGCGCAGATAATCGCAAATGCACACCGCTGTTGGCCAACAGCGGTGTGCATTTGCGATTATCTGCGCTATCTGTGTTCCATTGCAGAAAACCGATACATGCCTAACGATCGGTATTGTTAGCGAGTTGATGCGCAGCCAGAGCGAAGACGGCCTATCGCTCCATCAACTCGGCCAGAACCTCGGCGCACGCGAGAGGCTTTTCCCAGCCGTGCCCATGGTCTTCGTAATCCCACCAGGCGGACAACACCGCCTGGGCCAAGCCCCACCCAAGCAGGCGCTGCCGTTCGAGGCCTAACTCCTCGGCGAACTGAGCGACCCGGCGTGCGAGCAGGCCTCTGGTATCTGTGGTAATGTAGAGCTGGTTGCGCAGCAGAGCGCCGACTTCGTAGGCCGGCTCCCCGATCAGTCCCTTGGGGTCGATGGCCAGCCAGGGTTCGCGCTCAGCTGCCAGGATGTTCTGGTGGTGCAGGTCGCCGTGGAGGAGCACCGGCTCGGCAGCCGAGGCCAGCAATTCGGCAAAGAGTGTTTCGGCCCGCTCGACCAGACGGGCCGGGAACGGCCCGCAGCCGCCGCCAAATTCGGCGCGCAGGCGCTGGAGCCCCGCCCCCCAGCGCGCAACGGTTGGAAATGTGTGCTGCGGCGGTGCGGGACGCCACAGGCGACGCATCACCTGGGCGGCAATCGTTGTCGCCGCCTCGTCGTCGGGGAGGTCGGAAAGCAGTATACCCGGCGTGAGCTGTTCGAGCAACACGATGCCCTCATCGGGATCGGCGTCGAGCATCTGCACCGCGCCACGCCCGGCATAGACCCGCAGCGCTTCGATCTCGCTTGACAGCCCGGGGTTAGGGACGCCGACCTTGAGCACGACCCGGCTGCCGTCAGCGCGGATCGCCGGGGCGACATAGTTGTAGGTGAGGTTGGGGAAAGGCGTCAGCACCGTCAGCGACCAGCGCTGCTCGCAGGCGGCAAGAAAAGATGGCAAACGATTAAGCCACGCCTTGCCTTCGTCTTCGTACAGTTCGACGATAATGCGTGCGAATTGATCGGGAATAATTCGTGGAATGTCCATCGATTGCACCTCCTGACTAAAAACGGGAAACGTTTTAGGAGGGCCAAACGGCGGTCCACGCGGCCAGGGTAACCAACCTTATAACATAAGCAGACTCCGTGTTGTTAAGCTTAGGCAAGGTTCGCCGACGCTTTGCTGTTTAGACACCATACTTTTCAGATAAGCGCGATGAAAGACCTTTAAGGTCTTGAATAGATGCTTTCGGAAGCCTTCCCCAAGACCTTAAAGGTCTTATTTGAAACGTATTGCGTTTAGACAATGGGCTCCACCACTCTACACCTCAACGATAGGCCATGGCGGGCTGGAGAGCGGTGGAGCTGTGGACACCGGTACAGTTGCAAGCGCTGCGTTGAAACCCTGTCGTGGGGACAACATAATGCCCGGTTCACAGCGCTGCCAGTGCCATGCACAGGCGTTCAATCTCGTCTTCGGTGTTATAGTAGTGAACCGAGGCGCGTACCAGCTCTTCCAACCCGCGCGCCTCCATGTCCAGCCGGGTAGACGGCAGGGTCGCAATCGAGACGTTGATGTTCTGGGGCCGCAGCGTGTCGCGCACCACAGCCGCAGGTTTACCGGCAACGGTGAACGAGACGATGCCACATTGTATCGCCCCCAGGTCGTGGACGGCCACCCCAGGCAGGTCGCGCAGTCGGGCGCGCAACCGCCCGGCTAGATAGGTGATCCGCTCCCAGATCGGCATCAGGCCCCACCCAAGCGCATAGTCGATCGCCACCGCCAGCCCGACTTTGCCGGCGTAATTCGTCTCCCAGTTTTCGAAGCGCCGCGCATCGGGCCGGATCACGAAGCTGTCGCGCCCGGTCCAGGTCGCCGCGTGGAGATCGATGAATGGCGGCTCCAGACGTTCGACCCATTCCTGGCGTACATAGAGCAGGCCAGTGCCGCGTGGCCCGCGCAGGAATTTGCGCCCGGTGGCGGACAAAATATCGCACCCAATCGCTGCGACATCAATCGGTATTTGCCCGACCGATTGACATGCGTCGAGCAGGTAGCAGATCCCCGTCTCGCGCGCGACCGCGCCAATCTCGGCCGCCGGGTTGACCAGGCCGCCGTTGGTCGGCACGTGAGTGATAGCGATCAGCTTGACCCGCTCGTCGATCATCGCCTGCAGCGCCGCAACAGACACCTGCCCGCGCTCGTCGCTTGGAATAACCTCGACAACGGCCCCGCTTTGGCGAGCGACCTGCAAGAAAGCGAGGTAGTTGCTGGCGTACTCGGCCTGGGCGGTGAGGATGCGGTCGCCGGGCTGGAAGGGAATAGAATAGAAAGCCATATCCCAGGCCCGCGTGGCATTCTCGACAATGGCGATCTCGGCCTGGTCGCAGTTGAGCAGCGTTGCTGTCGCGGCATAGACGCGCTCGATGGCGGTGTGTTCTCGCTCCGCCGCCTCATACCCGCCGATCAACGCCTCGGTTTGCAGGTGACCGACGACCGCGTCCAAGACGGGCCGTGGCATCAGCGCGGCGCCGGCATTGTTGAAGTGGACGACGCGATCACAGCCCGGCGTCTCGGCGCGAGCGCGGGCCACATCCAGCGACGGTTGGGAAGTGTATTCGTTCATCATCAAAGCAAACTCTCAGTGTTCAGCAATCAGGTGTCAGCAATCAGCGATCAGCAGAAAGAATCATTGTACCAACGTTCTGACGTTCCAACGTTGTTATTCAACCTCCAAGGTCAGACTAACCGGGCAGTGATCGGAACCGGCCACGTCGCTGTGAATATCGGCGGCGACGATATGCGGCGCCAGGTTCGCCGAGACAAGAATATAGTCGAGCCGCCAGCCAATATTGCGTTCTCGCGCGTTGGTGCGCTGGCTCCACCAGCTATATTTCGCCGCCGTCGGGTGGACGTGACGAAATGTGTCGACCAGGCCGGCCGCGAACAATTCGCCCAGGGCGGCGCGCTCCTCGGGCATAAAGCCCGATGTCTTCGCATTCTCGCGCGGGCGGGCCAGATCGATTTCGGCAAACGATGTGTTGACATCGCCAACGACGACGATCCGTTGCCCGCTCGTAATGGCTGCGCCGATCACGTCGCGAAAGCGCTCGTAGAAGGCGAGCTTATGCGCCACTCGCTCGGGGCCGCTGCTGCCGCTTGGAAAATAGACATTGTAAAAAGTAAATTTGGGAAACGTGCTAATCAGGACGCGGCCCTCGCCGTCGAAACGCGGGTCGCCAATACCCCGTGCAACCTGCGATGGCGCAAGCTTCGAGAAAGTCGCTACACCGCTATACCCGGCTTTCTCGGCGGCGCACCAATCGGCGTGGTAGCCGGGCGGTTCGCGCAGCGCCGTCGAAACCTGGCGCTCGCTCGCCTTGGTCTCTTGCAGCGCGACGATGTCCGCATCGGCGGCGTGCAGCCAGTCAAGCAAGCCCTTGCGCTCCGCCGCGCGAATCCCGTTGACATTCCAAGAGTAGATCGTAACGTGGATCATGCCAGTGGTGTAAACTGCTGAGGATCGCTTACGTCATACCCGCGCTGCTTGAGCAGCACTGCGGCTTGCGGGCGCACCAGCATCGCATGCTCGTAGTGATGAACCAGCGCCGCAACGGTCTGTTTCTCAGACGCCGTCAAGCCTCCGCGCTGGCGTTTCAGATGCAGTGCTTCAAGCTGCTTCGCTGCGTCAGGTTGATTCTCTGCTTGCTCGTC
>JAKSDJ010000806.1 GCA_022360155.1 Chloroflexales bacterium | reverse complement strand
GTAGTTTACCGCCAATTCATCCTGAAAGAGCACCAATTGGCGGCACTGCTGCTGATCACGCGGGCAGAAGAAACCACGCCCAAAGATCACGATCAGCGGGTAGCCGTCGCGGAAACCCAGATGTTCGTCGAACAGGCCAGGCTGGGTAAATTGCGAGAGCCGCGTCGCCTGGGCGCGATGGTCGGGCAGCGTCGCGTCGGGAAATGTATCGCCGACTTGTACATTCGTTGTCATAGGATGCTCTTTCGTTATCAAAGCCATCACTCGCTCAAGAGGGCTACGATTTGGTCTAGCGATGTCTCGCGCCCTACTTCCTGCTGCGCGGTAAATCGATCTTCCCCAAGTTCCACGCGAGCCGGGCGTAGGTCGTGTTCATATTGGGTCCGGTCAGATAGCGGTAGCGGCGCGCCGATCTGTTTGCGAAGCTGCGCGGCGACCCCGCTGAGCAATGCGGCGCGTTCGCCCCGTTTCTGCACCACGTCGATGCGCGCAATGCGTTCTAAACAGGCAGCCATGCCTTCCTGCTCACCAATCTCAATGCACCGGCGCAGGCTGGCAATCAACGCGCGCAATGCATTGTCGTAGTCGCCAAGCACATAGCGCATCATGCCGATATTGGATTGGACCAGCGCGATGCCCCACAGATCGTCCAATTGATGAAACAGCGCGAAGCTCTGTTCTTGAAACGCTATCGATTGTTGGTACGCCCCCAGGTGGCGCGCAACTTCACCTAGGTTTGCAAGCGTGATCGCTTCACCACGCATATCACCTAGCTCGCGCCACAATGTCCGGCTTTCGCTGTGTAGCATTCTGGCCCGCTCGAACTGGCCCTGATCGTAGGCCACCACACCGAGGTGACCCAACACACGGGCTATGCCGGACGTGTCACCCAACGCTCGCTGCAGCGCGAGGCTCTGCTCCAGGTGGGTGGCTGCGCACGCCAGATCGCCCTGCTGCCGGGCGAGCCGCCCGGCAGCAAGGCAAGCTTTGGCACGAGTAGCCGGCACGAGTTGTTCAGAGTTGACAAGCGCCGCCTCCAAACAGCGCCGCCCCTCACTTAAGAACCCCCGGATGCGCCAGAACTCCCACAGCGCGCCACCCAATTGGGCGACGTTTTCCGCCTGACCATGCCGTAGCATCCATTCACAAACAGCGCGGAAGTTCTCGACCTCATACTCCAATCGCTGCAACCACAACTTTTGCTGTGGACCGCCCAGCAACGGCTCGATCATCTGGGCGAATGCAAGATAGTAGGCCGCATAACGTTGCCAGAGCATCTCCGCCTCACCGCTCTGCTCTAGCCGCTCGCGTGCATATTCACGAATAGTTTCGAGCATACGATAGCGCAGCTCGCCTTCGGCGTCAACTATCTGGCGGAGCATGCTATTATCGGCAAGCGTCATCAAGCCATCAAGAACTGATTGATCCGACCCGGTGGCCTGTTCCGCTTCTACGCCGCCACAAACACCTTCAGCGGCATCGATGGTGCAACCGCCGCAAAAAATCGCCAATTGGGCAAACAAATGCTGCGTCGGCGGATCCAATAGCCGGTAGCTCCAATCCAGCGTTCCGCGCAACGTTTGGTGGCGCTGTGGCAGGTTGCGTGCGCCCCAGGTCAGCAATCCCAGCCGATCGGCCAGTCGTTCGAGCAGGCTGTGGGGCGAGAGCAATTTGATGCGCGCTGCTGCTAATTCAATCGCCAGCGGCAACCCATCCAGCCGCTGACAGATCTCAACAACGGACTGGGCATTTGCAGCAGTTAGCGCAAAAGACGGATCAACCGCCTGCGCACGCTGAACAAACAAGTCGATCGCCTCATACGCCATCAGTTGTTCAGCATCAGGCGGATTGGAGATATCGGGCAACTGCATGGGCGACACGGCAAATTCATGCTCGCCATATAGCCGCAGTACGACGCGACTCGTCACCAGCACCTTGAGTTGTGGCGCTGCGGCGAGCAGATCGGTAATCAGCGGGGCTGCGGCGAGTACATGTTCAAAATTGTCGAGCAGCAGCATGACCTGCCGAGGGCGCAGGTAGGCAACCATGCCATCGAACAGTGAGTCCTTCGATTCGGGAATACCGATAGTGCGGATGATCGCCGGCGCCACAAGTTGTGGATCACTGAGCGGGGCGAGATCGACAAAGAATACACCGTCGGCAAAGTCTGCTTGCATCTGTACCGCAGTCTGCAACGCGATACGGGTCTTCCCAGTTCCAGCGGGTCCAGTAAGTGTCAACAGACGAATACTAGGGTGCTGCAGCTGCGTTTGCACTACTGTCAACAACTCCGCACGCCCAATGAACGGTGTAGGCGATGCGGGCAGGTAGAAACCCTGGGCCAAGCCAGTGCATGTGTCTTGCTGTATCGTTTTGAACCAGGGCGTAAAGAGTAGACGATCGCTGTCACTCATGGCCTGCTTCAGCAGATAATCGATTTCCGGATAGCCAGCCGCGCGCAGCAATGAATTGACGGCGGTCTCGTCGAGCCGCAGAACATCTGCGATACGCAGCAAATCCTGCCAGTGACGCGGGTGGACGACCTGGCCCTCAAGCCAATTTACAATCGTTGCTTTGGGAACACCTGAAAATTTGCTCAGTAAACCTGGCGTGTAGGGATAGTTCAGGTGCCGCATGTAGTATTGCAACACATCTGCCAATGTCACATCAGGTGGCATAGGAGACTCGCTAATGAGTACTACAACGAGACGTGTTATGCTGAACCCTTCGGCGCGCCGGTCCTGAGCGAAGCCGAAGGGCTCAGGGCCGGCGCAGTGAAGAAGCTTCTTACTAACCAGAGCAGAGAGCCTCCGCTTCACTCAGGTTGATACTACTAGCGGGGGCCAATACGATGCGTCTGAAAGTCTCATTGTAGTAAGTAGTTCTCACCATCGCCAGGGCGGTGAGAAACACGAATAAGTTGAGGTTTAGGAAGCGTCGTCAGCCTGTGACCCAACTTCGTATCAGCCTAAAACACTATGACGCATTTCCATTGTACACCAAGATTGTCCTAAAACGCCCCTCGCCATTTTACATCCTGATGAAATTGCCACATTATTGGTACGGGGTTTAGGGTAAAGTATTTTTACTTTTTCTTTTACAATGAGAAATTGCCATATGTCATAAGGAGAGCGGTGTCGTATCCGCCGGAGATCAGTCTGACTCGACACATAACTCTTGTGACGACCGTTCAATGTCGCACGTGTCCCTCTTTGGCAGTTTTCGTGTTGCAATTGACGAGCAACACATCATTGCCGCAATGTGGCGATGGCAAAAGGCGAAGGTCATCGTCAAACTATTGGCCTTCACGTCCAGTTATGCACTCCAGCACGAGCAAGTGTTGGAAGCTCTGCGGCCCGACGTGAGTCCAGAGGCAGCAGCATATAACCGGCACGCGGCATAGCGTGCTTCGCGCCGACCGGCGCTGTAAACGGATTCTCTATGTAGCTGACTCTGGCGCGCTGGACAGATCTGGGCGGATGTTGAAGCATCCGAGGGCGCACTGGCAATCGCACAATGCATACGTGATTCGACGTTGTATAAAACCATGATCGACCTTATACACCGGCGAATTGCTTCCTGAGGATCGCTATGAAGATTGAATAGCGCAACATCGATCAGCTCTACGCGAGCACTTTGTTCAAACGCCGCTCTAACTGACACAGCTGCATGAGCAGCACGAAGCGATACTGCTCGCCAATACGGTCTGGCAGCGAGTGTTGCGTATTGATTCGGCCTGTGAAACAGCCCACGTGACTGATGTGCTGCTAGCCCGTATTGGGTGCTGCCCCTTTGCTGTTTGTCAATACACACAACTCTAGACTGAGTTGCAGCATAAGTTCGACGCCAAGCCGCAGGCAACCAGTACTACAACAAGACATGTCATTCTGAACCCTTCGGCTCTGCTCAGGACTGCCGAAGTGAAGAATCTCCGTACCCAAGGGTGCAAGACCCTTCGCTTCGCTCAGGGTGACATCGACAAATCCCGTTCCGATGCGGTGTAGGATGAAGTCTCGTTGTAGTACTAGACAGCAATTGCACCTGCAATCACATCAGGACGCTATCCAGCAATGGCTTGTCCGGAAGCGGCGTGAGCGCAAGCTGCACCGCCGCATGCATAACGACACAACTTCTCAATTCAATTGACAAGCTTTGTCGGATGTAAAAAAGGTAGGCATTACCATTCGCACGGGTTGCATACAACTTGCAAGGAAAGATCTTATGGCACAGTCACAAACAGCCTTCGCTCCACAACGACGGCAACCATTCCACGCCAACCGAGTCTGGTTGGGCCGCACCGCCGCATTCCACTGCTGGGTGCAGCGGGCCGTGAGCGATCCGGCGCACGTTGTGGGAGCTGCCGGTCCATCACGACCGCGCCCGCTGCGCATCGCTCGCCGTTGCTGATCGCCTGGCGTCTATCGAACATGCCCGCCGGTTGGGGATGGGCCGCCCCGCCGCACGACGTATCCTGGAGTACGCCGCACGACGCAACCTCCGGACTAGCCGCGGCCAGACAACCGCCCTATCCTCAAACCCTCCATGACACTTCGCCGCTGCTTGGCCCGCACCGCGTGAGCCAAACGGGCACGCAGCCTGCACAATAAGCGAGCACTGTTATGTTCTTCTACGGCAATTTTGCCCTGATGAGTCCTGCTGGCCTGTTCCAGATTGTCTGTCAAGAGCGCCACTCGGTTGTGATCTCCGCCTGGCACGGCGCGAGCCACGCCCGCATCCAGATTGTCAACGGCTCAATCATCAGTGCGTCCTGCGACGATCTCGATGGGCCGGAAGCGATCTATCGCATCCTGTCGTGGACCTGGGGCCAATTTCACCTTGATCCCGCGCCGCTGAAACCAGCAACGCCATCTTTGATCGACATCAATTGCTGGGAGCAACTGGTGTTAGAAGCAGCACGCCGGCGGGATGAACAAAACGACGACGATGAAGGCATCCTGCCGTGTCCCAGCCAACAGCAGCTGGCAGGGTTGCTGGCGTGCTATCCGGCGTTGGCGGGGGCGGTGATCGTTGGCTATGATGGCCGGCTCTTGGCTGCGGTTGACCTAGCCAATGCCTTGGTGCTGCATGCCCCCGCCCTCGCCCGGAGCCTGGCCATTATTGGCACGACCCTCGGCGGAAACAAGCGCATTGCGCTGTACATGAACGGGCAACAACGCTTGTTGCTGACTGAATGGGACGAGCAGACTCTGCTGATGGCGGCGCCCGTCGCCGATGCCCCGATCAGCGACGCCCTTACCCAACTTGCAAGCTTGGTGCGGCAGAAGGCCGCCCGGGGGAAACACCGCCAATAGGCCGCTCAACGTTAGAACATTGGAACGTTGGCAACCATCAGTGTTCAGTGTTCGGTTGCCGATCGTTCGCCAACATGTCAACAAGTCAACGTGCGCAGCTCGCAACTTGGTGCGGCGATGCTTGCTGCATGCAGGGCAGCCCGCTCGACTTGGAGCACATAATTCCATCCATCGCGATGGATGGAATCGTGTTGAGTCAACCAACTGACAGTGTCCTGCGTTTAGAAGAACAACCGCTGAACTAGGTATGTTTGCCCTATGTGACAGCACAACCACAGTTGCTTCCATAGATTTCAGTAGACACAGTACCCCGTCACTCTGCCGCGCAGACGCCTGCAATACAATTAGGCGGTATTATACCAAACGTATCACAGTACGACAGGCCGCCGCTATCTTCACACACAATTCTTCTCCTCCTGGGAGCATTGACAGAAGCTCACGGTGGCGATACAATAGCGTATCCGCCCCGAACAATGCATAATATTTCACGAAGATTTCGCAATAGCGCTGCTCCGGTCATACTCTGAAGAGGTTGACGATGACTACCACAAGCAAACGCAGTGATCGCACAGAATTGACAAGCGGCCAAATCGTCTTGGCACTTTCTGCCTTACTGCTCGTTGTCGCTTTCTTTTTACCCTGGATCAGCACCGGCGCGACCAGCCCCAGCGGGCTAGGCATCGCTTCCCAACCGACTGCGCTCCAACCACTCGGGATCGACCAACTTGGGATCGCGACGCTGCTCTATAGCGTGCCGGCACTCGCGATCATTGCCTTTGGCCTCGCTTTCTTACGCCAGCCAATCGGCGGTCTCGTCGGCATCGTTGTGAGTTTGCTCGCCTTCATCGTGCTGACTGCACTGCTCATCTTGGTCGGACGCTCACAGGTCATCATTGACGTCATGGCGACAGGCGGAACACTCGTGCCATTTATCGGCGTTGGTATGTGGCTCTCGTTCTTGGCCGTGATTGCGGTGTCGATTGGCAGCATGCTCGCCGCCAGCCAATATGCTCCGTCGCGAGAGATGCTGAACACGCGTCGGATTGTGACGGCTGGCATGCTTGGCGCCATTGCTATCACCCTCAGTGTAACGCAGCTTGGCTTCATACCGGTGCCCAATGTCACTGGCCGTGCGACGATTATGCACATCCCGGCTGTTATCGGTGCGGTGCTCGAAGGGCCAGTTGTGGGAATTGTGGCAGGCGGCATTTTTGGGCTGTTTAGCATGCTCAATGACACAACCGGCCTGTTCCGAAACCCGGTTATCGCCATCCTGCCGCGCCTGATGATTGGCCTGACGGCCTGGCTCGCCTATCGCAGCCTAGTCGAGAT
>JAKSDJ010000261.1 GCA_022360155.1 Chloroflexales bacterium | reverse complement strand
GTGCTATATCAATTGCTTTATGCAGCGCCCTTTCTTGTGTCTTTACGTAATCCGTAAATTGCTCGAAGAACACATCATAATCAGCAGATGTCTTAAGTTCATTCCGAATATCGGTCGGTGTCCCCAAATCCACGAGATGAGTGTACTGTACATCTGCTGATTATGATGTGTTCTTCGAGCAATTTACGGATTACGTAAAGACACAAGAAAGGGCGCTGCATAAAGCAATTGATATAGCACTCCATCAAAGCACAGTATTACTATGTTTTGAGCGTGATCCTGATGCTTGTCATCGTCGCATAGTAGCGTCCGAAATGGCTCGCCTCTCTGAAATGAGACTAAGTGTCGAACATATTTGGCTGTAATATCGATGTTGAAGGTCGATACACTCCAATAATAATCCAATTCTGCGGAAATCGTTGCATTGTGCCAATGAACAAGTGTATGTCTGTTTTGAGAAGTTCCACTGCATATCGTTGAAACATTAACTCTTTCCAATTTTCGCGATTGCGGCAGTTTCGGTATAACTGGTATGTTTCCCAATCTACAATCTTTTGTCTGTGGCGTGCTCCCGCATCATCGATATACTCATATCTGAACGAATAAGGGATTAAGTCAAGTGGCCGATTATCTCTTGACTCAAATAAACCAAGTTGGCTTTGAAGTGCTTGTAAATTAGCGACTTGCTGCTTGAAGTCCTCATCTGGAGTTTCATCAATTTCAAAATTAATAATCTCTTTTGGTTTAATGACAGCCAAAGTACTCTCGTTAAGATCGCGGTTTGGTCGGTAAACGTCTGCGGCAGAGCGTATGTGTGGAAAAATGATGGAGTTTCGCCTACCCCACTGCTTAGATGGAATTTCTTCAATACTCACAGGCAAATTGCGCCCGTTGTCGCACAAGCGCGCGGAGTTCTGCAGAACGTGTCATGCTGCCTGCTCAGGTGTCAGTTGTGCGACACGCGCTTGCAATCGTGCGATTTCCAAACGCAACGCATTATTGGTCGCTATCGTAGTAGTAATTTGCTGCGTGATCGCTTCCAATTGGCGTGCAGCCTGAATCATTTGCTCCTGTAACTGGAAGAGCGATTCGGCTGGATGGGGTTGATTAATAAGTGCAGTTTCGCTGGTATCCTGTTCATCATACCACGCTTGGAGCGTACGCTGTTCTTCTTCGGTGAGCGAATCACCCCGACTAGCGCGGTCGTGAAGAGCGGCAATATCTGAAGGTTGCATACCTACACTCCTTGAAACCCAACAATAGTTCACATGTTCGTTTTGATTGTACCATAGCGCGTCAAGCGGCTACAAGATATATGAAAGGCGGTGGCATGCCAGGGCAATCGCATCTTACAATCCAAGCACTTGTGCTAAATATGCTTCATCGAGTGCAGCGCGAAACCGTTTTGGTTTCAGACTGCCCTTGCTTGGCTCATGCCGCAGAAGATTAAGGGCAATATCACGAACGACGCCCATATGCTGGGGCGCGTCACCCGTACGAATGCGGCTGGCATCTGCGTGAACTACCACATCAAGCACCCAATGGACTTGATTGTCTAGCCCCCAATCACCCCGCACCATTGTGTTGAGCGTCGTTGCCGCCACAATCCGATTGAGCAGAGAGAAGCGTTGTTCCGTCGTGGTCGGGCCATTCACCGTCCGTTCAGCCGCGACGAGTGCGACGCAACGCACCGCTGCCCAGCACCCGCGCTCGTTCAGAGTTGCTATCACGTCCGGCTCACTGATCACACATGCACTCCGGGGTTCGAGCCGACCGTGACCGACCCGTACATCACTGGCTTTGGTCATGCCCTATGCCTCCGGCTGTGTAGCACGGGCATCAGCCAACCGTGCCGCCACAGCTGCCAACAGCGTTGGTTGGTCGCCTGTGAGGGCCAACACGGAGTTGCCGCCGCGCGCAACAATCTGTTCGGCCATCGCCGTTTGACACCCGATTGCATCGATGGTTACCGTTGCGCCGTGGAGGTCCAGCAGGTTGAGCAGAAGTGGGAGAGCGGTTCTCTCGTTTGATTGAGAGTCGGTTGCAACTGGTCCCCGTACCAAGCGATTGTCGTTCGCCCACGCACTCACGCGGCGCCGTGCCGCTGTACCCTTCGTGCGGTCGTGCGACCGCCGATGGGTTTTGCCGTCACTAGCAATGACGTCGGGGTGAACACGCTTGATTGCTTGAACCCAGTCGAGCAAGCCGCGTTGGAATTGCTCGGGGGCGAGGCGTGCAACCACCCGCCCAAACGGGTCGTGCGACGGGATGCCATTGGGCAAATCCAAAAAGCGCGTGAGCCAGGAACGCTTTGCGTTACCAAATTCCTCGCCAGCGACCCAGCCATCAGCACCACAGATGACGGCACAAATGGTGCTGATACTACTATCAAGCCGAGCGTGGTCGCGTGTGCGCTCGATGCGCGGGTCGTCCACGTCGGCGAAATACGAACCGATTGCTTGATCGCGTAGCAGCGGCCTTCTCGTTCGCCAACATACAAGCGTGTTTGTCACCATCATCCGGGATGTGCCGCTGTCTAGCAAATGAAGATGCGATTGCCCTGGGTGGCATGCCGGCAAGCCGGCTAACCAAGGGTCATCAGCACTGTGGGCAACACTCGTACTATCACGACGCAGGTCGAGCACTACCGAGGTTACCAGACTCGCGCTCAAGTTCGGGCCACGCCAGCAACGTCGGCTATACCCGCGTGTTAGGCGCAACGTTCACACCTCTGAGTTTCACCGAGCTTCCCGGGTCATCTCACTCAATCAACCCCGCCTGCGTCTCCTTCCGCGCCTCGCTTAAGAGCGACACAAACGTTGTCCCGCCGGTTCCTTTCACATGTTCCTGATCTTGCGCTTGATGCAAAATATAGCGTACGCTGAGTTCAATGTGCTTCTGGCGGAACCTGTCCAGTACCTTGAGGCAGGCATTGTATCGGTCGACCGCCGCCGGGGCGGATTGCTGCTGACTCCCGACAAACGCCCGGATCGACGGTCCATTTTCCAGCGCCTCAAT
>JAKSDJ010000284.1 GCA_022360155.1 Chloroflexales bacterium | reverse complement strand
TCAGTCGCCCATCACCGTCGTAACTCAGCTCCAGCGTGCGACCCTGCGGATCATGGATCGTGGTCAGCCGCCCGGTCGCCGCGGCGAAGACGTGCTGGGTCTGGTCGCGCATAGTCAGGGTATAGTCGCCGCCACGCTGCGCGAGCTGGTCATAGACCCCGGGGGCGGCCGCGAACTGGCCGTCGCCCTGATCGGCAAAGCGCAGGCGGTTGCCCTTGGGCGAGACGACGATCACGGTGTCGGGCTCGCCTGAGGGCATCGTGGCGGTGATCACGCGGGTCGCGAAGGGGTGTTGCCAGCCAGCGCCGAGCGGCCCGCTGGGATCGTCAGTGGCCTGGCTGGCATAGCTGCGCGTCCAGCTGAGCGGCGGCCCGGGCGACGCGACCGTCAGGTCGGTGGCGCTGGTCCAGAGATTGCCGCTGCGGGTGTTGACCGGCCCGCCGCGACAGGGCTGGCTGCAGGCCAGCGGCGCGCTTTCCGGCGCCCAGTTCTGGTCGGCGGGCAGCGGCGTCTCGGTGATGATTGCGACAAAGGCGTCGCCGCGGCCGCGGTGCGTCGCTTGCACCGGGTTGACCAGCGGAAAATCGGTCGACCCGGTTTCCCCAACGATGATCGCCCGCCCGCGGGCGTCCAGCACCATGTCCCGGCTCAAATCATTACCCCGCCCGCCCAGGAGCGTGCTGTAGTGCAGCGTGCGCCGGTCGGGGGCGAAGACGGTGACGTAGATATCCCGCCCGCGGGGGGGACCGGACTGCAGTGGATTGACCAGCGGGAAGTGACGCGACTGCGTGAAGCCCGTCACAAAAATCCGCCCCAACCCATCAACAGCAATGGCGCTAAAGTCAATATCGCGGTGGGGGTTCTCGCGATGACTGCCGCCCAGATAGGTGCTGGCCAGCAGGCGGCGGCCATCGGCGCTCAGGGTGGTCACAAAAGCATCGTTATGTCCGCCATAGCGGGGCTGGAAGGCATTCTGGACCGGAAAATCGCTCGATCTGGTCGTGCCGGTCACCGCAACGGCGCCGGTCGGATCGAGCGCGACCCCAACCCCACGATCGTCGTTGCGGCCGCCCAGATAGGTGCTGAACACCAGGGCGCCGCCATCCGGCGTGAAGGCCGCGACGAAGGCATCCTGGTCGGTGGTCGTGCGGGACGGCTTGATCACACCCGGGGTGGTCGGAAAGTCCGTCGAGCGGGTCAGGCCGGTGATAGAGGCCCGCCCGGCGTCATCCACCACAATCGCGCCTTGGTAGTACCCGTAATCTGCGTTCTCTCGGTGGGCGCCACCCAGATAGGTGCTGTAGACCAAACGGCGCCCGTCAGCGGTGAAGGCCGTCACAAAGGCATCGCTGGCGCCGCCAAACCGAGTCTGGTACGCCCCCGGGGTCGTGGGGAAATCGTGCGCCTGGGTCATGCCGGTAATGAACGGCTGGTCGTTGGCATCCAGGGCGATGTCCGTGGCAACATCCCATTTATTGCCGCCCAGGAAGGTGCTGAAGACCAGGCTGCGCCCATCCGGCGCCAGTTTGGTCACAAAAGTATCGGCATTTCTCTTTTTGGTTGGTTGATAGGCATTGGCGGTGGGAAAATCGCTGGATTCGGTATACCCGGTAATCAGGAGCGCGCCATCGGTGGCGACGGCGATGCCATAGCCACGATCCTTCGCCCGCCCGCCGAGATAGGTGCTGGACAGCAGGGTGCGCCCGTCGGCGCTCAAGCGGGTCACAAAGACATCCCACTCGGAGCGGGCGGGATCGGATTGGCCGCCGGGGGTGATCGGAAAATCAGTCGAGGCCGTCCTGCCAATCAGCGCAATCGTGCCATCGGGGCCCAGGGCGACCCCCCCCATATCCTCATCGCCACTCCCCCCCAAATAACTGCTATAGGTCAGGGTCGGGTCGATCACCAGTGGCCGGGTCGGGTCGTAGCCGCCCAGCGCGAAGCCCACTGTCCCGTCATCAGCGACCGTGAAGGCTACCGCCACCGGCACACGCGCCCCGGCCTGCTCCTGCCAGGCGATGGGGGCCTGCTCGGTCAGGGTCAACGGCAGGGTCGCCGCCGCCCCTGCAGCCAGCGGCACGACCAGTTGGCCGGCTGAGTCAACCCGGATCCGCTCGACGCCGGTATACACCCGCCGGATCTGGCCGGGGTCAGCGCCGGGCGCGACCAGGTAGGTGCTCTTGAGCTGCCCGCCAGCGCCGTCGTAGCGCAGGTCGATCCCCGGATAGATCGCCTGGTAGAGCACGCCGCCGTAGGTCGACAGGTCGGTCTGCCAGTCGTCCGGGTTGTTCCCGCTCAGGTAGTTGACCGCCCCAGGTAGGCGATCAACCCCGCGC
>JAKSDJ010000862.1 GCA_022360155.1 Chloroflexales bacterium | reverse complement strand
GGAAGGCGTTCCTCCTGCCCCCGCGGTCATTGCCATGCCTCCGACAGCGTTGTGACAATGGGGAACATCAGCCGTAGGCGAACGACAAATCACACCAATGCGACGTGAAAGCCACGCATGTTATGCTTCGCTGCGCTCAGGGTGACACGATGCGGAACGTCTCAGTCGAATTGGTATTACTCGGATCGAGTTGCCTAGGGCGACGAAAGCGACGCACATGTCCGGGTTTTGGGCGTTGAAGGTGTCGATCGCGACGCGATAGGTGTCGTATTCGGCCCGATAGCTGACAAAGCGCAGCACGGGCACATCATCCGGACAGGCATTGGCGTTGTTAGGATCAGGCGATGCCGCATCCGGGCGCGGCTCGCCGCCGCGCCAGCTGCAGCTCGTCGCCATCAAGCATACTACCGAACAGAACGCTATCCAGCGCATGTATGGCATCAGGGGAACCTCCTGCGCCTCGATGAGGCGCCGTTTCCAAGAGGCGTACCACGGCGGATCGGCGCTGACCAGCCCTGGCACGCATCCGTCTCGCGGCGCCTCACATCGAGTTACCCACACCGCTGTTCGTTACCAAGACGGATCGGCTTGCTGTACACATACGGCATTGTCATTGCCGCTCCGCACACAATCGGTGTAGACAACCGCTTTGTGCTGCGCCTGATCTAAGGCTTGCGCGACATCACCATCGCCTTGGAGCGCCTGATCGATGGCCTGCGCTAGCCACCACTCATACATAGGCGGCAACCTGGGAGACGCGTCGCGCTGGAGCGGCGTGTGTTCGAGCACGTCGAGATAGGTCAGATAGACATCGTGCGCTCTTGACAAGGTCTGGGCATTGGCCGCCATGGCTTCGACAACGGACCGGCGCGCCGGAAAGATCGTTTGCCCTCCCATGCCAGGCAACCGCACGATCTCCAGGGCGCTGCTGATCGCCCGAAAGAGCCGCCAGCACGCCTGTTGCTGGGGGGTCCGGGCTGCAATGTAAAAACTACTGACGGGTTCAATAATCTGCACACCCGCATCGTATTCGCCCAAAGGCAGGGGCGCAACTGCAACATCTGGGTGGCGACTCTCCGGCCCCCAACCGACATTGCCCAGATTGAGCCACATGGCGACCCGCCCGTCTTCGATCAGCGTGCCAAGCACCTCTTGCTCCGGGATTGGCGGCCCATAACCCATGATCTGTTCGTGCGGCGAGGCACGGCGCAGGAGCGTCACATAGTCCGCGGCAATCGCTTGGACCGACGGGTCATTGAGGGCGGGTTCGACCCCGGCAGCCGTCACGCGCGCCAGCTCGGCTCCAAAGAGCTTGAGGAAAAACACCATGTTCACCAGTTGGGTCGCGCTGTCGGCATACCCATACTGCGGCGCGGCGTCTTCCTGCCGCGTTAATGCTTCTGCCGCCGCCAACACGTCGGCGCGGGTCCAGGTGACGGCGGGAATGGACAAGCCCGCCGCAGCAAATACGCGCGGGTTATAGCTGAGCGTTTGTAATTTGACCAGGTACGGCAGGCCATGCACGGCGTTCCCATGGCGGTACGGCGCACGGAGCTGCTGCGGAATATCATCGGCGTCTATCGAGGAGTCGGCATCAAGGAGCGGTTGCAGATCGAGGGTTGCGGTCACCGTGGTCGATACCGGGAACCCAGATGTTGTGAAGCAGTCGAAGGTTTCAGCCAGAGCGGCTTCATCACCGGACAGATTGGCCGCATACGAGTCTTTGAGATCAACCACGATATCCGGATTGTCTGCTTGGAAGGCGGTGATGAGCTGGCGTATCACAGTCGGGTGATCGGCAAAGGCGCCGAACGAGATCGTCGTCGCGTCCGCGGGAGCGGTCCGCGACGGGGGCGCGGCAACAACAAACGGCGGAACCGTTGTTTGTGGCGAAGCCGCCGCGTGCTGGGCGCGCGCCGCATCGAGCGCGGTTTGCGCTGCGCGGAGGGCTGCGTCCGACGCTGCACCCTGCAGCGCTGCGTGCCAGGCCGCACGCAAGGCCGTCAGCGCCGCTTGATCGAGAGAAGCGCGGGATGGGGCTGGTTGCGCCAGGGCGTTCAGAACGACCTGGCGGGCTTCCGCGTCACGATGATCCCATAGGGCGCTGTGGGTCATCAGTGAGCGCCGCGCTGGCGCAACGCGCGGGTTCGTCACGACCGCTGCGAGCGGCTGACGACTCAGGAAGGCGAGCCAGCGCCAGGCCGCCGGCGGCTGTTGGCTGCCGCGACTGATCACCAGAGCATCACTATTATCGATGCGCAGCGGGTGCGGCAAGGCTGGTCTCGGGAGCAACGCGATGGCGAATGCGAGATTGTCCACGTCATGCGTCATGGCGTACGGCCATAGCGCGATCTGGCCCTGTCGCACCGCCTGGCTCGTCTGATCGGGCGCGCCGGGTTCGGGTGTGGTCAGCGGCGTGTAGATGATACCGTTGTGCGCCCAGTCGGCTGCCTGATCGAGCGTTGCTGCGATCGCGTCG
>JAKSDJ010000490.1 GCA_022360155.1 Chloroflexales bacterium | reverse complement strand
TAAAAGCATGTTCATGAATTTGTTGACCGGACGGGGATGGGGGAGATGATTGATGGCTAGAAATAGACGAGTATCGACCGATTTAAATGGCCGCATACGCTTCAAGATTGCACGGCGCAACAAATTGAGTTGAGATTGATTATCAGGATCGCCGCCGCCCTGTGCCGTCCTTGTTACTTCTTGGAGCACTTGCTCAAGCGCTTCGCGTGTTTCGCCAGAGCTACCTGCTACCTGCTGCGCCGCTGTAAGCAGGGCCTGCGCAATTTCAGCCGCGCCTTGTGGCGTATCTGCTGCGCTTTTGGCTACTTCAGCGCCAGGTTGCGGTGAAGCGCCATGTTTTGCTCGCACTTCCAACTCTGTCTCATTTTCAGAGGCCACAGCCATGATCGCTGCAATCTCGCCGGCTTGTTCTGGGGTCTGAATCTGACTTAATGCCTGTTTGAGCGCCTTGCGCGCGGGTTCTGCCGCTGCTTTTGCCTCGGGCGAGGGTTCGAACATGGATGAGCGCGACTCCTCATCGGGTTGATCTGGTAACTGTGCGTTCATGTTGCGCTTTTGCTCTTTCATGGCTCTACATTCTCCAGTTGCGTTGATTGTTCATAGGTAGTTGCCCCTGTTGGCGGAACGATAACCCGAACTGCGTGTGGAACCACTCGAACCTGGACAGGAGTATGGCCAATAATCTCTTCATCAGCTTGGATAGGCAACGGTCGTTTCACATTGACTGAAATGCTTTGTTGCGCGCTCAGATAGCGCAATCGGCGGCTCCGGCGGTGTTGTCGCAGCACGGTGTGCCACGCAATGCTCAAGTAGTCAAGAATAGTGCGGGCGTTGACAACACAGACGTCGATCCGCCCGTCGTTTGGATGGATATTCGGCCCCCAGCGGAGTGGGGCAATGCCTAGTACGCCGCCGTTGGCGATAAGAACCTGCGCCGCCCGCATACGTAATCGTTTGCCATCGACTACGAGCATAAAGCGTTGCGGTTCGAAGCCGACGAGTTGGCGCAGCGTATTCCAGATATAGGCGAGACGCCCAAATCGCCGCTTAGAAGCGCGATCGGTTTCGCGTATGACCAGCGAGGCGACTCCGAGCCCAATGTGGGGCATGAAACACTTCTCGCCGACTTGCATTGCATCGATGTCGATGGTGGACAGCGGTTCGCTGAGCAGCGCACAAGCTTCGTCTAAGTTGATCGGTATTTCGAGTTCCCGCGCCAATACATTCGATGTGCCAATCGGCAAAATGCCCAGCGAGACCGTGGTGTGGACCAGCGCCTCGGCGACTTCCGGAACTGTACCGTCGCCGCCGGCAGCGACAAAGAACCTGAAGTTCCGGGCAAGCGCCGAGCGAACAACTGCGGTTACATCTTCTTCGCCGGTCGTCTGCTCGGCGAAATGTTGCTGGAGCGCGGTGCGGATATCGCTTGCAGCGGTGCAGCCGGCCATTGGATTAAGCACAACAAAGACACGATGTGTCTGTTCTTGGCGTTCGATAGTCATTGTAGCTCTCCTCACACTCCCTTTTCTGGTAATCACGTGCGTTGTTCGACTGCGCCGTATCTTCAAGCGACATCACCCTATATTTCTTGTGCAGGTGCGGTTCTCGGTGCAGGACGGATCCATCCAGGGTGATGTATTCTATTACGCCTGCGATAGCGGCATATACGAGCAAATAGGCCTAGGTTTTGAACGGAGCAACGCCTCTACTGGAGGCGAAGCGGCAGTCATGGGCAGTTGCGACGCCTAGCCCCGTATACTGCAAGATTCGTTCCAGATCTTGGAAACGCCGATTGACGATGAAATTTGACGATCAAAATTCAGTAATGGAAACAGGGTCGCGTAGTACCGTCTTTAGTCGGTTTGCAGGCTGCACAACTGCCTAAAAGCGTTGCTGCGTCACATTCCCATGTTGATGATCAAAATTCATAAGGGGCGCACCTTCACGCCGTAACATCAGGCGTTTCATCGTCAGGCGGCGATGAAGCATCGTTGTTGGGCATGACAATAGTGGTCAAAACGCGCCGGCGTCGGTTGGGCGCTGGTTGATAGCTCAGGAACGGAAGCAGCGCCTGGTTCAGAGCAATGCTCATCTGGAGAAACTCTTCGTCGGACAGGTAGAGTCCGACCTGACGATAGCCTACGCCGTCGGCGTGCAGGTCAATGGTATCGCGCTCGAGATAGTGCGCAAAGTCGTTGAGTAGCGTTGCGACGAACGTGGTAAAGAAGTGAAGGTGATCGTCGCGGCTGATATTGGCGAAATCTACCTCGGTTAGGTTTGTTGCACTTTCGCGGAGCATGTACACCTTTTCGAGCGCTCCCCGGATCTGGCGCTCCTCCACAACCATCAAGATCCCAGCGCGCGCCAGTTTGTTGATGTGCCGATAGAGCGTCGCCTGTGCAGTATCCGGCAACTCCTGGGCGATTTGCTGCGGAGTCAGACGGCGGTTGCCAATAAAAGCCTGGATTATGCGCAAACGGATCGGATGCAGAATCAGGTTAACTTTTGATTGCAGTGGCTTCACGCAAGCTCCTGAACGATTTTATTATCATTATTGATTGCGATTATAAGAACCAAGCACCCCGATGTCAATGCGCTCTGCAGACGCATTGCCTTGCAGCATGTAACCATCGTGTAACTGCTCTAGCTAGCATGAGAACCATTATTATGCATCATGTGCGGCTCGACTGTTTCCATAACCATTACGTTATATGTAACCTGAGTGTTGTGCTAGGTGGCTAACCCATTTGTCAAGGGAGACCTGCTATGAGCAAGAATCAATTCGATAATTTTGATATGACGGATCCTCTCGGTATCTGGCGAGCGTTTCGCGACACCAACATGGACGCTTGGGCGAAAGCAATGGCCAACCTGGTCAGCACGGAAGCCTTTGCTCAATCGCTTGGCGCCTATCTGGATACGTACTTTGCCACATCTGCGCCCATGCAGCGCGCTGTCGAGCAATATATGGAGCGTTCGTTGTCAAGCCTGAATATGCCTTCACGCGTTGAAGTGATTAGCTTGGCAAGTCGTATGACCAATATCGAGATGCGCCTGGATGATTTAGAGGCAAAGACCGATCAGATTCTGCATGCGCTGCGTGCCCAGCCGCCGGTTATTGTCGAGATGATGGAAGAGCATGTGAGTCGGGCTGCGGCAACCAATGGTGCGGCCAACGATGAAAACCTGGAAACGCATCTCCAAGCGCTTGATGAAAAGACAGAGCGCTTGCTCAAGATGGTACAAACGTTGCAAGGTGTGCCGCAGCCACCAGCAAAACCGGCGCCGCCGCGCACTCGTAAGCCCAAACCCCCGACGCCTGTCGATGAAACACCGGCATCGCCTGAGGATATTGCGCAAGATAAAGGGGTCGAGGGTTTTGAGGAAGCAGCTTCATAGTGTCGATTTTCTTGACTGTAAAGGAGAAAGTCAATGACGACGATGCCACCGCAACCGCCGTCTTCCGTTGATCCGGCGGTCTTAACCAAGCGATTGTACGAGCAGATGGAGCAGATCTATAAATCGTCGCTGATGAGTAGCAAGCTTGCTACGGGGAAAATGATAGCCAAGGTAGGGCAAACCCCCAAGGAGAAGATCTGGTCGCTGAATAAAACGTCACTCTATCATTATTATCCACAAGTGCCGCCTGAACGTCGCCACGCGCTGCCATTGCTGCTCGTCTTCGCCTTGATCAACCGCCCCTATATCTTCGATCTGCGCTCTGGCAATAGCTTTGTCGAATATATGGTGCGTGAGGGATATGATGTCTATTTGCTTGATTGGGGTGCGCCAGGCCTAGAAGACGCCCACTTGTCATTTGACGATTATACCCTTGACTATTTGCCGCGCGCGATCCGCAAGATGCAGTCCCACTCAGGATCACGCGATTTTAGTATGCTGGGCTGGTGTATCGGGGCGACAATCTCAACCGTGTATGGTGCGTCGCGCCCCGATGATGGACTGCGTAATCTGATCTTGCTAACCGCGCCGCTTGATTTCTCGGATAAGAATGCAGGGCCATTCAACATCTGGTTGAAAGAAGATTACTACAATGTTGACGCCCTGGCGAAACAAATGGGCGTCATCCCCGGTGAGATGATTGACTGGGGCAGCAAGATGCTCAAACCCGTTGAAAACTTCATCGGCAACTATATCAAGCTCTGGGACAACCTTGATGAACCGGCGATCGTCGAGTCCTGGCAGGCGATGAACACATGGGTCACCGATCCGGTACCGTTTGCGGGTACGGCCTTCCGCCAGTGGGTTGTTGAGTTTTTCCGTGAGAATCGGCTCATGGATAATAAACTAATGATGCGTGGTCAGATTGTGGATGTTGCCAATATCAAAGCCAACTTCCTCAATGTCATCGCCGATAAAGATCATATTGTCCCAACCTGTCAATCGACGAGCGTTATGGATCGTATTGGGAGCAACGACAAACAACTGATGGCAATGCCGGGCGGGCATATTGGCATGATGGCTGGCAGTGGCGCGCGCAAGCGGGTTTGGCCGCAGATTGACGCCTGGCTGGCCACGCGATCGAATTAGTATCACGATCATCGGTTACAGTGGATGGGCGCTTGCAGGTGTCGTTCTGTCCCCGCTCTCCCTTCATCTGTAACCGTGTCAAGGAGTGAGCAATGATGCGGTTAAAAGATAAAGTGGCCATAGTTACTGGCGCTGGGCAAGGCATTGGTCGGGTGACGGCCTTGACCTTCGCGCGTGAAGGGGCTCGTGTCGCAGTCGCAGATATCAACTTAGCTGCAGCGGAAAAGGTTGCGGCCGAAATAACAGACAGCGACGGTGAAGCGCTTGCTGTCCAGATAGATGTGTCCCAGTTGGAATCAGTCGAAGCCGCTGTTGCGATGGTGCTCGAGTGGGGAGAGCGGGTCGACGCCCTTATTAATAACGCAGGGATTACGCGTGACGCCCGTATGCACAAGATGAGTGAAGCGCAATGGGATGGGGTTATTGCGGTCAACCTCAAAGGGGTTTGGCTGTGTTCGAAAACGGTCGCTCCGTTGATGATTGCGCAGGGCGGGGGCAGCATTGTCAATGCCAGTTCGGTGGTTGGCATCCATGGCAACTTTGGCCAAACCAACTATGTTGCCAGTAAGTCTGGGGTGATTGGAATGACCAAGACCTGGGCTCGTGAGTTGGGGCCAAGCGGCATTCGGGTCAATGCAATCGCGCCGGGCTTTACGATGACGGAGATGATCCAAAGTGTACCGGAAAAGGTGCTTGATACGGTGAAGGAGCGAACGCCGTTACGTCGGCTGGGCGATCCGCAGGATATTGCAAATGCGTATCTCTTCTTGGCCTCCGACGAGTCGAGCTTTATTACTGCCCAGATCATCTCGGTTGATGGCGGTCTCATTTTCTAAACACAATATTCTTGTAAGTGTTTCAAAGGTTTTCTTGGTCTCGTTCGATACTACAGCAACAGTTGATTATTCAACCACAAAGCCCCGGTACCGGGGCTTTGTGGTGTTTGTCGCTTGCTCGACTTACAGGATGATGTCATGCGGAGCTGTCAAATTGGCGCTGAGCCGTAACATGTTCAATGAACGAACAGCATAACACAATCATCTATTCTTCAATGTGATACGATAAAAGCAGGAGATTGTGCAAGTGGCCAGAGCGGTCGCAAGCGTGCTTTTGGAGATTCCCCTCAACATTGAACCCGAGTCGCTGGAAAATAGCTTGCCCTGCCGTCTGCTTTTCAGTCATCTCGACAATGATCTTCTTGACGCCCAAATCGCGGGCGGATCCGACGATCTTCCAGGCCATCGCGGTGCCCAGTCCGCTACGTCGCCACGCATCGCTAACAACGAGTTGAATGTCGCCGACATGGCTGAACCAGCCAGGGAGTTGGCGTACCGCGCCATAGGCGACAATGTGATTATTGTCTAACGCTACGACTTGACGCCAGTTCTCGGCTGCGTGCGCATTGATAAGTCGACTAATAATGTCCTGGTTTTGAAAATCGTCTTCGAGATAGAGCAGATCATTTTCGGGTAGGGCCATACCAAAGTTGTGCAGGGCTTGACGATCCTCCTCGGCTAGCGGGCGGATCGTCACTGCTCTTCCGTCACGCAACGTCGTCGTGTAGGGTGCTGCAATGCTTTGAGTCTGCGTCATAGACTGCCTCCTGATCCGGATATTCTTGATGAGCTGGCGGGTGGTGTTTCGGCTACTATACGCCTCACGGTTACGAGCGAGTTACCTATATACTTGGGCTATGTCAGAGTCCTATGCTCGCACAGATAATGCGAATAGGCGTTGATTCGCCGCAGATAACCGTAAGATCTGCGGCAATCCGACAGGTCATCTATCGCCCACATGCGGCTGATTGTTCCATTGTAACGTAGCCCAACCTAATACTACAACGAGACTTCATACTGCACCGCATCGGAACGGAATCTGTCGATGTCACCCTG
>JAKSDJ010000494.1 GCA_022360155.1 Chloroflexales bacterium | reverse complement strand
TCTGAAAAGGGGTATGGAATGCGGCAGCCATGCTGCCGCGCGCACGCACGGCTTGCGCATTCCACATGTTGACGTGCCGACGCTCCGCTCCATCCCAGTTTGTGCTCCCCTTCTTGCCGGGTCAAACGGCTTTTCAGACAGCTTCTTGGAACCGGCAGTACAACAATCTTAAAATAGGCTCAAAAATAACACCATAACACCTCCAGGCAACTTTTGATTGCTGCTTGGAGCTGCTTGGAGGTGTTATGGCATTCCGTATAGATGTATTAATTGATACATCAAATATACTTGGATTTATTATCAATTTTAACTTTTTGATTTCACCGCGTATTAACAATAAAAACTAACACCAACCGCTATAATATTTAATCATTCTTACATGATAAGGATAAAATATCGTATGGCGGCGGCTTGTTCGGGCGGCGCGGCGAACGGCTGATGGTATCCTTCGATCAAAACATCCTGCAATAAGCGGTTTGGGCGACAAAGCAGCGCGGTGTGATGATCATCACTCCACGCCGCCTCCCTGCGTCCTCGTCATCCCCGCGTACGCGGGGACCATCGCCTCATCTCTGCTACATCGTTACATCGTGGGCCGCGCTTTCGACCCGACCGGCTGATGTAACCCGGATGAACTCGGCATTGGCCCAGAGTTCGGCGATCGTTGCCGCCCCGGCGTAACTCAGCCCCGAGCGCAGCCCGCCAACGAGCTGATAGATCACCTCCTGCACCGGGCCGCGCGCCGGCACGATCGCCTCGACGCCTTCCGGTACGACCCGTTCCCAGTCTTCGGGGTCGACCTCGCGCTGGAGTTCGGCTTCCTGCCGGCTGATATTGGCGCTGAGCGAAGCCATGCCCCGCACGATCTTGTAGCGCCGCCCATTACGGATGACGGCTGCACCAGGACTTTCGTCTGTTCCGGCCAGCATACTGCCCAGCATGACTGTGCTAGCGCCAACCGCAATCGCCTTGGTGATGTCGCCAGCATTACGAATTCCGCCGTCGGCAATAATCGGCACACCCAGATCGTGGCCCGCCTGCGCGCACTCATCGATGGCGGTAAGCTGCGGCACGCCAAAGCCGGTAATGATCCGGGTAATGCAGATCGATCCCGCACCGACGCCAACTTTCACCGCATCGGCGCCGGCTTCGACCATATCGCGAACGCCTTCCGTTGTGGCGACGTTGCCGCCAACGACCTCGACCCGCGGGAAACGCGCCTTCAGCAGGCGGACCATATCAAGGGCGGCATCAGAGTGGCCATGGGCGATATCGACCACCAGTGCGTCGGCGCCGGCCTGAACACACGCCGCTGCACGCTCCTCATCCGATGGGCGTACACCGACAGCAGCGGCGACGCGCAAGCGACCGCGCTCGTCCTTGGTGGCAACCGGCCATTGGTCGATCTTGATAATATCTTGGGCCGTCACCAGACCGCGTAAGCTTCCATCAGACTCGAAGACGGGCAGCTTCTCGACGCGATGGCGGTGCAGGGTATTGCGAGCAATCTCCATCGAAGCGTCTGCTTCAAGCGTCACCAAATGATCGCGCGGGGTCATAACCTCGGCCACAGGGCGAGCCGGGTTGGGCTCGAAGAGCAGATCGCGGGTTGTGACCAGACCGACAATCTGGCCTTCCTGGTCGCATACCAACAGGCCGCCAATGTTGTGCTGAGCCATGACTGCGCGAGCCTGTTGCACCGTCGCGTCCAGCACAACACTTCGCGGGTATTCGACCAAAAAGCCTTCCGCTCGCTTGACTCGCTCGACCTCGACAGCTTGACGTTCGGTTGTCATAAACCGATGGATCACGCCAAGGCCGCCCAATCGCGCCATCGCCATCGCCATCGCCGCCTCGGTGACGGTATCCATATTCGACGAAATGATGGGCACAGCCAGCGCGATCCGGCGGCTAAACTGAGTTCGGGTATTGACTGCGCGGCGCGAACGGATCGACGAACGGCGCGGTACAAGCAGCACATCATCAAAGGTCAATGCAGTTTCGGGGCGAAGTTTCATACGATTATCCCTTGTTTATGTTCGTTAAACACTTAAGGATAAATCGTACCACACCCTGCGCGATTTCAGAATAATGAAGCGCCTTCGCCTCGGTTGCTGCGCGCCTACGGGTTCGATGAGCTGTTTGCTCCTTCTAGTGGCATCGAGTGTGGTATACTGTATTTCAACGATTCAACCAAGATCTTGAACTTGATCATCCGTTCCCAGAATCGGCAATTATCCTCCAATAGTACGCATGAGCTTCTGTTTGGCATACTGGCGCAGATGTAACTGCCAGCGAATAAGCTAGCCTGCCATCGTCTGCATACGGACGAGCTGGCGTTGCTACGAATGACGCATTGTGCGCTGCCGATCGGGTAGTGTCGGCAGGCCTCACCATTCATACCTTGTGATACCGAGAGTCTAATGATCCGCCCCAACGCAAGATTAGGTGATACAGGTGGCATTCAAGCGCGAATATTTGGCTGAAGAGGCGGACGAAGCCGGCGAAGCAGCCTCTTTAACGACCACGCAAGACGGTCCTAGATTATGCCCCATCTTTATCTGCAGTGCTATCGGAATTATCGCAGCAACGGTCGCTTTTTTTACGTTTACCGCTTGGGATCTTGGGGCAGGTGATTTCACATGGTCTTGGCGAGCTGCACGCGCGTTGCTGGCCAAGCAGAATCCATACCATACCATTCAGCCGTTGGGCGCGTATCCTTACGATGCTCCCTTTTACTACCCATTACCTGCCGCTTTGGTCGCCCTGCCTTTCTCACCCTTTCCGCTTACTGTTGCCGGGGCGCTGTTCGTCGGAGTATCGGCGGCGATCCTTGCATGGGCGTTGTGTCGGGATGAGCCTGATCGATTGCTGCTTTTTGCCAGCGCGCCATATTGGATGGCGCTGCGATGGGGACAGTGGTCGCCGCTTTTAACCGCAACGCTGCTCATTCCAGCGCTTGCCGCCCTCGTCGTAGTCAAACCCAATCTGGGTCTGGCAGTGTTGGTCTATCGCCCTCGCTGGCAAGTTGTAGCCGCAGGCGCGGCTTTTGGCATCATCAGCTTGCTTATTCTGCCATCATGGCCGCTGGACTGGTTCAACGCGCTGGCAACCAATCGCCACACTATACCTGTTCTCACCATACCAGGATGTTTTGTACTCTTGGCGCTCCTGCGCTGGCGTGATCCACGCGCCCGTCTGCTGATAGGTCTCGCCATCATGCCACAGCGCCTCTTGTTCTATGACCAGCTTGCGCTCTTACTTGTCGCCCCAACGCTTCGAACACGGCTGGCGCTCATTATCCTGGGATGGGTCGGCTTCCTTGGTTGGCAGAGCATTGGAGGCCCCTACACATATGCCGCACCGCCTTGGGTGCTTTGGTTGTGTTATCTGCCAGCGTTGATCGTAGTACTGGCGCCGCTTCGAGAGCAACGCATGTCCTCCGTCAGCGAAAGGGTGTGGTAGAATGCAAGTACGTTTTGATCCAGGCCGTTTGTGAATGATCCAGTATGTGTTAAGGAGTGGTGATGAGTAGTAGTCTCAATGACTTCAATCAGAAGATCATCGCCGAGTTTCGCGCCAATGAGGGTAAGATCGGCGGGCAATTCGCCAACACCCCGTTACTTCTACTCCATACTATCGGCGCCAAGAGCGGTCAAACCCGTATCAACCCCCTGGCCTACCTTGACGACGATGATAAGATTATCGTCATCGCGTCCAAAGCCGGTTCGCCCAACAACCCGGCTTGGTTCCACAATATCGTGGCGAACCCGATGGTGACAGTGGAACTTGGCAGTGAACGCTTTCTGGCCCGTGCGACGGCAATCACCTCGGGGCCGGAGCGCGACCGCCTGTATGCCAAGATGGCGGAGCGCAATCCAGGGTTTGCCGAATATGAACGCAACACGACGCGCACGATCCCGGTTGTCGTCTTAGAACGCACTGAATGAAACAACGGCGCTTGCCGCTCGTTTAGCCAATACATTTTCCAACAAGCACAGCGCAGCCTTTCGGCCTAGACCCAATGCTTTTCAGATAAGCGTGATGGAAGACCTTTAAGGTCTTGGGGAAGGCTTCTGAAAGCAGCTCTTCAAGACCTTAAAGGTCTTATTTGAAAAGTATTGGGCCTAGGCCAGAGGGTTAAGGCGAATCAATACTATGGCTAAGAAGACCCCTCTGCAACCCGCTGATCTGCATGGCCTCAGCCGCTTGGCGATTGATGCCACGCTTGGGATAACCAACATTGTCGCGACTATGCACCACACCATTGCCCGCGCCCCAGGAATTCTCGGCACACCGCCGGCGGGATCGCCACGTGGCATTACGGGCCTAGTGTACGGCAGCATCTGCGGTATCACTCGTTTGGTGGGCGGCGGGATCGATACGATTCTTGCCCCGCTCATTCCGCTGTTGGGTGAGCAGGAATCGTCGCTCGAGCGGGAAGGCATCCTTGCCGCGCTCAACGGGGTGCTAGGCGATTACCTGGCTGCGAGCGACAACCCACTGACAATACCCATGCAACTACGCCGCGATGGCCAAGCGCTCGAACTTGAAGCCCAGACGCTCAGCGCAACGCTCCCGCAGCCAAGCGGAAAAATCCTCCTGCTGGTGCATGGGCTGTGCTTGCATGATCTGAATTGGCGGCAGGAGGAACACGACCACGGGGCCTTGCTGGCCACGGATCTTGGCTATACTCCGGTCTATCTGCGCTACAACACCGGTCTCCATATCTCGACCAACGGGCACGCGCTTGCCGATATGCTCGAGGCGCTGTTGCACTGCTGGCCAGCGCCGGTGGAAGAATTGGCGATCATTGGGCATAGTATGGGCGGCTTGGTGGCCCGGAGCGCCAGCCACTACGGTGCAGTCGCCAATCACGCCTGGCTGCAGCGCCTCCGCAAGATGATCCTCCTTGGTACGCCGCACCATGGCGCGCCGCTGGAACAGCTTGGAAACTGGGCGCAGGGCATGCTGGGCATCAGTCCCTATACTGCGCCATTTGCGCGGCTGAGCAAGGTGCGGAGCGCTGGCATCACCGACCTTCGTTACGGCAACCTGGTGGACGAGGATTGGGCCGCGCAGGATCGCTTTGCACCTGCGCGCGACCAGCGGCGACCGACGCCGCTACCCAACGGCGTGCAGTGCTACACCGTAGGCGCAACAACCGGAAGCACCGCGGGCGACCTGCAAGACCAACTCCTTGGCGATGGGCTTGTGCCCCTCCCCAGTGCGCTCGGCTACCACTCGACTTCCCGCCTGACGCTTCCGTTTCCCGAGTCGCACCAGTGGATTGGCTACGAGATGAACCACATGGATTTGCTCCATCGGCGCGACGTGTATGAGCAGATGCGGCAGTGGCTTGGATCGTAATGATGACGTCAATGGATTAGAACCACGCCAAAGTCCTGCAATGGAACGCAGATGACGCCAATAGGCGCAGATTGGGCGCGGCTTCGACGCCGATCTGAGACAATCTGGCAGGTGATGGCAGCTCACCTGCGACTGATCTGCAACGTTGACGCCGCGCTACTTTCCGAACTCACAGTACTGCTCGCTGTGCTATGTATAGAGGCAGCAAGCAGTCGCTGATAGACCTTGAGGAGAGCGCTTGTGACACTTACGTTCACCCGCCGCCAATTTACGATTCACGATTATGCCCGGATGCGTGAAATCGGCATCTTAACCGAAGATGATCGGGTTGAATTACTCGATGGGGAGATTTAGGTCATAAGCCCAGTCGGCCCATTACACGTCGGGCTTGTCAACAAGCTGAACAAGCTTCTAACGCGCCAGGTTGGCGACGCCGGCCTGATCAGTATCCAGAACCCAATTCGCCTCAACGATTACAGTGAACCGCAGCTCGACATTGCGATTTTGAGCCCGCGTGATGACTATTATACGAGTGTGCTCGCTACACCGGATGCGGTTTTGCTGATCATCAAAATCGCGGACAGCTCCCTTGATTATGACCGTGACGTGAAACTCCCCCGCTAGGCTGAAGCACATATCAGAGAAGTGTGGATTATCGATGTCCATAAACAGACCATCGAACAACACATGCAGCCGCTTCAAAACGAATACACCCAACTGCACAAAGTGTTGTTTGGTAATCCAATTACAGCGAGCTCAATTCCAGAAGCCCAAACTGATCACCAACCAAACTTTCTAGCCCTTATTAGTCGTACAACATCCTGATAACCTGCGAGCGCTTCGCGGTGAGACGATACGAATAAAGATCGGACAATAGCAGCGCAATTATCGCAATGCTTCAACTACTATTCCATTTCCAGGCCATCAACATCTGGTATAATCCCAGCGCGAATCGCTACTCAAAGCCATGGAGCGCTCAACATGACGACTGCTGAACCATCAGCCTTTGCCGGAACCTGGGATGTTGTCGAGGCGATCCTCCCCGACGGTGTTGCTGCGTACACCGGCACGATAACGATCGCGCACATGCCCCCAAGCTTTGTGCTGGACTGGGATATTACCGCCGGTCGCTACGTTGGTATTGGATTGGCCATCTATAAGCCGACCTCCGATGGACACGTCGCCATCCGCTGGTGTTCCGGGGAACGCCCCGATCAAGTGGGGACCGGTCGTTTCGCTTCGGCGTGGACCGGCGCATTCACGGGCGAGCATACGATGGTCTACTACCTCCCCGATGGGCGCATCTATGGTGAGTGGACGCTAGTCGTCCGGCAGACCGGGCAGACCTACGATGTACTATGGCAGAAAGCAGACCAGGTGCATTTCCGCGGCATCGGGCTCGCCACGCCGCACGGACTCGCGGTGGGGTGGTATCCTGATCGGGCGCAGTTGGCCTTTTTAGACTACCAGCCGGTTGATCGTGCGGCCCAGCAACTCACAGCCGTGTGGGCGCTCGGCACGCAGACAACGCTTGGCACAGAACACCTCAGTCGCGCCTGCAGCTAATGTAGGATTCGCCGCTCCTTTCCCGCTTAAACGAATGCTTCACCGCACTGAAGCCTGGTCTAAACATATAGAGAAACGTAAACTACGTCTTATCCGCCTCAGCCCACAGGCCATCCTGCTGCAGCCAGGCCGCGATCTCGTGCTCAAGGGTGGCGAGTTTGTCCCCACCCTGAAACCGCTCACCCTCACTATACATATGAACACAGAGGGTGCTGGCTGCCCGCCAGCACCTCTCTGGCCACGGCGACGAGCTGGCGGGATCTGGCGGTCGGGTTGGAGCGGTTGGCGCGACGGGTGGTCGGCTAGGCGCTGGCGCCCCCTGGCGCCGCCCGGTGGCGCCAGGGTTGCTGCAGCACCGCGACCGCGGCCGCCAGGATCCCAGTGGGGCGTCCCCGGCAGCGTTGGCGCGCGCCCAGCTGGAGGTGCGCATGCGCCGGGCGGGGCACGGCTGGGACCACGCGCCGAGGGGGTGCTGCTTGGCCCCGCTGTAGGCGGAACGCCCGCCAACCATGTGTGCCAGCGCCGCCGCCCGACAGGCGGTATTCGACGCTCTCGAGTGCTTGTACCATCCCCATCGCGGTCATGCACGCCTGGGCTATCGTAGCCCGGTCGCGGTCGCACGCCAGTGGCTGGCAAACACGATATAATCACCTGTCCATGCAAGCGGATCAAGCCCAGTGAACGGCACGCATACGGTTCCGGTGTTCGGCTCGCGGGTATGGGACGCGCAGTCCCGCGCGGGCGTCGGGATGCCACGGGCTGTGGCTGAAACCGCCGCAAGCGTCGCGGCGCCGCGTACCGCTTGGACGTACAGGCAGGCGCTCTACCCGCCAAGCTACCGCTCATTGTCAAGGCCGTTGTTCAATTGTCAAGGCCGTTGTTCATTGGGCAAATGCTGAAGCAGTAGCACGATGGCCGCGCCGCGGTTGTTCACCCCCAGCTTGCGCATGATGTTGCGGACATGGGTGCGCACCGTTTGCGGATTAATCTTTAATTGAGCAGCAATCGTCTCATTCGAGAGTCCATCGATAAGACGCCAGGCCACGTCGTGTTCGCGTGGTGTCAGGCAGTCCCACACGGGTGCCAGGTCATGGGCCAGGCGCTGCCCAGTAGGCGGCGCGGCGCGGTCTTGCCCCCACTGCTGCGGGTCGACCAGGCTATGCGCGGCGGCGAAGTCGCGCACGGCGGCGATCAACGCAAGGAGGGTCGCTTCTTCGTGCAGCGGAGGTGACGTAGACTCCTCCATACATGCTCCTTCGGGTATTCATAACCTCGCAAGCGGCTCGGGAATAGCGCCGAGCCAAGTATTCTCTTGATGCGCAGGAAACACAGCAGGCAGCACAAAGCAAAACAGAAACACTAGCGGACGAAAGGGGAAAGCAAAGCAGAACAACCAGCGATGATTCACATCTGGCGTTTAGGCTTTGCCGTCCGCCGGCGCGACGTGGCATGCTGAACAAACGTACGTGTTGTTCAACCACAAAAAGACCGCGTGTAGTATAGCATGAACTCCGCCATTCGTGAAGAAGTATTTGGGATCGCATCAATGAGGCATAGATCGCGAATTACGTTAGGCATCCAACGCCCCGCTGCTCGATTCGTGCGGCGATCTCAGGTGTGCCGTTTAGCGTACGGAAGCCATACTGCTGCCTCGCAGAGGCGCATCGTTCGTTCTCGCCCGGCGCTAGCAGGGTTGCTTGGCAGCCAATCACGGTCGTGCCGCAAAACTGCATGCTCGTGATCACGATGCATAGCGCCACGGACCGCCCGTCCGCGCGTACGCGCAATGCACAATCACTGCACGTTATGCGTACGCGCAATGCACAGCAAAATTGCGCGTTTTGCGCATAGACAAGCGCCCGTTGGTGTGCTATAGAAAGAGGTGGAAGAGATACGACCCTGCATAGTGCGAGAGGAGCCAGGTATGCTGTCCATCCAACGCCGGATCAGTCGTCCGCTGACGTTCGTTGTCCTGCTGTGCTTGTTGGTAGGCGCCTTGCCGCCGAACGCCGCTGCCCGCGATCCCGTTGGGCCAACGCCGCCGACCGCACCGCCGGACCCGGTCCCTGTGCAGGCGGGGATGCGGGCTACCCCGCCGCCGCCGCGCAATTCGCCCCCGGCGGACTTCGTGCCGGAGCCAGTGCGCACTGTGGCACAAGTAGAGACGCCATCGCAGTTGGCCCCGAGAATACGGCGCGAAACTCCTCCCAAGCAGAGCACGCTGGCTGGCGTTGCCGCGATCACCCCTGGCGTATCGCCCCAAGATCTCGCAGCGGCGATGGACATCCCTGCCGCTGATCTTGTCTCAGCCAGCCTCAACGGCAGTGATAGTAATGGCGGCGGGGTGGGAGACAGCCCGCTCAGCACCGATTTTCCCCTTGCCGGCGGAACCTTTGCGATTCTCGCGACGGGTTCCGCTACTTCAGCTGATGCTCCGAATGATGCAGGCGACCTCTCGACGCAACTGGGCGGGCTTAATAACTCTGAGGGCAATGATCTTGTCCAACTTGCGCTGGAACTTCGGGTTCCGTCTGCGATGAATTGCCTCAGTGTCGATTACGCCTTCTACACGGAAGAGTATCCGGAATTTGTTGGCACTGAATTCAACGACACTTTCACGGCCGAACTGGGGGGGACCGACCTGATCATTTCTGGCACCAATGTCCTGGCCCCGTTCAACTTTGCTTTCGATCCCGATGGCGATATCATCTCGGTCAATACGGTCTTCGAACTCAACGGATTGACGGGGACAACCTATGATGGCGCTACGCCGCTGCTGCGGGCCCAAACGCCCGTGACGCCCAATGTGGTGATCGACGTGGTCTTCTCGGTCCAAGATTTGGGCGACTCCTTTTATGACACCGCCGTATTTCTGGATCGCTTTTTCTGGAGTAACGACCCGGATTGTGGTGCGGGATCGAGTCTTGTATCGTCCTTACCTGATGATCAAAATGGCCGCCCCGAGGATTTGTGTGAGGATACGCAACCGGGGCGGGGCGGCCCGATCAACACCCGCACGGGCAATCTCTGGACGGCAGCGACCGATCTGACAGTCGTTTCACCGGGGCCAGCG
>JAKSDJ010000053.1 GCA_022360155.1 Chloroflexales bacterium | reverse complement strand
TATCGACTAGGTAGGCGCCGTTGAGCACCATCGTCGCCTGGTGACCATGGATCTGTGGCGACTGAACCGGAGCAATCGCCACTGCGCGAGCGCAGGCGGACAACATTTCATGACATTCCCGCATGAACGCCGCGCCAAGTTCGTCGGCAAGCTTGTCTGCCGCTTGATTCAGCTTTTTCCGCAGCAGGTAGCTGGCGCCGGGCGAGGCGCGTTCGACCGAAGCCCGGAGCGATTCGAGGGTGGGAGCTGTCGCCGCGACCCACTCATTCAAGGTCGAGCGGTCAGAGAAGATCTTGACGCCCCACTCGGTGGCGCCGCTCACGTGCTGGAGGCTTTGGGCGAGTGTATCGTAATGGTGCTCCAACAGCGTATGAACGCGCGTCTCCTCGTAGTAGAGCGTACAAAACGCACAGGGCAGAATAGTGGCGTGTGCGAACAACTCGGCGAGGACGCGCTGGTGCGCGAGCACCCGATCCCGCACCCAATCGGTGTCGTGCAAGTTGCTTTGGAGCGCTTCCGTTCCAAATTGCGCCAGCGGGACGGCGCTGATGAAAGCCCGCAGATCACGATAGCCGACCTGATGAATCGTCGTGTCTTGTACGATCCCGGTAATGCGCGCGTCGGTTGTTGCTTTGTCGCCGTGCTGCCGCCCAATCGCATAAAGGTAGTACGCTTGCGCAGAGTCGCTCGCACTGATGGTTTCGTGTTCAATTGCTGCACATGCTGTGTTCATATCTCTCCCTGTCCCTCGCCTCATCATATCGTTGCCGCAACGCCCCCTCAGGGCGCCTCGCGAAGCGCCCCTACGATTTCATCGTCGTTTCATCTTGTCCTCGCCTCGTCGCCGTCACTTAATACAGCCTGCTTTTCCAATCACGCCGGGCTGCCTCGAAATGCCGTTGCGCGATACGGAGATCGTGCTCAGTTGCAGCTTGCCTGGCGTCGCTTTGGTGGCTTGTATCTGCCAGGAAAGCACGAATCGCTAAGCGTGCGGCATTACGGCAGAGACCGGCGATGTCCGCGCCGGTAAAACCTGCAGTCATATCGGCGAGCAGACTGAGATCGACATCATCATCAAGCGACATAGGTTGCGTATGAATGCGCAGAATCGCCAGACGACTCGTGTGGTCGGGCAGCGGAAGTTCGATCACGAAGTCGAATCGCCCAGGCCGCAGCAGCGCCGGGTCAATTCGATCAGCGCGGTTGGTTGCGGCCAGTACCACCACATCCTTCAAATCCTCGATGCCGTCGAGCTCATTCAGCAGTTGGCCAACAATGCGCTCGCTGACCTGATTGTCCCCGTCGCTCCGATGTGGCGCGATTGCGTCGATCTCATCGAAGAAGATGATGCAGGGCGCCGCCTGGCGCGCCTTATGAAAAACCTCGCGGATACCCCGTTCCGACTCGCCGACGTACATGCTCACGAGTTGCGGGCCTTTGATCGCGATGAAGTTGGCTTCGCTCTGCCGTGCCAACGCCTTGGCGAGCAGTGTCTTGCCGGTGCCTGGTACACCTTGTAAGAGAATGCCTTTGGGTGGGTGTAAGCCGATGTGGTTGAAGAGCGACTCGTGGCGGAGTGGCAGTTCCACCGCTTCGATCAGCAATTGCTTGACCTCATCGAGGCCGCCGACATCATCCCAAGCCACATCCGGCGTCTCGACGTAGACCTCGCGTAGGGCCGAGGGCTCAACCTCGGTTTGGGCAGTAAGAAAATCGTCTGCCGTGACTTCCAGTGCCAAGAGCTTTTCATCTGGGATCGCAGCCTGGTTGAAGTCGATGTCGGGGAGCAGGCGACGGAGAGCGCTCATCGCTGCCTCGCGGCACAATGCCGCCAGATCCGCGCCGACAAACCCATGGGTGGCCGTCGCGAGCCGCTGGAGGTCGACGTCGGCGGCAAGCGGCATGCCGCGAGTATGGATTTCCAAGATTTCGCGCCGTCCTTCTTTATCCGGGATCGCGATGGCGATCTCGCGGTCGAAGCGACCGGGCCGGCGTAGCGCTGGGTCCAGGGTATTCGGCAGATTGGTTGCGGCGATGACAATCACATTGCCGCGGCGCTCCAGCCCATCCATCAGCGCCAGGAGCTGGGTAACGACGCGGCGTTCAACTTGCCGGTCGCCGGACATATGGTCGCGCTGGGGCGCGATAGCGTCGATTTCGTCGATGAAGATGATCGCCGGTTCGTGGCGGCGGGCTTCGTCGAACAGATTGCGCAACTGGGCCTCTGAGGCGCCATACAGCTTGTCGATAATCTCTGGCCCGCTGATATGCAGAAAATAGGCGCTGGTTTCGTGCGCTACCGCGCGGGCGATCTGGGTCTTGCCGCTGCCGGGCGGCCCGTGCAGCAGCACACCTTTGGGCGGGTCGATGCCCAACCGTTCAAAGACCGCCGGATAGCGTAATGGCAGCTCGATCAGCTCGCGGATGCGGCGTAGTTCGCGGCGCAGCCCGCCGATGTCTTCATAGGTGACCGCCCCGTGTGTGCGGGTCATACCGTTGCTGGCAAAACGGATCGCGGTCAATGGCCCAGGCAGCACCGGACCATCGGGTGCTGTTTCCGCCACAATGAAGGTCTGCGCCCGTCGCCCGAAGAGGTTGACTCGTACGCGATCACCGGTCACAACAGGAATGCCATCCAACAAACGCGCCAGATAGCCGGTCTGTGCCATCCCGGAGGCGGCTCGTAGCGGTTCGATCGGTTTGAGTAGCAAGGTGCGGGCGGTTTGGATGTCGGTGCGTTGGAGGCGGACCGACTCGTCTAGGCTTGCCCCGGCGTTGGCCCGCACAATGCCATCCATCTGTACCAGCGTTTGGCCACGTTGTGCGACATAAGTTGGCATCGCGCGGGCCACAGTGGATTGCTTCCCAAAGATTGAGACGACATCGCCAATGCCGATGCCGAGTTTTTGCATGTCTTTCGGATCGAAGCGAACAACGCCTCGCCCGACATCTTTCGGCAAGGCCTCGGTAATGCGTAGCGTCAGCGTCGGCTTCTCGGGAGGTTGACTCATACAGTGGAACCTTCAGGCTGTTGGGTGTTCGGACAGGAGCATTAAGGCTTTTGATAACGCAGTAAACGCTTCACGCGTTCGGCTTCGCGTTCGGCTTCGCGTTCGGACGGATTGTCTTTCTGGATTGCTGCGTCGGCGGGGGCCGACGGCAATGCTGCCGTATCCAGTCGTTCCTCCAGGCGTTCAATCCGCTCGCGGAGGATGCGATTCTCCGCTTCGAGTTGATGGGTGCGCGTCGAGAGAAACGGATCGCTTTCCCACCAGTTGATCCCCATCTCCATCGCTTTATCGACCGAGGCGACTAATAGACGCACTTTGATGCTCAGTAACTCGACCTGGACGAGCGAAATGGTGATGTCGCCGGCGATAACGATGCCTTTGTCGAGCACACGCTCGAGAATGTCGGCGAGATTGGTCGTCTGGACGGCGTGTTGTATCTGGGCGTGTGACATAATGCTGTGTTCCAATACTGGGGCGAAGCTATAGCCGCTCTTCCATCTGGCCACGCAGGTAGCGTCGCGTGCGCTGATACGTAATGAGATTGCCGATGTTATCGACGGCGACCTCATACGTGGCCAAGACATCGCCGGTATTCGGAATGCGCTTCAACTCAAGGAGTTCAACGGTAAGATTCCAACTATCTCCTGTCCATTGCATTCCTGAAATCGACTCAGCTTTGAACCCAGTCAATTGTGCAAGTTGGTCTTTCGCTCGCTGAACCATCTCTATTCTATTCATGCCGCTTCCTTTATCTGGTAGGAGGCAATCGCGCCGGCGCGAGTCGTGATGCGCGGCTGCGATCATACAGCCGCCCGGCGCTCCCGAATGATCTTGAGGCGCGCCAACAATTCTTCTTCAGCTGCCAGAAATTCTTCTTCGCTTATTTCGCCCATATCGTAGCGTAATTCTAGTTCCATAAGTTTGCCGCGAATCGCCGGCTCGTTGTAAAATTCGTGTTCGACTTGCTCATCAAGCTTGTTGGCAAGCCAGAGCACGCCCTCAATTGGACCGGTCACCGGCAAAGTAAGTAATTTCAATAACAAACCTATCACCTACACAGTTCATAACGCGCACTATTTCATTCATTGCTGTGCAAAATGCATGCTCTTACTGTTGGTCAGACATTCGGGGCGGTTTTGCCGATGCGTGGACGCATACGACGCACCAAACTAGCGAATCGTGAGGTCGACGAAGTCATAGGGCGGCATAGCCCCGACATACTTAAACAACATCCGGCTTCCTAATTCGGCATCGAGGCCCTGGACCGCCTGATCGAACGACGCTTCCTGTTCGCGTGCGATCAGGAAGGCCGCATTGAGTGCCATTTTCTCGGTGAATACCGGATTGATTTTGACTTCGCGCGCCAAGGGACGTAGCCGTTCAAGGATGAGCGCTGTATCGGTGTTGCGCTTCGCGTTCAGCGCCTCCTCGACCAGTTTACCCAATTGGATGCGTTCATAGTAAGTCTGCTCGGGCGAACGACCGGCTAGTTTCTCGTTGAGTTGACGGATTGGCTGATTCTCTGCGACAATCTCACGAAAGACGATGTCTTCGCGCCAGAATGCCTTCAGACCCAGCTCAATCTGGCCGTCGAGTTGGTGCAGGAGATCGTCAAGCTCATGGTAGCGTTGCTGGAGTATCTGTTCCTGGATGACCTCCGCGTTCTGCGCTACCGTGCCGAAACGCATCGGTAGAACGGTGGATTCGAGCATGGCCTCTTCCAGAACCTTGGTGTGCGCCATCATGTTGCGCCGGTTTGCGTCGTATTCCTCCACCGGCGCGTTACTAATCACCGCGGCCAAATCCTTGAACTGAACGGTGTGAACGATATCTGTCGGCCCGCCAATGCCGGGTGATATAAATTGGCGGGGCGTCAGGCTGCGCATAATGCAATAGAGATATTTGCCTTGTTCAATCATATTGGTATTAACGCTTTTTGAGACGAATTTCGAGGATGCCGTTACGATAGACTTGTTGGAAGTTTATTTCGTCGACTGCGCTAGACAACAGAACATCTCGCGCAAACTTGCGTGTACCGGTTGTCTCTAGGATGAGAATGTCGCCTTGAATGGCAATCGAAATCTCGTCTTCGCTCACTCCGGGCAATTCGGCCACAACCACCAACTCCGCCTCTTCGTCGAAGAGATCGACGAGCGGTTCGCGGATCTCGGCTACTTCCGGGCCTGCTTCGGTTGTGCGAAGGTTGCCAAAGCGCTCGATACTGGGAATGCCCCCGATCCCGGTGCGGATGCTTACGCCATAAACCGCCCGCGCGTTTTCATTCAAGCCCTTGATTGTAAACTCGCCGCTTTGGTTGACCATTGTCTCGTCGGTGTCGGCCAGTTCAGAGAGTCGTTCGACGAGGTCGCCGAGGCCTTTGAGCAAGCCGCTGATCCCAATATCGATGGGCGTATCACGTCGATGTGGTTGCCGCCGATCTGGCATGATCGTCCTCCTGACGTTCTATAGAAAATTCAAGATTGAGAGCGCCTTGGCATCATGTATACACCAACGCGCGTGTCTATAATTTGCCGCTGTCTGCCTATACTAGCTGGATGTTTTGCAAACATCCGCGCCGTGCGGCGGAGGTTGTGGACTGGTCGCGCCGGCTACACTTGCCGTGTGCAGAAAACTGAAAGGGGCGACGAAATCCTGTCACGACATCCCGAATCGCAGATTACAGCCGGGTGTTGTGTTCTCGCACAAAGCTTGCTCTAATAGTCGAGCTTGACCTTCGACCAACTTGGCGCACTGCTGGCGCTGCTATCGCTCTGCCTGCGCAATGGCGGGCGGGCGCTGAGGCGCTGGGCTGGTTGGCGTGTCCTGAGCGCTGGCGGCGTTGCGGGCTTGTCCTGCTCTGGCATCAACGCTTCTTGCAACAACGCGAGCCGGGTTTCAACCGCCGCGAGGCGCTCCTCGGTTCGGCGCTGATGGTCGCGCCACAGCGCCAGTTCACGATTGAGCCGAACCTTTTCGTGTTCGAGGCGCGCCCACTCGTGAGCGATCTGCTCGCGGCGCTGCGGTATTGCGCGTCGAACGAGTCGCTGGGCGTCGGAGACATTGCGTATGCGTCTATAGCCCATCGTATGCTCCTCTCGGCGTGGTGTGGCGCTCGATCAACTCGATCAACATATCGCGTTGCTGCTGGCGGGTTTGGTTCACGAACGTCGTCTTGGACTCCAGGATGTCGAGGCAAATATTCACGAACTGCTGGTTCCAGGCTGACGGTGTCAGATCTTGCATGGCTGTGACCCGCGCGATCATGATGCACGCGCGCAAGGTTGGAATCTGGGTATAGGCTTGCGAGGACCGAAAATCGCGGACAATGTCCACGATTTTGACCGCATGTTCCCACGCCAGCTCAGACTGCGCTGCAACAATAGCGGCTTCTGTTTCCCGGTCGTAGTAGTGCATGTCGATGGTGACCATGCGATCATTCAGGGCGTCCTGCGCTGTATGAACGCCGGCATACTCCTGCGGGTTACTCGTGAAGATAGCGCGGAATTCTGGGTGGACAGGCACGTAAGACTCACCCTGCACCGTAGTCGGCAAGACCAGCAGCCGTTCTTCCAGGACGGTAAGCAGAACGTTGTTGGCTTCTGGGCGCGAGCGCGTGAACTCATCATAGACTAGCGTGAAACCCTCGCGGCAAGCTGTGGTCAGGCGATTGTCGACCCAGCGTTGGATGGCGTCTTCTTCATATTTGAGCACCGAGTGGATGAAACGATCGACGACCCGCCGATAGCGATATCCATTCTGTCCGCCAATCAGGTCCGAGGTCGAGAATTCTTCATCGCCGACGATCAACATCACCGGACGCCCAAGCTGGGTTGCGACATGCATGGCCAGCGTGGTCTTACCGGTGCCGGCCGGCCCGCGAAAATGGACTGGGTATCCCGCGTGCAGATAGGCAAGCGCCCGCGTTGTCAAATCATGCACAGCCAGTGTTTCGATAAAGCCAGGGCCGGGCTGGATATCGAGGATTGTTGATGAATGATCGGTGTTGGCCTTCACTTCGTTATGTGTCGTCATTCTTAGGGCTCCTCTTTCCGATCATTTCTTGCCGCGCGACTGCGCGTTGGCTTGGGCCAAGGTTCTGGCGCGGGCGATCCATTGCGCCATGGTTTGCAATTGGTCGATCTGCTCATCGAAACTGACCGGTTGGTCCGTCTCGTTGAGCGCTTCGCGCAACGTTTGCGGCGTGGTCTTGGCAAGCTGGGCGTAGGTCGAAATGCCGATCTGGTACAGGCGCTGCTGGGTCTTCGTGTCAATGCCAGGAATAATCGTAAAATTGTCGCTGCTAACCGGCGTAGTATCGACAGGCTCCGGTATTGACGCCATTGGTTCGAGGACGAATGCCTGGGTTTCAGTCAGCAGTTTGTAGGTGGTGTTGACTTCGTTCAACAAGTTTTGGACGTTGAGCCGCAGCCCATCGACGAACTTGCCCATCAACCGGCGTTGCTCATCGGTCATCAGGTAGAGTGATGTGTCGAGTTCGGTGACAAGCCCGGCGACATCGCGCCGCAGTTCCTGAAGGTGCGTGCTTAACAATTGACGCTGCTCGTCGGTCAATAACCGATAAATCGTGTTAATATCGTTCAGAAATGGAGTAATATCATTCTGTAATGCATCGATGTACACATCGAGCCGCTGCTGCTGTTGCGGCGTCAGTACCGGGTCGGCTGTATTGAGTTCCTTGAGCACCGCCTCGCGGACGCGCCGTGCATAGATGGCCAGGTTACTCCGCTGGGTTTGTTGCCCATCTGCGATGCTTGCCTCAATAATTGCGCGCGCTTCGTATGTTTCGATAACAACCGGTTCCTGAGTTGCAACGAGCTCAACGACGCTATTTTGTACGGTTGGCGGTGTTGATGGCGCCGGGGCGGGTTCTGGAGTTGGAACAGCGTTTGCTTCGAGGTGCTGGGGCGCTGGCTTGGCCTGGGGCGCTGGCTTGGCCTGGGGCGCTGGCTTGGCCTGGGGCGCTGGCTTGGCCTGGGGCGCTGGCTTGG
>JAKSDJ010000474.1 GCA_022360155.1 Chloroflexales bacterium | reverse complement strand
TATGATAGTCCAGCCAGGGCCAGCCGTAGCGCAGGAACAACTCCCGTTCGAGCACCTGGAGGAATGGCGCCGCCAGACCAGACCAACCGCGATAGTGACCGCGGAGCCGCCCGACATCACCGCAGCGCTGAACAAGCAGGGCAGCCTCCTCAGCCCCGATATAAGCCCAGTAGCTGCCGTGGGGCATGTCGATCATCGTTGGGGCGAAGACGTGACCGCCAAAATGCGTGACCCGCCAGACCCGCAGCCGCCCGCCGCTGAGAGCCGCATGGCGCTCGCGCAGAAGCTTGTAGAGCGGAAAGCCGAACTTCCCGCAGGCGGCGTCAACCGTGCCATGCGTGCAGACCATCAGATCGCGCATATCACCGGTTGGCTGGTAATAGGCTTCGAAGCGCGGCAACGCTGCCGGATCGCGCAGCAGCGCCCAGCAAAGCGGGCCAAGCTCTGCCTGGGGCGCCAGATATTCCTGCTGCGTGAAGGCAGCGCAGGGGTCGTTGGGGCGCTGATAGAACAGAACACGCCGGAATCCGGGTCGCGAATACTCCGGGTCGGGTGCGATTGCTATCGGGCGGATGCGAACCGGTCGCCCTTGCATATGTTCCTGCCGCAGGATCTTAATCATCTCCAGGAGTTCATGCGGTAGTGTTCCAGGCTCGCGGAACATGGTAGCTGGCCAGGGCAGCGGCGTTTCTATGGCGAGGAGTTGGTCGTGTGCAGCAGCATAGCCGGATGGGTCAAGCCCAGCCTGTCGTGCGCAGACCGAGCAGAAATTTTTTTCAGAGGTAGTTAGTGTCGTCATTGGATCATTTCTAGTTCGATGTCTATGCGGCAGCGCCGCATACTGATGAAGTAAAATGGCTTGTCAGAGTGTACTTGTCGGCGAATGCCTATCGGCTACTTTTGTTGTTAGGCATGTTCATAACAAGCTGTTTCAGCTTGTTATTGTCCTACAGATGCATGATGCGCTGTAGCGCTGTCAATAAACGTACGCTGCAGAGCATCACGCTCGATCAGAACGGACTGCGCCTCTGGTGTTAGGCGAAATGCTGTTAGCTTTCAACACCAAGAGGCTGCGCCCCGTTCGTCGCGGCGAGCTCCTGATCGGCGCGTGCTGATTCTTTGGCCAGCCCATAGGCGATACAGAGCGGTACACCTGTACGCGGGTCGGGCAGCACGTCGGCCTCCACGCCAAAAACCTGATGGAGCAGCGCCGGTGTAACGACGTCGAGCGGCGCGCCGGACGCAACGACTTGGCCGGCGCGCAGTGCGATCAAATGGTGAGCGTGACGGGTGGCATGGTTCAAATCATGCACGATCATGATGATCGTGCGCTTCTCCTCACGGTTGAGCTGCTCGAGCAAATGCAATACCTCGATCTGATGCGCCAGATCGAGAAACGTCGTTGGTTCGTCGAGCAGGATGATCGTTGTTTCTTGCGCCAGGGTCAGCGCGATCCAGGCGCGCTGGCGCTGCCCGCCCGAGAGCACGTCGACCGGAAGATCTGCCATGCTCTCCATTTTGGTGATTGCAAGCGCCTTGTTCACCGCCGCTTCGTCTATGGCAGACCACTGCTGGAGCCAGGCCTGATGCGGGTAACGGCCCTGCGCGACCAACTCGCGTACGGTGAGCCCTTCCGGCGCAACCGGAGCCTGGGGCAGGATGCCCAACTGTTTAGCTAATTCGCGGGTTGGGATTGAGTGAATCGCCTTTCCATCGAGTAGCACCGTGCCTGCGCGCGGTTTCAGCAAACGGGCCAGGCCGCGCAGCAGTGTTGATTTCCCGCAGCCATTCGGCCCCACCAGCGCGGTGATTTGCCCGATGGGAATGTGCAGGTTCAGTTGCGCAATGATCGCTTCGGTATCGTACGCGAGGGTGAGGTGTTCTGCTCTTAGCATAATATGTGGTTACTCCTGACGAAATGTATAGATCATCGCAATGCGACAGAATGGGCAAGCGCTCCCTCACCGTCCATGGCTTCGATACAACAAATAGATAAAGAACGGCGCGCCAATCGCTGCGGTGACCAGTCCGCAAGGCAACTCGATCGGTGCAAAAATCGTACGTCCCACAAGATCGGCGGCAACGACGATCAAGCCGCCAATCACACCGGCTGTGGGCATCAACCCTATATGATCCGGCCCGACGAGCCGCCGAGCGATATGCGGCGCCATCAGTCCGACGAAACCAATCGTGCCCGCGGCAGCGACGGTCGAACTCGCCAGCGCGACCGCAGTCAACAGCAACAGCCCGCGCTGCTGCGCCACTTGCCCGCCTAAACCACGGGCCACCTCTTCCCCCAGGCTCAGCACATTAAGATGCCGTGCGGACAGCAGCGCCAGCGGCACGAATACGACGATCCAGGGGAGCAGCGCCCCCAACTCGTCCCAGGAGCGACCATAGACGCTGCCGGTCAGCCAGATCAGCGCCCGCTGCACATCGTAGATGTCGCCAAACGTGATCATGAGTGTTGTGAGCGCCCCACCAATTGATCCAAGCCCGATACCGATCAGAATCATGCGGATGGGCGAGTCGCCGCCGCGCCAAGCCAACAGGTAGATCAGCAGCGCGGTGAACGATGCCCCGGCAAAGGCTGCGATGGGGATGACGCTGCTTGGTATATCCTGCACAACGACGATGAGCGTGACCGCGACTAGCCCGGCCCCGGCGCTGATGCCCAGAATGCCCGGTTCGGCCAGCGGGTTGCGAGTTAGCCCTTGCAAGATCGCGCCGGAGATGCCCAACGCTATGCCGACCAACACCGCAACCAGCATGCGCGGCAGGCGTAGCGTGTTGACGATAAAAGCGTGGTCTGGGTTGCCGGTCTCCAGGCCAAAGACGGTTCTGATCACATCCAGCGGCGCAACCGGATATTCTCCTACACCAATATTGATGACCATGACGGCCAAGGTGACCAACATGGCAATGAGCAGCGCAAATGGCGCACGCCGGTCGATATGAAAAGAGAATTGCTGGGTTCGGACCGTGATCCACGGTCTAGTCGATCGGTTGAACATTACACACTTTCTAGCGCATTCTAGCGCCTGATCGTTGAATATTTACGCAGTATCGTTACATCGCTTCAATGTATGGTTCGTCAGCCTCAATACGTCACCCGCGATTTGTCGATAACAGGTAGCTTTCCAGATCATCGAGTATGGCATGCGCAGCGAGAACGTTCCCCGACAACCAGTGTTGATCGACTGCATACACGCGCCCAGTTTGCACCACACAGTTGGCTCCGCAATGGCTGCGCCTCGAACTTCTCGCGCAGATCCTGATCGACGGTGATCACAAAAATGACATCACTATCGAGTTCAGGAATTCGTTCGAGGCTCACATTGATGAATGGCTTTCCATCGCCATCGGCCTGATTGGCTGGGCGCAACACGCCCGCTTCGTCGAGAATCTGCCCGGCAAACGATGATTTGCCCGGCAGAAAGCGTGCTGTATTGTTGAAATAGCGCACGACCGACACGTCCCCGCTGGGCGTCTCGCTTAACTGCTGCCGCAGGTTGGCAACCCGCGCATCCCAGGTCGTCAGAAGCTCCGCCGCCTGGTCTGCCAAGCCGGTGACTCCAGCGGCTTGGCGCAACGTCTCTTTCCAGTCTTGATACGTTGTACCCCCCGCCACCGCTATGGTGGAGGCTATGTCCGCAAGCTGATCCACGTCCTGGATTGATTGCTGCGCTTCGGCAATAATGATCAGATCCGGCTCGAGCGCAGCAATCATTGCCAGACTAGGCGCACCGGGTGTGCCAATTGATTCAATATTCTCTGTGTATAGCGTCAGATAAGGTGGCACTGACGCGCGATCACTAAACGTCGGCATACCAACGACAGGAGCATTGAGCGCTGCCAGCGCATCGAGAATAATGGTATTGCTGGCAATAATGCGCTGTGGGTTGTCAGGCAGTTGCTCAGGCGCTGTGAACATCACTTGCCGCCCGCATGCAGAAACACTGAAGAGCATCAGCAGCGCTAGCGCCACCCACATGCGCGTCGGTGCAGAGTGCTGCACTATGACATGTTTTGGTGATGGCATAGCTCCTGGTCTCCTTTCTCTTGCACACGCTGGAGCTTCGTTACACGATATTGTGGGTGTGGCGGGCGCGGGGACGCTATCTCAGCGTGTTCGTGCAGTTCGGTGTCGTATGGTGTGTCAATATGCCCGACAACTTCGACGCGGGCAGTGTACGCACCCTGGTGCTGTACATCGGGAGAGCTAAAGGTAATCCGGACATCAGCCCAGCTTGCCTCGCTCGCCGTGTTTTGCGCAATGATCTGCCCCGCGCGCCGATAATCGAACCAGCCCCAGCCCTCGCGTAGCAGAATCTCTCGTTCGGCGACTTGGAGGAACCCGCGCGCGAGACCGCTCCACCCGCGATAGTGCCCGTGCAGCCGAGCGATATCCCCCGTACGCTCAACAATCTGCGCCGCCTGCTCCGTGCCAACGTAAGCCCAATAGATGCCTGCCGGAAACTCGATCACGGTCGGCGCGAATTCGTGCCCGCCGAAGTGTGAGCTGCGCCATACACGCGCGCGCCCTCTTGCCGTGTCAGTCGCACACCGTTTAAGTGAGCGGTACAACGGATAGCCAAATGTACCGCAGGCTGCATCACGGGCGCCATGGGTGCAAACCAGGAAGTCGCGCACGCCCTCATCAGCGTTGGTACGATACTGCTCGAACAACGGCATCGTTTCGGGATTGAAGGTTAGCGCCCAGCCAAATGCGCCCAACTCGACTTCGGGCAGCAAATATTCAGTCCTTGTGTAGTGTGCAAAGGCATCCGCCACACGCTCCCAAACAATGATGCGGCAGTAACCAACACGTCTCCTGTTTGCTTCAGGCGCGATCAGCAGCATGCCGCTCAATCGCATTTGTCGCAGTAGCAACTCAGGATCAGGCGCGCTGAGTATTCGCTGGATGATCGGTTGGTAGCTGTCCGGCAGGTGTTTGACCGACGCTGCCGACCAAGGCAATGGCGTTTCCAGAGCGACAAGACGGGTCAACTCAGTCGCATAGCCAGCGGGGTCGAGCCCACGCTGTTGGGCGAGCGTGTTGCAAAAAACCTTCTTTCGGATCATCATGCTCCTACTATTTGTATCAGTTGGCCAACAACCAGCTTTGTATCTACCCTACTCCATGATCTTTATCAGGTCATTCAGTATCTTCTGCTGCCCGCGCAAGCCAGGGTAGCCCAGCCGAATCAAGGGGACGACTCGCCCGGCTTGAATAGCAGGAAGCGCCTGCCAGAGCGTGTTGTTTTGCATATCGTTCACCGCATCCATCTCGCCTTCGACCGCCGCGCTTTGCAGCAGGATGATCGTTGCCCCTGCCAACAGGTCAAGCTGTTCTGGATTGATAAATACACGACCACTTTTGACGCCCAGGTTCTCGACTGCCGCACGATCAGGGCTGAGCGTGACACCCATGCCACGCGCAAGCGCAGGGATGGAGGCCGATCCATCAACCCAGACAGCGACATTTGGTCCTGGACAGATGCTGGCGAGCGTGGGAGTTTTGCCGCATAGTTTTGTAGACTGTCGCCGCTGCCCAACACCACGGTCGGTGCAATCGCGCTGAGTGTATCGTAGCCCGCACCTTCGATGCACTGTGTCACCCTTCAGTTGCGCCCGTGTCTCTGCACCTCCGCGCGTCTGCATATTCTCGTCTCTGCGCCTCATCTTTTCACCCGCCAACGCACCAGGTACACAAAAAACGGCCCGCCGATCAGTGCGGTCATCACCCCCACCGGCAATTCGGTTGGGCGCAAGACCAGCCGGGCGGCCACATCCGAAACGATCAGAAAGATCGCGCCCAGCAGCGCCGCATAGGGCAGAATCCAGCGGTAATCCACACCAACCAGAAAACGCACCATATGCGGGATAACCAGCCCAATAAACCCAATCGGACCAGCCACCGCCACCGACCCGCCAGCCAGCATGACCACGGATATGGCAGCCAACGCCTTGACCCAGCCGGTGCGTTGCCCCAGCCCCTTGGCAATGTCTTCGCCCAGCGAGATAGTGGTGATTTGTCGCCCCAACGCCAGGGCCAACACCAGGCCAGTGAGTAAAT
>JAKSDJ010000979.1 GCA_022360155.1 Chloroflexales bacterium | reverse complement strand
GAGCATCAACTCGACCGACATAAAGACAACAATCGCATTACGACGGATCAGCACACCGAGCACCCCAATGGTAAACAGGGCGGCGCTGAGTAATACGAAATAACTGGTTGGAACCATAACCTCTCCGTCAGCGAAACATTGTCACCCAACACAGTGACAAAATTACAGCTTACCCTTGATGTTTCAGCCGCGCCCGCTGATTTAACACAACCACGCCAATAATTGCAATCAACAAAATGAAGCCCGTGATCTGAAATGGCAAGAGATAGGTCGTAAAGAGAACTTCACCAATCTTGGCCGGATCAGCAAAACTCTCGTCGATAGTGATTTGCGGCGACACTTGACCCAGTTGCCCAGCAAACACAAAGATAGCTTGGCCTAACAATACCAACCCCAAGACAAGGGCCAGCGGTCGTTGCCAGGCGATCCGATCCTGTTCATCCTCAGCGCGTTCGGCGCCAAGCAACATCACCACGAACAAGAAGAGGACCATGATCGCCCCAGCGTATACCGTCAGTTGGACCACGAACAAGAACGGGGAAAGCAAGAGCAGAAAGAGCACCGCGATGGCGCCGAAGTTGAGCAGCAGAAAGAGCGCGCTGTGGACAGCGTTGCGGCTGATCAACATCGCCACTGCCCCCACCAGCGCAATCAATGCTGTGATAAAGAACATGACTTGTTCCATAATCACTCCAAGTAACGAGCGGCGAGGAGAAAGCGTAGCTACTCCTGCCGCTCGTCATGTATCCACGTCACTACAAGTCGATCTGCGCGGGCGGGCTAGGCCGTCGATCACCAAGCTGGGTCAGGATCGGCGGAATTTCGCCGTGGCCTTTGTCCTCCGGCACCAACAGCATCTCTTTGGTATAGATCGAAGTCTGCCGGTCGTAAAATGACAACTCATATTGGTGCTCAAGCACAATCGCGTTGGTCGGGCAGGCGTCCTCGCAATAGCCGCAGAAGATGCAGCGCAACATGTTGATTTCGTAAGTTGCGGCATAGCGTTCCCCCGGCGAGTTTGGTTGCTCGGGCTTATTCTCGGCGGGCGCCACCAAAATAGCGTCAGAGGGGCACGCCGCCGAACAGAGCGAACAGCCAATGCAGCGCTCCATCCCATTCGCAAAGCGCTTCAGTTCGTGCCGCCCCCGGAAACGCTCGCGTACCGGACGCTTGACCTCGGGGTATTGCACGGTTACCGGCTGACGGAACATGTAACGCCAAGTCGTACGTAACCCTTTGAACAATTCACCAATCATCTATATACTCCCCGTTCGCACTATAATCATATATTTATGCAGTCACCACTGCGCGCATACAGTAGTATGCCTTTCCACCGCCTCGTCGCCTCACCCCCGCGTACGCGGGGATCAACGCCTCATCATCAAGAGCTTTTCGCCTCGGACTGGCGGCTGCTGACTGATGGTTGCGCGACAGAAGCTGGCGGCTGGATCATGCGCACCTTCGAAGTCACCCGTGCTGACTGGCCCAAACGCACCGCCACAGCCAGTGCAGTAATACCAAGCCCAAACAAGATGACACCCTGAATAATCTGGTTTTCGGGAACCAACACGATGACGACAGCAGTGATCACCAGATTGACGAGTGCCAGAGGCAGCAACCACTTCCAGCCCAAATCCATCAGCCAGTCATAGCGCACCCGCGGCCATGAGGCCCGAATCCAGACCGAAAGAAACAGGAAGATCAGCACCTTACCCAAGAACGAAAGCAGCGACACAATCCCGACTACTGCCGCACCCGCTGTCGCGCCAGCAGCACTGGTTACCGCTTCGCCAAGCGTTAGCAAGCCGGGGAATTGCCACCCGCCAAAATAGAGTGATACGGCAATCCCGCTGATGGCGATCAGTTTCATATATTCGGACATAAAGAACAGCGCAAACTTCATCGAGCCGTACTCGGTGTTATAGCCGCCGGTCAGCTCTTGCTCAGCCTCGACCAGATCGAAGGGAGCGCGCACCACCTCCGCGGTAGAGCTAATCATGAAGATGACGAAGCCCAGGAACTGCGGCACAATCGCCCAGATGACATTCTGGCCGAGCACAATTTGGTGCATGCTAAACGTCCCCGCTTGCATCACCGCACCTAGCACTGCAAGCCCAAGCGCCAGTTCATAGGAGATCAACTGCGCCGATGAGCGAATCCCCCCCAGCATCGAGTATTTATTGTTGCTTGACCATCCTGCCAAGGTAATGCCATAGACGCCGACCGAGGTTACTGCCAGGAGATAGAGAATACCTACATTGACCTCAGCGATCTGGAGGATATTCCACAACGACTCCGGCGCCGCCTCAAAACAGACGCGATAATCGCCATTCAGATTCCAGCAGCCCAACGGGATCACCGCCCAGATAATAATCGCTGGGATGACCGCAAGCGCCGGCGCCAGCAGGTAGACCGGGCGATCCGCCATTTTGGGGATAATGTCTTCCTTGAAGAAAAGCTTGACTGCATCAGCAAGCGGTTGGAGGAAGCCCCCAGGCCCGGCCCGGTTGGGTCCAACCCGGTTCTGAAAGCGCGCCAGCAGGCGACGCTCGAACAGTGTCAGGTAGGCGAAAGCTGTCGTCACAGCCAGGGCAAGGATGAAACACTGAACGATCAGGATAACGACACCCCAAATATCCATAGCTACCTCAATCCGATAACCAAGTCAGAGCTTGCTAATGCTAACCGCAGTCCGTGGCCCAGTCTGTATCGTCGCGAGTACGGCTTCCGGCAGATGCGCCGGGATCAACACGCTACCCACCGGCAAGTCGCCGACCACGCGCGCCGGCAGATCCAACGATCCCGCCGTCGATGCGACCCGTACAACATCGTCAGCGCGCACACCTAGGCGCTCCGCATCGGCGCGATTGATCGCGACATACGGCTTCGGAACAAGCTTCAGCAGCCGCGATTCACGCAACAGCGGATCGCCATCGTAGAGCAAATGCTGCGTGAGCAGTAGGAACGGATAGTGCGCATCAACGCTGTGTGCCCGGAATGGGCGCGGCGTCAGCGAGAAAGAGCCGCGCTGCGCTTCGAAGAGCGCCGGGTATTGAATGCCGACGCCTTCGGTATTCTCGTAGTTGGTGCCGTCGTAGTAGATCGCCTCGTTGATCTGGCGACCCCAGTCGCCGCTCTTCCCGGTACTCGCCAGCTTGGTATAAGTTATCCCCGTATAACCCGGCACACGTTCGGCGATTTCGGCGGCGACATCATTCACCGTCATATAATCCCAGGGCAAGCTCGATGTTTGGCTCTCATTTGTTGGCGGCTTGTTTTTGCCCTTTGCTTTGGGCGTATTCGCCGCACGACCATCGGCAGGGGCAGTCGGCGCTAGTCCCGCGTCATGCAGGACCACGGCGACGTTCCGAATAATTGACCAGTCGGGCTGCGCCTGCCCCCAGAGCGAGCGCGCCTGGCGAGCGCGCTGGACACGCCTCTCGGTGTTGGTATAGGCGCCGTCGCGCTCGGCGAACGATGCGGCAGGCAATACTACGTTGGCATACTGCGCCGTTGGCGTGAGGAACATATCCTGAACCACCAGGAACTCCAGCGCTTCGAGCGCCGGAATGGTCGCTGGGTAGTCTGTCGCCGGATCCAACCCCACAATATAGAGGCCGCGCACTTGGCCTTCGGTCGCCGCACCCCACATCTCGCGCGCACCAAGGCCGCGCTGCACCAATCTTGTATAGCCAGGGCGCTGGTCGGGCCGCACGCCCATATCTAACGCTCCGCGCGAGTTGCCCCCAGGCAGCAGCGCAATCAGGCCGTTGTTGGCGCGCCCGACTTTACCGGCCAAGACCGCCAGACTGCCCAGGTCGTGGGTCAGCGCCGGGCCAAGCGCCAACGCATCAGCGCCATACATGATAATGCCGTTTTCGGCCTCGATAAAGCTCTGTGCTGCCGCCCGGATCGCCTCTTCACTCAAGCCTGTGGCAGCCGCAGCTTCGCCGAGCGACACATTCTTCAACGCTGCACGCAACTCGTCGACGCCGGCGATGCGGTTGGGCAATCGCTGCGTTCCGACTTCAGACATAACAACACTGAGCAAGGCGCGCGTCAGGTGCATCTCGCTGCCGGGGCGGTAGTGGAGCCGCTGCGTCGCCGAGCGATCCAGCTTGGTTGGACGCGGGTTGGCGACGAGCACCTGCCCGCCAAGCTCGACAATTCCGCGCAACCGCAGCATGTACAATGGCGCTTCTTCCTCAGGGTCGGCGCCCACCACCAACACGACGGTTCCTTTGCCCAATTCCATCAGGTTTGTGCCAACACCGACGCCTAGTTCTGCGCCAAGGTCATCGTCCGCCGCTTCGCCAGGTGCGCCAACCCGATGATCAAGGTTGTTGCTGCCCAACACATCACGGAACAAACGTTGGAAGAGGTAGAGATCCTCATTGCTCAGGCGCGCGCTAGCCAAACCGGCCAACGCCTCGCCGCTATGGGCCTTGTGAATGCTGGTAAACTTCTCGGCAATGACACGCAGCGCATCGTCCCACGATGTCGACTCCAAACGTCCGTTGCGCCGCACCAGCGGGGTAAGCAAACGCTCCTGACTCTCGACGAAGTGTTGTCCAAAACGCCCTTTGTCACAGATCCAGATATCATTGACGGCGGTATTCTCACGCGGCATAACGCGCTTGATCTCGTTATGGCGCATATCCAGCGTCATATTGCAGCCGACCGGGCAATGCGTACAGATCGAAGGTTTCGGACTGAGCTCCCAGACACGGGCGCGGAAGCGGAAATCCGCAGTTGTGAGCGCACCCACCGGGCAGATGTCGGTGGTATTGCCGCTAAACTTGCTATCGAAGGGCGGATCGCTCTGGCTGATGATCATCCAGTTGCGCCCGCGATTATCGAAGCCAAGCACCGGGTCGTCGGCGATTTCGTCCTGGAAGCGCACACAGCGCCCGCAGAGAATGCAGCGCTCGCGGTCGAGATAAATCAAATCGCCCAAGGGAATCGGCTTCTCGAAGTGGACCTTTTCGGAATAGTCGAAGCGGCTGTTACCTGGCCCCCACTCCATTGTCAAGTTCTGGAGCGGGCACTCGCCGCCCTTATCACACACGGGACAATCGAGCGGATGCGAGGTCAGCAAGAATTCGAGAACGCCGTGTTGGGCGAACTTTACTTGCTCGGTCTGGGTGCGCACCTCCATCCCATCGCTTACCGGGGTGGTGCAACCAGTCTGGAGCTTATTCATCATCAGCGCTAGAACAGGCATCCCATTGTCGTCCAACATTGGCTGGCGCGTTGCCGGGTCGAGACGTGGCGTCCAGACCTCGACGAGGCACATCCGGCACATCCCCACGGCTTTCATCCGTGGATGGTAGCAAAAGACTGGGATGGCAACACCGGCCTGACGAGCGGCATCGACGATATTCGTCCCCACCGGTACCGTTACTGGCATCCCATCTATTGTCAGGGTAACCTCAGGCATGACGTTATCTCTTATCTAAATCTAAGCGGGTGTTCTGGCGCACTTTGGCCGAAGCCAGCATCACCTCACACCTCACATCAAAAACTTCGGAACGTACTCGAAATACCCAAGCAAAGTCCGACTGTGCTCATTTGGACTATCACAGCGGCGAGCCGCGCTCGGACGGCTGCAACGCGATCGTCTCGCGTCTACCGCGTCCGTTACCATTGGCGGTTGTACTGATCAACTGCTCGAACTCAGCAGGAAAGAGCTTGAGCGCACTCTTGATGGGCATCACCGCGCTCTCGCCAAGCAGACAGAAGCAATTTCCAGCCATTTGCTTGTAGATATCGTGCAGGGTTGGAATATCGTCAGGGCGACCATGTCCTTCTTCGGTCATACGATGCAGCACGCGCACCAGCCAGTGTGTTCCTTCGCGACATGGCGTACACTTGCCGCAGCTTTCGTGCTTGAAGAACTCATCCATCTTATAGGCGACGTGGGGCGCGCTGACGGTATCATTCAGCACGATGACGCCGCCGGAGCCGAGCATCGAGCCAGCCGCCGCCAGCGCCTCATAGTCAAGCGTTACGTCAAGCTGGTCGCTGGTTAGCCAGGGCGCTGACGCACCGCCAGGAACCACGATCTTCACATCGCGGTTATCGCGCATCCCGCCGCCATACTCCGGATTGTAGATCAACTCGCGCAATGGCACGCCAAAGGGCAATTCGTAGTTGCCTGGCTTGTTGACATGTCCGCACAACGAGAAAACCTTTGTACCCGGGCTTTTATCAGTGCCAAACGAGCGGTACCAATCCACGCCCTTTAGGACGATCAACGGAACATTGGCTAGCGTCTCGACATTGTTGATGATCGTCGGCTTGCCGTACAGACCGGCGACAGCCGGGAAAGGCGGCTTGAGGCGCGGCTGGCCGATCTTGCCTTCAAGCGATTCCATCAGGGCAGTCTCCTCGCCGCAGATGTAGGCGCCCGCGCCGCGATGGACATAGATGTCCAGATCGAAGCCAGTCCCCAAGATATTCTTGCCCAGGAAACCCGCTGCATACGCCTGGGCGATTGCGTATTCGAGGGTGCGCGCCGCTGTAGCGAACTCGCCGCGCGCATAAATATATGCGGTGTGACACTCGATGGCGTAGGCCGATAACGCAACGCCTTCGATCAACTGATGCGGATTCAGGTCAATAATCTGGTGATTATTGAACGTTCCCGGCTCACTCTCATCACAGTTGCAGAGCAGATAGCGCGGGTAGACGCCTTTCGGCAGGAAGCCCCACTTGACGCCGGTCGGAAAGCCAGCCCCGCCACGACCACGCAGCCCTGCGGCTTTGACCATCTGCACAATGTCATCGGGTGTCTTCTCTTTAAGCGCGATCCGGTACGCCTCGTACCCGCCGTTCTGCAGGTAGACCTGGAAATTAGCGATATCCGGCACATCCAACTCGCGCATCACAATATACTCGCTCAGGGCCATATGCAGGTCCATTTCTAGTAAATGTTGAATTTCTTCTCTGCAATGGGCGAAAAATTGATCACCGCTTCACCCTGATCGCAGTTGGGAAAAGAAAGCGTTCGTATCCGTCTCAAGCCCGAAAGCGTTAGAACGGCGCTCACTTGATTATGAAAACCTAGCCAGAATATTATGGAAAACTATTATAATACATAGTGACGTATTGAGGCGGGTAGATAGCATAGACCCGCCTCAGACGGCGCTGCAAACATGCTTCCTCTGTGCTGGATTGCGATCGTCAATATGCATAAGACCGTATAACAATGACAGGGTTATGTAGGCTATGTTAGACAAGTTCACTGGTCTGATGCTTTTGTAGGGTTACTTTCTGATTCCGCTGCCGAGCTATCTGCAGCGCTATTGCTTTGTTCGACATGTGTTTCCTGCTGCACAGCTTGGGCTGGAACAGCGCCATGATCATCTTGTTTGGCCGGCGCTGGGTGGGCGCCCGTAGGCGAACGATCAGGCGACGGCGCGACCGGCGATTCGGCAGCAATCCGGGCTTCGGTTGCAGCTTGGGCCGATTCTTCAGCGACGCTTGCCGCTTCCTGGCGAGCAACTTTCTCCGCTTCGGGCGCAGTATGCGCGGTAGGTGCATCCGGCATCGGACCCATACGCCGCTCGATCTGCTGCATTAGTCCGCTTTCTGTGAATTCATAGTCCTCGGACCAGCGCCCAGAGCTGCTCAACGCTTCGCCCTGAGCAGCCCGCGAGCGCAGTTTGCGCAGCATTGTGTCGACATGATCGGGCGTCACATCATAGATATAATCAAGGTTGGCCTGGATTACAGGCGCACGGTTGCAGGCCGCCAGGCACTTCACCCGCTGCACCATAAACATACCGTCGGCTGTCACCTGGTCTTCGCGCACGTTCAATTCTTCTTTCAGCGCGGTCAGCACTTCCTCCGCGCCAAGATAACAGCAGGGCACATCGTCGCAGACTTGCAAGACCCATTTACCCACCGGCTGACCGTAGAAGAGCGTATAGAAGCCTACGACTTCGAAGACATCGGTATCGGGCAAGTTCAGAATATCGGCGACTTCACGAATCGCTTCCGAGGTCAGGTGACCGTACGTGTCTTGCGCAATATAGAGCAAGGGCAACACGGCGCTGCGTTTACTTCCATAACGGGTCAGCAGGTCGTCTATTTCGGTTCGGTGTGTATCTCGCAGCATAGTTTTGGGAACTGAGAGCTAAGAACCAAGAACCACACCTGTCATTGGTATGTCATTCCCTGTCCCTAGCGCTCCAGTCTAACGATCAACTTCTCCTAATACTGGGTCCATACTTGCAATCAAGGCGACCAGATCAGCGACCAGCCGGCCCCGAGCCATATGCGGCAGCGCTTGCAAGTTGATAAAGGAAGGGGTGCGAAAATGCACTCGGTAGGGTTTGGGGCCGCCGTCGCTGACCACATACGTCCCCAAGATGCCTCGCGGCGACTCGATACCGACATAGGCATCACCACGCGGCGGCTTGAAGCCCTCGGTCCAGAGTTTGAAGTGGTGGATCAGCGACTCCATACTATGGGTGATTTCGCTCTTGGGGGGCGGCGCGATCTTGCGATCAGAGGTCACGTAGGGGCCAGGCCCCATGTCAACCAGCCGCTCGTAGGCTTGCAGAGCGATGCGCACACTTTGTCGCACCTCCGCCATCCGCACCCGGTAACGATCGTAAATATCGCCTTTCTCGCCTACCGGTATGTCGAATGTGTAGGTCTCATAGCCGCAGTACGGAACCATTTTACGCATATCCCACGGAACGCCTGTAGCGCGCAGGTTAGCGCCGCTCAACCCATAGGCAATCGCATCTTCGGCGTTGATCGCTCCGACATCGACGGTGCGATCCAGCCACAGCGGATTATGCGTCAGCAAGTCCTCGTATTCGTCGGCGTGGCCCGGCATACTGTCTAGGAAAGTCTTCACCGTTGGCAGAAAATCCGCCGTCAGATCATAGGCGAGGCCGCCAACCCGGAAATAGCTGGTCATCATCCGCGCGCCGCTGACGAGCTCGAAAATATCGAGGATCTGCTCACGCTCGCGGAAGGCGTAGAGGAAGACGCTCATCGCCGCTAGATCAAGCGCGTGCGTCCCTAACCAAACCAAGTGCGAACCAATCCGGGTCAGCTCGGTCAACAGCACACGCGCGACCTGGGCCCGTTCTGGAATTTCGCAGTCGAGTAGCTTCTCGACGGCCAGCACATAACTCAAATTGTTCGAGAGCGGAGCCAGATAGTCGGTCCGGTCGGTCAAGACGATCGCCTTCTGGTAGGTTTTGTGCTCCATCGTCTTCTCGATGCCGGTATGCAGATAACCGACATCGGGTGCGACATTAACAACGATCTCGCCATCTAATTCCAACACCAAGCGCAGCACGCCATGCGTGCTGGGGTGATGGGGCCCCATATTCAGGACCATGGTCTCCTTTTCGCCCCGCCAGGCTGGTTCGGTAATTTCTTGTGGGGAAGGAACGGTTAGTATTGTCATGACGATCTCATAGAATGCAAACCGTAAAACATCATGCGTTACACAAGCGACAGGAGCAGTAACAGTGTATGATATCCCCCATTTAACGCTAGACGCTTCACGTCTTACTCTTTCGCAAAGGGTTTATAGGCGTAGATCTGGTCCTGATTAAAGGTAAAGGCCACCTCTTCATAGCCCAAAGGCACATCCTTGCGTAAAGGGTGGCCTTCCCATTCATCAGGCATCAGGATGCGATGGAGGCCAGGATGCCCAGAAAAGACAATCCCGAACATATCATAGGCCTCACGCTCCTGCCAATTCGCGGTTGGCCACAGGACGGTAAGCGACGGCACGACCGGGTCGCTTTCAGGCAGACCCACCTTGAGACAGATCCGGTGACGATTCGAAAAAGAAAATAAGTGATAGACCACCTCGAAACGTGGTTCACGCCCAAGATAATCGACGCCGCACAGGTTCTCGAGGAAACGGTAGTCCAATTCGGGCTCATTGTACAGAAACTCGGCCACAGCAATCAGATCGGCGCGGTCGAGCATCACACTGACATCGCCACAAAACTCGTGAACTGTTTTGATCTGAGGAAAAGCGCCTTGCAAGCGGTTCACAACCGTTGCATTGTCCATAGTATATTCCCTATTGACGTAAGATACGGTTTAGAATGACTCTTACTAAACGCAATCGTCGTTCTTCACCTAACACTCAACCCGCCGCAACAGCGACCGAACGAGCCGACATCCGAGGAGCGCCAGAGACACCCGTAGACGCCGTCGCGCGTGCGCTATCGTCTACTGCACCTGAATCAACGTATCGCTATTCGTGACGTGAATAGGGCCGAGCTCTTTGATACCAGTGATTTTCTCGCGCTTGACCTTCTCGTGAAGCATTATAATCCCGTCGATCAGCGCCTCCGGTCGCGGCGGGCACCCGGCAACATACACATCCACCGGCACCACTTCATCGACACCCTGGACAATCGCATAGTTATTGAAGACCCCGCCGCATGCTGCGCAATCACCCATTGCGACCACCCACTTGGGGTCACTCATTTGATCATAGAGACGGCGTACCACTGGGGCCATCTTGCGCGAGACTCGACCGGCCACAATCATTAGGTCAGCCTGACGCGGGGAGGCGCGGTTCAATTCCATGCCAAAGCGGGAGAGATCATAATTACTTGCTTGCGCGCCCATCATCTCGATAGCGCAGCAGGCAAGACCAAATAGGAGCGGCCACATCGCGTTGGTACGCCCCCAATTAACAACCGTTTCGAGCGAGGTTGTAACAACGCCAAGATCGCCAGCTTTCTCTTCTATTCCCATTTTAAGGCGCCTTTCTTCCACTCATACACAAACCCGACAACGAGGATAACAAAGAAGAAGCCAACTGCAAGCAAGCCAGGCACGCCGAGCTGGCGAAACACCAGCGCATATGGAAAGAAGAAGATAACTTCAATGTCGAAGACGATAAACAACATCGCCACGACATAAAACTTGACGGGAAAACGCCGCATTGCCTGGCCAATCGGATCCATGCCCGACTCATAGGGCGATAGCTTGCGCGGACTTGACTTACGTGGTCCCAGCAGCGACGACAGCACGATCACGAACACTGCAATGAAGACCGCGATGAGGAACAGCACAAGGATAGGGATATATGCTGTGAGCATTCATATGCCCCTTATCTATAAAGTATGTTTACCCATGGTACTACGGGAATTATACCTCTAATCGAGTTTGTGTCAACGGGCACAAATTACTAGTAGCGCATTGATGGTATAATACCCTGCGCAATGACGGGGAATGTTCCGGAGGAGACCAATGACCACTACTCGCTACGCCACGCCAGAAGGCGAACCCATCTCGATCCAGCACGGGCGGCTCTACGTGCCGGATCGCCCCATCATCCCATTTGTAGAAGGTGACGGTACCGGCCCAGACATATGGCGCGCCAGCGTGCGCGTCTTCGACGCTGCCGTGCAACGCGCGTATGGCAGCAAGCGGAAGATCATGTGGATGGAGGTGCTAGCCGGCGAGAAAGCCTTTAACGAGACGGGGAACTGGTTGCCCGATGCGACTGTTGAGGCATTCCAGCAATACCTGGTCGGCATCAAAGGCCCCCTAACAACGCCTGTCGGCGGCGGTATTCGCAGCCTCAATGTTGCATTACGCCAGCTCCTGGATCTCTATGTTTGTTTGCGACCTGTACGCTATTTCGAGGGCGTGCCCTCACCGGTCAAACGACCTGATTTGGTCGATATGGTGATTTTTCGTGAAAACACCGAGGATATCTACGCCGGTATCGAATATCGGGCTGGTACGCCCGAAGCTGCGCAAGTGCTGGACTTCCTGTCTAAGAACTTCTCGAAGGATTTCGAGAAAGTACGCTTCGGCACCCTGGAAAAAACCAACCACTACCTCTCTTTGTCCGGCCAGCAAACAACCGACCGGATCGAAGTCGGTATTGGCATTAAACCAGTCAGTCATGTCGGCGCCGAGCGTCTAGTTCTATCCGCAATCCAGTATGCCATTGAGCATGACCGGCGCAGCGTCACCCTCGTCCACAAGGGCAATATCATGAAATTCACCGAGGGGGCATTCCGCGACTGGGGGTATGATCTCGCCGAACGGGCATTTGGCGACCAGGTCTACACGTGGCGGCAGTGGGAACGAACGAAGGGCGAACGCGGCGAGGCAGCCGCCAATAACGAGCAGCGCGTCGCCTTAGATTCGGGCAAGATCCTGATCAAGGACGCCATCGCCGACATTGTGCTCCAACAGGTGCTGACTCGCCCCGAAGAGTTCGACGTGATCGCTACGCTCAACCTCAACGGCGACTACTTGAGCGACGCCCTAGCGGCGCAGGTCGGCGGAATCGGCATTGCTCCCGGCGGGAATATCAACTACGTCACGGGGCACGCCATCTTCGAGGCGACCCACGGTACAGCGCCGAAGTACGCCAACCTCGACAAGGTGAATCCCTCCAGCGTCATCCTCAGCGGCGATATGATGCTGCGGCACATGGGCTGGACAGAGGCTGCGGACTTGATCATCAGCGGCATCGAGAATGCAATCGACAGCAAGATCGTCACCTATGACTTTGCCCGGCAGATGAAAGGCGCTACCGAAGTAAGCACCTCCGCCTTCGCCGATGTAATCATTAACAATATGCGTTGAATGCACCCGTTGCAATCTAGCACATAACGTGTTACGGACGCTCAATTTCGATCACGATCGGACGTTTTACACAATACATTTGGAGATCGGAACAGGTTTCCCGCTTTTGCAAAACCAAATGCGGGCTTGCATATTGCAAGCCCGTGTCGTGTTTTTATCCGCATTGTGTGACACATTGCAACTATCGTGAGGCTGCTCCTGTCCTCCTTACGCTCCACCATCCGGTATCTCTCGGTCAGCGTTGCGTATCCGCGGAGCAGCGAGCTCCTTCCTTATGGTTTCTGACCAATCGACAGCGGTTGTCCAGCGCCGTGACGCCTTCAAGCGGGTTGAAGGCGTCACGACGGAGATTTGTTCTTTATCTATGCCGGTGTGGTTCAGTAACATGGATTGCGGGAGTTGTGCTCCCGCAAAGCCGCCTGTAGCTATTGTACGCTACCGGGTATTTTTAGGCTAGGAGCTTAGGCGTCACGCCTTACTCGTCGTCGTGGCCCCAGCCGCGCTCCTCTACAAACTGGAAGATATCGGTATCGCTGATGATCCCGACGTAGCGATCGTCTTGTTTGACCATAACGCGGCGAATGTTCTTATCGACCATCAACGTGCTGCACTCCCGCAGCGTGCTGTCAGGCGGCGCCGAAATTAACGGGCGCGAGGCGACGTCGCCAACGGTCACCGTCTCAGGGTCGCGATCCGCGCCGACAATCTTTGTCAGCACGTCGCGCATAGTCATAATCCCCCACTCGCCACTGGCGTCCGGCTCGATCACAACGCTGGTAATCCCCTTCTCGCGCATCAAGTGGCTGGCTCGCGCTACGGTATCGTTCGAAGCCATGGTAATAATATCGCGGGTCATAATCGCGCCAACCGTGAAGCGAGGATACATTTCACCGCTGTAGCGATAGGTCGTCGGCGGACGCACGACATCACGTTGGAGGCGTTGCCCGCGTGCTGCTGCCATCTCTAGCGGTCCTTCGAGAAATGTGATCAGGACATAACCGCGCTCTGCGATTGGCGCATCTTCGAGCAACTCAATCGTACTTCCATTAAAAAGTCCACGAACGGTTTTCATCCGTCCCTCCTTAATCTCTTTTACGACAACGGCGTCAGTATTCCTACACAGCTAACACGTAGACACCTGCCCAACCTACGGGTACACCTACATCGAAGACTCGTATGACAACTATCCCTAGGTCAGGTTGATATTATACCCCGAAGCGCCGTAACGTAAAAGGTGCGATAGCGTGTTTCGTCATACCGCCTTGGGCAAGATCGGCCAGAATATGCCCAACCAAAGCGCCAAATTTGAATCCGTGGCCGGAACAGGGCGAGCCAACAATAATCTGCGGGTACACCGGATGGCAATCGAGAATAAAGTCCATATCCGGGGTCGAGGTATAACGACAGGTTTCGGCGTGGAGCACTTCGCCTGCTGCATCGGGCAGCATCTGCTCCACATATGCCTGTACTCGTCTCGTCGCCGCGGGCTCGGGCGCAGTGTTGTCGTCATCAGGCTGGATCACGAGCCCAGCGTGGTGTTGTGCAACCTTAATCCCGGCAAGACCGAAGATAGGAAAGCCATAGAAATTGAACACTGAGCCTTCGCGTTCGGTAGCGCCATAGCTAATAAAAATTGGAAATCGGTCTGGTGCGAAGAGTTCGGGGCGGCGCGGTGCAAAAAACACCACCTGCTCACGCGTAACTTTTAGCGGAAGATCGAGCCCAAGGTCACGCAGCAACGCCTGCGCCCACGATCCCGCCGTGATAACGATCCGGTCGGCCAGATATGTCTCTTGCGTCGTCTGGACCGCTACCCCGTCGCCGTCAGCTTTGATCTGCTGCACGGCGACGTTCTCACGCACATCGGCGCCATAGCGGCGAGCTTGCACTAGCAAGGTAGCCACACACTGCGACGCGGGCAGGATGCCGGCATCAGCCTGGTATAAGCCAACCATTGATTCGGACAGAAGAAACTGCGGAAATCGCTCGGCAAGCGCGCGCTGATCCAGCCATTCACAGGCGATGCCGTTGGCGCGTAAGCTTGCGTAGCATGCTTGCAGGCTGGGCGTCTCCGGGTCGCCCACATCCAAACCGCCCACAACGTGGACGAGTTGCGTGCTGGCGTCTTGTTCCGCATCGGCCCAAGCTTGATACGCCGCGCGCATCAACTGCACATACCCCGGCGTCTCATACGAATAGCGGATAATTCGCGAGTGACCGTGGGAACTGCCGCGCATATGGCCGATTGCAAACTGTTCCAACAATAGCACGCGCTCGCCGCGCCGCGCCAACTGATACGCGGTTGCGCTGCCCATCACGCCGCCGCCAACAACGATATAATCCCAATGTGTCATAGAGTGATCCGATTAGAAACACCGCACCAGCTTATACATTTGATGATCAACCAAGATCGCTTGATGTAGCGCCGCCTTCAGGCGGGTTTGCGGCAACGCAGCCGCCTGAAGGCGGCACTACATTGTTTGTTCAGATGGAACCTCACGGAGACCGGCCAACTTGATCCAACCTGACCAGTCTCCGAGCCTCACTGCCTCGTCGCCTCATCCCCGCGTACGCAGGGACGGTCGCCTCACCATGCTCTCGTCTCACTCCGCAGGAGCAAGATAATCCCGAATTGACCAGGCGGGCAGCCGGCCTTGGCCGGCTAACTGCTGTATCATCCGTAGGCCGGAATCGGGGATCTGGCGAGCTTGGCTAGACACATTCACCGTGAAGTAGATATCGACCCGCGTCCCGCTGCTCTTGCCACGGAAGTGGAACCCATACACGCCGGGCACGACCTCGCTGGTCAGCGTGGCGTCAAGCGGCGGATCGTAGCCGATCCGACCCTGGTTGTCAGCGGGCATAGGGATTGGGAAGAATATGTAGAAGCCATTTGGATCGGTGACCCAGAATTCCAAATCTTCATTGGGGAGCAGATTCTGGCCGCGCAGTTGGATTGTGGAACCAATGCCGCCCTCCGGCGGAGTCGCGCTCCCATTGACGCTAGGCGGGCGCGGCGTGCCGGGGCCGGCGACATAGTCGCGGGTCAGTTTGAACGCCGCCGTGTTGATCAAGCCGCTGTTTACGCCCTGAGCGACCACAGTGTAGACTCCGTCGGCTAGTCCAGCGGTATTGAACACAACGCGTACAAAACCATTATCCAAAAAAACATCTGCTTCGTCGATCGGCCAACTCTGTCCATGCACATCGGAGATCCAACTGCCGACTCGCTCGCCGGATTGATACCCGGTGGCGGCGAAAGCGAACGTCGTACCAGACGGCGCCGCGACTGGCAGAATAAGCGCATCTCCCTGAACTGGCAACTGGTCATGAATGATCACACCGAGCTTGTTCGGATCGCCAGGCGGGATGCTGGCGCGACTAATGCGGAAATAGCCAATCGATTGGCGCTTGCTGTTGATACCCTGAGCGTTAAACGACCAGATGCCATCACTAAAGCTCAGATCGGTCGTGATCCGAATATTCGCGCCGGCAATCGAGCCGTTTCCATCGGCGGTCGGTTGGATATCCAGGCTGATGGCCGCCTGGTCTGGAGCGGTAATCCAGACCCCAACCCGCTCGCCAGGATCAAACCCATTGGCATCAAAAGCGAAGGTTGTGCCCGGCGGGCCGCTCTCCGGCGTGACCCGCGCGTTAACGCTAGGCGGGATTGGCGGCGGCTGCGCGCCGACCGAAGCCGGCGCGGGGATGCCTCTGTTCGGGTCGCCTGGCGGCTGACTGGGCGGTTGGGGCGTCATCAACTCGGGCGGGGCGAGGCGCCGTCCTAGATTACTGATCAGCACCCGCTGACCGGGGGCGAACCCTGGCCAGTATTCGAACCGCACCCGTTCGAAATACTGAACAGTGTGCCACTCACCATCATCAATTACTTCTTTGATCTCTTCGCTAATCGGCAACCCAAAGATCTGCTCGCCGCCGCGCGTCTCCCAAATCTCCTTGAAGCCATATTGAATAATATGTTGCGTTTGGGGAAAATAGCGGCGGTCGGCGGTATTGCGGATCGGCGGCACTTTAGGAAAGACGCGCCCATCGGTAATTTCAACGCCAAGTTTGCCCAACTCGACAACAGCTTGGCCATTGACCTCAGTGAGTTCAAATCGCGCCCGTTCAAAATACTGGGTAATACGCCCAGAGCTCGACACATATTCCGGCGTGATAGGGTAGCCAAAATTTGCCAACGCCCCGTTCCTTTCCCAGAACGAGCGGAAGGCCCCTCCGAGGTATTGGCCGGTCTGAGCAAAATAGATAGATGGCGTTTGAGCTTGGGAACCAGAAAATAGAGCGCCTGTTATCAGAACAACAACAAACAGCCATACTACCCAGCGAGTAACTCGACGCATCGAGCCGTGGGTCATCGGAAGGCCTCCTCTCAGGCTAGTCGTAAGACCACCAGGGTTAGCAAACGTGCTATCGTCACTTTACGCCAAATTATGTTATGCAATAGTGTTTGTATAGTAGTCAAAAGAGGCTTTCTTTGTCAAGTAGTTTGTGATTCTCATATACAGGCGAAGACCAGTGCATGCAGATGGGTGCGGTCACGCCTCAGCGTCCGCTATGAATGACCTGTAAGCCGCCCTTGTACCGCCCGATCACATATCCAACTGGCGCGGCATCAGCGGCAACTCATCTACGCGGAGACTCGGCGGCAGCGTACAAGCCCAAAGGATTGCCTGCGCCACATCATCAGCGCTCAGCGGCTGGCGGCGAAAGCCCTCAACCGGGTTCAGCGGATGGATATCGGGGTTGATCATGCCGGCGAAGACGGTCGTAACAAAAATATTGTACGGCCGGAGTTCCTGAGCCAGGGCCTGAGACAAGCCGGTAATGCCAAATTTCGCTGCACAAAGCGGCGCAAAATTTGCGATACCCTGCTTGCCAATCCGCGCGCCAATGTTGAGAATAGTGCCGCTGTGCTGGTTTTTCATATGCGGGATAACAGCGCGGGTTGTATAAAAAATACTCGTCAGGTTCGTCTGGATAATGTAGTTCCAGTCGGCGTCGGCGAATTGTTCGAGCGGCGCTAATTTGAGCACCGCACCCACGCCGTTGATCAGAACATCGATCCGGCCAAGCAAACGCATGGTCTGGTCAACCATGCGTTGTACCTGAACTGGATCGGTCACATCGGTCGGGAGGCTGACGCCTTGCAATCCTTCGGCAGCGATCTCTCCGACAAGCCACTCCAAGCGGTCACGGTCACGAGCGACGGCAACTACGACCGCGCCCTGCCGGGCGAACAAACGCGCGGTAGCATAGCCCACGCCGCCCGATGCCCCGGTGATGATGGCAATTCTCCCCTTCAGAGCCATATGGCCTGCTCCTCATATTGGTATTTTTGACACACTGCATTATAGCATAGCCGCTAGCTCATCTTTGCTACAACTCCTGCAATAGCGCACAGATAACGCAAAGCGGCGTAGATTCGTTGCAGATAGCTGTACAGTTCAAGACCTGAAAGGTCTTGACCAGACGCTCTAGGATGCCTTCTCCAAGACCTGAAAGGCCTTACAGAGCGCCTATCAGCCTACATGTTCTATCGGCCCTTCAAGCTCCTTACCGGAATGCTATGCCGATTTTTCGCTCAGACAAGGTTCGCAGGCGCTTTACAGCGTTTGTGCCAAAATCCTACGAATGGCTTCAGAAAGATTCGGTATTTGAGGCGTTGGGACGAGCGGTATGCCCTCACTCCCTCACCCCTTCGCCCGCCCCCCTTGATTCCCCCGCACGCGGGGTTATGGGAGAGGGGGAACACGCCGCATCAGGAAGCAGCCCATCTCGTTCCAAACATGGGTGCGGTCCGCCCTCAAAGGGCTCCCCGTTGGGGAACCGTCAGGGTTTCCCAGACCTCTCTGCAGGTGACGTGATCGGCAGTTCGTCCGGTTGCGGCGGATGCCTCTGTTGCGAGGGTTGGATGGGACGCCGTCGAGAAAGGGATGTGGTCAGCGTGTTATGCTCAATGTTCTGTTCGCCCTAAATCCTGTGAAGCCTGGCGGCGCGGTATGCTATACTCTCAGCGGCTAATTGATCGACTCATTCGACCGAAATAGCGAGAATGAGTTGTGACACACTCCGAAAAAAGGAAAGAATCTCGTTTTTGTAGAAGGTGATTTTCATACCGCTTTGTTTCAAGACGGTATGATTAAACACATAGCGGAACACGTCATTACCATGAACAATGTTGACAACTGAATCTAGGAGGAATGCAGTTATGCGTTTGTGTTTGCTCCTGTTTATGATCTCGTTCGCGCTCAGCGCGGTTGGCTGCGGTATGTCATCGGTTACATCCGCTGAAGCCTTTCCACCTGCAAGCGGCCGTCCTCTTGAGTCAGATCCGGAGCCAACCCATACGGCCAAAGCCTCTCCCACTCAAAGCCCAACCCAACTGCCAACAACTGTACCAACTGCAACAGCCGAACCGACGCCTACAGCGATTCCGATCCCGATCAGCGATCCGGTTCGGATTATTATCGAAGATATCGCACTCGACCAGCCGCTTGTTTCGGTCGGATTAGATGAGAATCGAGCGCCAGTTGTCCCCAACCACAATGTGGGTTGGTATAACCTGAGCGCTCGACCAGGTCAGGGGGAAAACGTGGTGCTCTGGGGACATGTCCTGCGCTTCCGGCATGCGCCTGATATTCCTGCGCCCTTCGTCCGCTTGAAGGAAGCGCCGATTGGCGCGAAGATTGCAGTCCATACCGCCGATGGCACAACTCACCACTATGAAATTACTGAGCAGGTGCCAGTTACGCCCGACCAGGTTGCATACATTTTGCCGCAGGGCGATGAGCGCCTAACTCTGGTCTCGTGTATTGGGGACAAAGTCGTCGTCGACAACACAGTGGAGATGACCCACCGACTGATCACGATTGCCAAACCGACCTCATGACATGTTTTGCGTCGCGCAGGATTCGGAACACTTCACTCTTCGGCTAGCTTGTAGCCCACACCCCACTCGGTGAGTATCACCTGCACCGCGGGGTCAACTGCTGCGAGTTTGGCCCGTAGTCGACGGACGTGGACATCGACCGTCCGCACGTCGACATACTCATCGTAGCCCCACACCTGGCGCAACAACGCCTCGCGGGTAAAGACCTGGCCAGGATGAGCGGCCAGGAGCGCCAAAAGGTCGAATTCGCGCGGGCGCAGCTCAAGCGCTGTGCCGCGAAAAACGGCACGACGACGGGGGGCGTCGAGTTGCAGCGAGTGGGGTTGCGCCGGTTCTTGGTGAGCAAGGCGAGCACGCAGTTGAGCTACCTCAGTGGCGCGGCGCAGCAAGATACGCACCCGCGCCGCCAGTTCTCGCACCGAAAAGGGCTTAACGACATAATCGTCGGCGCCGAGTTCTAGGCCTACGACCCGGTCAATCTCATCGCCACGCGCAGTAAGCATAATCACGGGCAAATCGTGGCCTTGTGCGCGGAGCTGCCGTAGCGTTTCGAAGCCGTCGATGCCCGGCAGCCCCACATCGAGCAATACGAGGTCGTACAGGCCAGCCTGAGCCAATTCTTCAAGCGCTCCCTCGCCATTCGGGACAATGCGCACTCCAAAGCCATCGCGTTCGAGACGTTCGCGCAGCATATCGCCAATCACCGGCTCGTCATCTACAATCAGAATACGCTGCATAGCATACTAGGATAATCGTTAGGGAAAACCTTATTGTTTCGAGCGACGGCTAAGCTCATCCCCGCGCCAGCGAATGTTACCACGAAGCAGCAGATTTGAGGAGCGCAGCTTGTAAACAAGATCAGCGGCAAGGTTACGCATGACACAATAGCCGATGCGTGGATTGGCTTCACACAAGTTTGCAAAATCATATTCCTGGATCACCAATAGAAAGCAGGGTTCGACGCTGGTCACTGTTGCCGACCGATTTGCCCCGCCCATCAGAACCATCTCGCCAAAGCTCTGACCGGCATAGAGCATGTTAATCGTTGTTGGCGCCATCGTATTCTCGGCGACAAGCGCGTTAATCGATATCCGCACACAGCCTTCATGGATAATGAATAGCTCATCGCCTTCGTCGCCCTCCTGAAAGATGACCTGGTCAGCCGCCACCTGGCGCACTTTACAACAACGCCCAAACTGCACCAACTCCTGATCGCTCAGTCCGCTAAGGATATGAACCTGCCGCAAGCTCTCCAACAGCTTCTCATTCATCGCTGACGCTCCGTGTGCAATGGCAGTTGTTGACTATGCCCTAGACTTTTCAGTATAGCACAATGACCACCGCTTTCCTACAGGGATTGGCCTTCAGGAAGATGAGGCGAGGAGGCCGATCTGCAGGGGTGTACCACCGTGTGCGCCAGAGGCGGCTCTGGAGCGCTCCTTCTTCCTGGCGCAGCGACCATTGTCATCCCGACGCTCCGGTGATCGTCAGGGTCACGCATGTGCCTGTTACTGACTGTGTTCCTTGAAAAGTGCGAGGTAAAGCCCGAACGAAAGCTCCCAACACAGGGGCGAAATATCTTGGTTACTTGAGTCCTGGCTTACCCACCGCTGGTCGCCAGTCAACCGCAACAAATCAATCAGGATGAATAACCACATCCTTTACCGACCAACCAGTACAGACCGTCGGTTTGTTTCACTCTTCTGCAGAGAGGCCATTTAGCAGGCTGAGAAGCTGATCCAGAATCTCTGGGAAGAGATCGGTCACAATAATCGGCTGAAGAGGTTGTAACATTTGTACGCTTCATTTGGCAAGTTGCGCTTGTGTCTTGGAGTCGGGCGACTGAGAGCTTGTCTCTAGTGGCAAGGCCCTCGACTGGGGCTTGTGCGCATTCGCCCACAAGCGTACTAGGGGCGCTGCGCTGTGATTTTATGCGTAACACAGCTCCAGTTCCATCCTTGCAGGCTACCCTGCTGGCGTCCCGGCGATTTCTTCGTGCGCCATCATTGCCTCTTGTTTCCAGGTGCGGCGATAGAACCCAACCGCTCCATCTCGTGTATAGCCTCTGCACTCCTTCAGACACTCTGACTGAGCCAGGTGATGATCACTGTTGCGACGTTCTGCATTGCTATCGCTCGATTCGCCCGGCAATCAGCCGATGCAGCGCTTCCTTCCGTTCGACCGCAACGACATCTTCGTCGCCGCTGGCAATCGGGCCAAAGTGGAGGACGAAGCTGTTCTGCGCCAGGCGTACCGTTCTGAACGACTCGATCATCGGTGCTGCGCCGCTAAAGCGAGGTAGCAGCGGCGCCCCAAAGTGGGAGTGAATGTCATGCTCCACCGTTTCGGTAGCGACAAGGACATCGCCTATGTCCAGTCCGTCGGCTAACGCGCCGGCTGCCCCAGCACAGATCACCACATCCCATGTTTGCTCCGCCTCTAAGGCGTGCTGGGTCTGGACGGCAAACTGGACTTTGCCGAGGCCGCCCGGCGCGAAGGTGTGGTCATTCACCCGCATGACCGTCTGTCAGGCTTGGTCCGGCGAGCGGCCATCGTTGAGATCGTTGCCGTCGACTGCGTCGACGTAGTAGGTGGGGCCGGCATTGAGCGCGGGGCGGGCGGCGGCCTCCAGGACCGCAGCGGCGCTGGGAGCGCTCAGGCCAAACGCCAGCGCACCCGCGGCGATAAGCATCCAGCAGACCGACGTGGTCAGCCGTGACATCCGGGTCATCATGTATATCTCCTCCTAGTATTCAAGCTGACAAGCATTCCGACAGAACGCCGACGAACAACAGTGCTCCCATATGGACAAGATAAGACTGCCTCGCATCCGCATCTACACCTCGCCGGTGAAGCCGAAGGCGCCGAGCAAGTCATTTCCCCACGTGTGAGAGACCACGGGCGCGCAGGGGTAGCGACAGACCGCACCCCTAGTTACTCAAAGGCCTGTATCAACGCGCGCACTGCCACAGGAATGCTATCGGCGGGGAGTTGAAAGCCTTTGATCGTATCCAACTCGCGACAGCGTACGCCGATAGCATAACTGGTTGCCGTTGCTTTTGGATGCGCCTCTTGTGGAGGATTGGCGCACCACGCGCGTCGTACCGCCTCAAGCTGCATAGCTTGGTCTGGCGATAAGGCAATGGTCTTGAATGCAAAGAACTGCGTATCCACGGGGTCGAGATAGGCCTTGCTGTAGTCCTCCAAAACCACGATTTGAGTTTGTGAGCCATAGTCTGTAGGAGGAGGAAACCGCAGCACCAATGCATACACTTCATTCTCTGAGCTCCGCCTTACTCCTCCAAATGTTTCTCGTATTACTTCGGCGGCTGTCGCGTAAACCGGCGCTTGCGGCCCCTGCAGATACCACGCCCGACGCCAATCGCTGATGACCAACAGCAGCGCGATCAGCCCAAGGCCTTCAACCAGAATCAGCGCCCACAGCGTGACCTTGCGTCGATGTGGGCGTGATCCGGTTGCCGGTGGCGCGGGGGGAGCGTTTTTGAGTACCACAATGAAGCTCATCCCCGAAAGCAATCCATAGACACCGAGCGCACCGAGCGCCCGCAACCAAAAATTCGTGCTCCAATAACTGGTGAAAATATATGAGGCCAGCACGAACGCGAGCGGATGCAGTACGACGAGCCAGAGCGCCCGATTGCAATACAGGGTAAGTGTCAGCCCCTGCAGGAAACCGATGACACCGCCGCAAAGCACCGCGATGGATGTATGGGTAATCCCAGAGGGTCGATAATAGAGGAGCAGGAAGGTCAGGGTCCAAACGAGCGTATGCATCACCGCCCAGTGCGCCGTAAAGAAATGTCCTGCCCGGAGATACCAGCGGAGGAGCAGACCGTGCAGCAACGCGCCAACACCCGTGATGAGCATAAACATGACGGAGACGACCAGGATCTCGCCTTCCGATGGCGGATAGTCACGCGATACGGGATTGACACCGAACGAGAACAGCGCCATCGGTATGTAAAACAGTAGCCAGCAGCCCCCCACAAGGGCAAGGATCAGGATCATCCCCCCGATGAAGTCGCTGTCGCGCCACTGCCAGCTCCGTATCATATTCAAAGCGCCAAACCTTTCGCTCATCGATGGGTATTGACAGCATCAGCATGGAGTCGCCCCGCAACCCCACGACTCCGTAGGCTGCGTAATCCTCCAACGAAGGTCTATCTGCGAGCGCATTGTCTTTCGATATAACGTCGCGCAAGAAAGCTTCGTTGGAGGCTACGCTTGACCGGACACGCTCCTATCGCACACCGCGCTTCGAACGGGGGTAGGGAACATACATCGTCCGCACGCCGCCGCTTTCGATAGCGCGTACTTGCTCTGGCCAGAAGTATCGGGGATCATCTACGTCTTCATTCCATCCGAGTACATTCACTGGGTGCTGGCGCCCCGTGGGGATGCGCGGGAAGCCCGCGACCTGAAGCGCTTTATGGAGCATGCCATTCCTGTTACGCAGCAGCGGATTGTATGTCATCGTATTCCAATCAGGATCTGAGCGGGTTAATGCTTGAAACGCTTTCAGCTCATTCCAATCGGGATCGCAAGGCTGATCGTTATTCACCAGGAGCAGGCGGATAACCCGCCCAGCCTCTTCCGTAATATCGTTAAACCCTTCTTCATCTGGACTATCCCCTGGCCCCATATCGCCCACATGCAACAGCAATCGCCCCCAGGGATGATCATCATCATACAGTCCTCCTGGCGACCGTTGCCCCTGTGCATTACCTTCACCACCGCTAAAGCCAGGATGTTGTGGGCCAGCGCCGGCATACATGAGTGCAGGTTTTGGGACACCAGAGTCATCGGTGAATACCATACGGCAGGGCTTATGATGTTCCTTCCACTTGTTTTTTATCTCAACACCAGGATCCTGGCAGGTGGAGCAATCATCCATAAAGAGATCGGCGTGATAAAGATTAGGTAGCGCCTCGGAATAGGCAAGGAATGCAATACACTCACCCGTCGGATCGGTATACAGCGCCGGATTGCTGTAGGCATACTGATACGGATGCAAACTATACGGCAGGTGCGGCATGCCCGCAAACGGATCGCGCGTGGCGAATCGTCCACTTCCCGGATCATACCACCGCGCCCGTAAATACACCAGCCCGCTGTCACCATCATCTTGCAGTTCGCCGGT
>JAKSDJ010000440.1 GCA_022360155.1 Chloroflexales bacterium | reverse complement strand
GGCGACGGCGTGCTGGTCCAGCGCGGCGCGACCCCGTATACCCAGGATCTCACCTCCGCGCTGAGCCAGGTGCTGAACGACGGCAGCGCGAACGCCATCTATGGTATGGACCGCCTGCTCACCGACGACGGCAGCGCACAGACCTGGTACCTGGGTGATGCGCTGGGTTCCGTCCGTGCAACCCTCGACGATGCGGGGGCGGTACAGGGGACAGTGGGATATGATCCCTGGGGTGCGCCGCAGGGCGATCTGTTGGGGACATTCGGGTTTACCGGCGAACTACAGGACGGTACGAGCGACTTGCTCTACCTGCGGGCGCGGTGGTATGATCCGGGGCAGAGCACTTTTACAAGCCGCGATCCGTTTGCGGGCTTTCCGGAGACGCCGTATAGCCTGCACCCGTATCAGTACGCCTACAGCAATCCGGCGCTGTGGACGGATCCGAGTGGAAGAATTGCTATTGTTATTCCAGTCGGATTAGTATTCATAGCGGGGGTCGTGATTATTGTTGCCGTTGACAGTGGCGCTGTCGATTCGACCAGGATGGCTAATACTGGTTTCAGTGAGGCTCCCGAAGCTTTGAAGGATTACTTTGAACATACTATTCCTACTGCAATCGATGTCGTAAGCCAAAATGCTCCTCGTGGTTGGATGGTTGTTCAAGATAATTGTTCGAAGGCACTTGAACACCTGGTATCGCTTGCCTCAGGTGGTGAGCCTCAAGAATTACAAGAGGGCAAGAATAAGCACAAACAAGTTGAGCAAGAATTACTTGAAGAAACCCCACCTGAGCAGCGTGGTTCTGTGGATTTGGATAAGACGCGCATCGATCCGAGAACTCAGGAAAGATTTCGTCCAGATTACGTTAACCACGAAACAGGAGACGTCGTAGAAATTAAACCTGAGAGTTACAGGGATAATGGACCACTGCAAAGAGAGGCGGAGAAGCAGGCGGCAGGTTATGCAGAAAGGCTAAATCATATTTATGGAGATCAACGACGATTAGATGGGGCTCCACCTTATAAAGGTCGGGTTGTGTACTACCCCTCATACAATAATATAACAGGACTTACGCAGTACCAGTCGCTATGCCTTTGGATGGGGCGTGGATTGCCTCCGGCAGGGCGGCAAGAGCGTAGGTGGCCTGCTGCTGGCGTGGCAGAGCTGTGCAAGCGATAAGCACAGCTTGGCATGGACCATGCGGCCGCAGGCTACCTACACTCCCTCACGATTTCGCGATATGCCAAGGAGCAACCGCCTAAGTTCTGTACCATTGTGAGCGCTTGTACGTTCAGGCCTCTTTTGTCTCGAAAGAGTCGGCCCCCTGTTGTTGTGCCAATACGGCGGGTAGGGCCGAGCACTCACGTTACTGGAAGGTCGGCCTTGGGGATTCTTGTACCAGTACGGGTTCATTCGTCGTATTCTATCGGCGCAATCGTTTGGTCCGCCACGGTCGATATCAGACACCATACGCATGTGCCGAAAGCGCAACACGTAGCACGCAGGAGGTTTGTCATGGGTGCATCGGGATGGGATTACGTCGTCGCATACCAACCGGATATCAACAAAGCCTTGCAGGAATGACCAGCAAACGTGTTGCATGAAGGCGCCTATCGCCATATTCATGCTGAGAGTGCGCACCAGCGGGGTGAGGTCGACCCAGTGCCTCCATCGATACCCATGGTACCGGAGCACACCAGGGATAGTGGCGCCCATTCCATTCTCGATATGCAAGGCATTGCCCGCATGCCGCAAGAAGGGATGATCGGCGCATTAAGCGCTGATCAATTGCTAGCGCTTTTCCAGACAACGACCCCTTCCCAAGCAGAGATTGATCAAGCGGAACAGGAGGCGGCACGAGATGGCATCTGGCTGTTCGATTGTGATGAAGGGTTACGAAACTTTGGCTACTCTGTTGTCATGTACCAAGATGGCAACCCAATTGCTATCCGGTTCACCGGGATGTCCGGCGACTAACAGGGCTCACAGAAGCGTCCACACCATGGCAGAGGCGCCAGTTCACCGCCTTGTGCGTGGCTGCCTCGCCGTGGCAGTCGTCGCTTGTAGGTCGTGGTGACTTACTCGTATCTGACAAGTGTCGGCCCGGTTGTGGTGTCGGTGTCAGCATCGAACAGTCCGGAGATAGAGCGCGGCGCGACGGCGTTACCCAGGATCTCGCCGCCGCGCTGAACCAGGTGCTGAACGACAGCAGCGCGAACTACGTCTACGGCCACGAACGGCTCGTCACACAGCAGGGCGCGACCCGCACGTGGTACGCCACGGATGCATTGGGGAGCGTGCGGATGACCCTCGACGACACGGGGGCTGCGCTTGGTTCGGTGGGCTACGACCCATAGGGTGCGCCACAGTCCCCCCGTGGCCCCCGCACGCGGGGGAAATGATCTGTTGGGGACGTTCGGGTTTACCGGCGAGCTGCAGGATGGCGCGAGCAACATGCTCTATCTGCGGGCGCGGTGGTATGATCCGGGGCAGCGCACCTTTACCAGTCGCGATCCCTTCGCGGGCTTTGCTGAGACGCCCTACAGCCTGCACCCGTATCAGTACGCCTACAGCAATCCGGCGCTGTGGACGGATCCGAGTGGCCTATACTCATCAAGCCCTGTAGAACATATGATACAAGTATATTACGAGCAAAGTGGCTTTAGGCTGAAACCAGGGATAGTAGTGCCGGAATTTTCGATCTATCTTGGATCGAAAACGGGACTTTTACTTAATCCAGGAGGACGTTTGACGGGTGAGCCTTCAGGGAATGCGGGATACATTGATATTCTTGACGTCATGCTAGACAAGAATATCGGCTATGCGTACGAAATCAAACCCTTAGGCAGCCCAAACAGCAATAAATTTTCCTCCGTCGTCGCCAGGGCCGAAATTGAGCGGTATGTTAAATTGTATAATGCCCTGCCAGCCGGGCATCAAAAATCGCCCTACCATTTAGCACTGGAGCCTCGTGTAATGAAACTAGGGCATTTATTCCCAAGCTCGTGGCAGATTATTGGGAGCAATCCCGATAATCCTCGCGCGGCTATCCTGGCGAGAAAATCACAGAATGGGGTGATTG
>JAKSDJ010000675.1 GCA_022360155.1 Chloroflexales bacterium | reverse complement strand
TTTGCTGCGGTCAAGGAACTTGTCGAGATCGATTTGGACAGTCTTACCGATGCCTTCGCACTCCGGGCACATTCCTTGCGGAGTGTTGAACGAGAAGGCGTAGGCTGGCCCCGCATAGGGTTGTCCAACTCGCGAGAAGAGTAGTCGCAGCAAAACGGCAATATCCGTATAAGTGCCCATCGTCGAACGCGCGCCCCCTCCAACCCGCTTCTGATCGATGATGATCGGCGCATTCAAGTGTTCGATGCGATCTACGTCCGGTTGGCCGTAGTGCGGCAGATAGCCTTGCACGAAAGTGGTGAAGGTCTCGTTCAGTTGGCGCTGCGCTTCGGCAGCAATGGTATCGAAGACCAGTGAAGATTTACCCGAACCGGACACACCGGTGAACACCGTGATCTTCTGTTTAGGAATGTTCAGTGAGACGCCCTTGAGATTATTTTCGCCTGCGCCATGAACCTCGATGAATTGGCGGTCGGTCATGTTTGTCTCCTTATCTGCGCTACAATGTCATTGTAGAACCCAGATGCAAGTGTTGAGGGTTAGCGGACTACCATGTCTTTGTAGCCTTGAGAAAGTTCTGGAAAGTCACTATAATGAGATGCGAGTTTGACATGACAGTCGGTCCGTATCTACGCACCAAAGATCTTGCCCATGCGGTCCAGATCAGCGTGCAGCAAGTGCGCAACTACGAGGCAAACGGTTTTATCCCCGCCGTCGAGCGAAGCCCCAGCGGGTATCGTCGCTACACCCAACAGCATCTTGTGGCGCTCAAAACAGCCCGGCAACTGATCAGCGGGTACGGCTGGCGGCGGGCGCAGCAGATCATGCAGGCGGTGCATCAGGGCCGGTGTGCTGATGCGTTGGCGCTGATCGATCAGCGCCACACCGAGCTCGACAGAACGCGCCTGCAGCTTGCGCAGACCCTGGCAGCGCTTGGCGTCTTAACTGCACAATTGCCTTCAGAGAAGCATCCACGCGTTTCTGAGCGCTTGCGTGTCGGTGCAGCCGCGCGTCTTGTGGGGGTGCGTGTTTCGGCGCTACGCTTCTGGGAGCAGCAGGGTCTGTTGCATCCCATCCGCGAAAACGGCAGCCGCTATCGCCTCTACGACGAGCGCCAACTTCGTCGCCTCCGCATTGTGGTGTTGCTTCGGCAAGCAAACTACGACTTTGTCGCGATACGGACAACGCTGGACGAGTTTGAGTCAGGACAGCCCCAGCGTGCGGTTGCGGCAGTCGAACAACGACGCAGCGAGCTTGCCCACACGAGCTGGCGCTGCCTTGAGGCCATGGCTGCCTTGTATGCTTATATCAGCGAGTTCTTGGATATATAGCGCCGAAGTGCAGTAGATTAGCAGGTCGGTAGATGAGAACGTTCCAACGTTTTAACGTACTCTGTCGCAATTGAGTGTAACTACATTATGATATAATAGGATCGTGAGACAATTCACAGACCGTTGTTGTTCGACCCCGCACAAGCCGCTAATGTGGCACTACACCTCACATTGCTGTGATCCCATCGAACATTCTCAATAGGTTTATGCTGCGCATCTGGTACTGACCAGGTGTGGCAATGGGTATTGCAGGAAGGATTTATGACAACATTACCAACACGATACTGCTCGACCCACGAGGCAATCGCAACCATTACATCTGGACAGCGCATCTATGTTGGGGGCGGTTCCGGCGTTCCTCTTCCCTTGCTCGAAGCGCTTGCCGAACGAGCTGGTGAACTACGTGATGTCGAGATCGTTCATATCTTGACCGCAGGCTCTGACCCAACGGCTGCTCCTGCGTTGCGGCGGTCGTTCCGGCATAATGCTTTATTCGTTGGCCCGAACCTCCGCGAATCAGTCCAGGCTGGCCGCGCCGATTTCACCCCCATCTTTCTTTCTGAGGCGCCGCGCCTGTTCCAATCTGGCGTCTTGCCCTTAGATGTTGCGCTTATTCAGGTTAGCCCGCCCGACGATCATGGCTTCTGTTCGCTTGGTGTGGAGGTTGGCTGTACGCTGCCGGCTGCACGAGCGGCAAAAACGGTCATCGCCGAGATCAATACGCAGATGCCGCGGACGCTGGGCGATAGTTTTCTGCATATTTCTCATATCGATACCTGGGTGGAAACCAACCGGCCATTGGCCGAAACAGCCCAGGGTTCGATAACCGAGGTTGCTGCGCAGATCGGCGCGCATATTGCCGATCGTATTCCCGATGGTGCAACGCTCCAATTGGGGATTGGCGCCATTCCGAATGCCGTTCTTCGTGCGCTCAAAAACAAACGTCATCTAGGAATCCATACCGAGCTCTTCTCCGACGGCGTGATTGATTTAGTCGAGTCCGGTGTTATCGATGGCGAAGCCAAAAGCATTCACACCGGCAAGATCGTCGCCGGTTTTGTGCTTGGCACACGTCGCTTGTTCGATTGGATCGATAATAATGCGATGGTCGAGTTGCATCCAACCGACTATGTCAACGATCCGGCCATCATCGCCCGAAACACCCGAATGGTTGCCATCAACGCGGCCATCCAGGTTGATCTCAGTGGTCAGGTGTGCGCCGATAGTATCGGCAGCAGGATCTACAGCGGCGCGGGCGGTCAGGTGGACTTCATCCGCGGCGCTGCGCGCGCCCACGGCGGCCTGCCGATCATCGCCTTGCCTGCGACGGCGCGGAAGGGTGCTGTCTCACGCATTGCGCCGACGCTCACGCTCGGCGCCGGGGTGGTGACCAGCCGCTACGATGTCCACACGATTGTCACCGAGTATGGCGTCGCCGAGCTGCATGGCAAGACACTGACCCAGCGCGCGCACGCCCTGATCGCCATTGCTCACCCGCGCTTCCGCGATGAGTTGTCTTGGGCGGCTCGTAAGCTTGGTTTGTAAGCACGTCTAACCGCTCCAAAAAGGGTTTGCGAGGAGGTTATATCTCCTTGCAAACCCTTTCATTGTCTGCAGTACTGTTTGAGTATGGTTCCGAGTACACCATTCCGGCTTGATCGTGTGAGAAAGCGGTGGTGTATCTGTAACGTACCGCGTGGCTGAAGGCAGCGGCTTTGCTCTGGCGCTACCCGACCGTGGTCGAGCATCCGAGCAGTACGGCTGCGTTACGACAGCCCTGCACGGCAGGCCGTGCAGTGATTGGAGACCATATGCGTAACGCATACGACCTTGACGATTGTACACAGCCGAGGATTCCCGGCTGTAACCCCCAATCCTCAGTTGGTAACGTGCATGGAAACGGTTTTCGCCCGCAAGCGGGCGTCTTCGCACATACGTTCAGTCTCGCACAACATGGC
>JAKSDJ010000092.1 GCA_022360155.1 Chloroflexales bacterium | reverse complement strand
TCATCACCTTCATGGTCCAAAGTGCATAACAGATTCTAGCGAAGCGGTCCCAAGCGCACAGGGAAGCTAAGTTGACGGCACATCATCGTGCGCATGCCAATAATGTCAATCTGAATGACGTGCATCAGCCCAACGTAACAAGCGTAGACCTTCCAAGCGGATCACATCGTGATAGAGCGCTTTGTAGATTCCGCAGTTCGGGGATTTGATATCGTAGCGCCCAGTAGCCCGGTATGTCGCCACCGCACACCCGCCCGCACACCAGTATTTCCATGCACAATCGCGACAGCCTTCCTTTTGATCAACCGGTACATTCTGTACGCCGCGCACATCCAAACGAATAACACTCAGCGGGTCATCGGCCCAGATCGAGGTCACCGGAGAGGCCAATTCCATCTGACATTTGGCGATGCGGCCATGGTGATCGATCACCAAGTAGTTCTCACCGGCGGCACAGGTATGCTGGTGGGACACACTCAGGTTCGCACGGTCAAGCAGGCATCCCAATAGGCTATAGCGGGGCAAGCGACGCTCGACCTCGCGATATGCCGCGCGCATCCCGTCAATCAAGCGTTGCTCTTCCAGTTGCAACTCGCGAAAGCGCACGCTCGGCTCGCACTCGCGATAGAAGTTGAGTGTAAAGTGTAATTCGCGCTCTAGCAGCCAGGCGACTAATGGCGGCAAGCCGCCAACGCTCGCCCCGGTCACCGTGATGGAGATGGTCAAGGTCAAGCCAAGCGCTTGGGCACGCTCGATGCTAGCGATCACCGCGTTGAAGGAACCCTGACCGCCCAGCCGGGGACGTTGCGCATCGTGGAATGCTTGAGGGCCATCAAGCGAGATCATCAGACATAGGTCCAGATCCTTGATCACCTGAAGTTTATGCCGGGTCAACCCAACACCGTTGCTCAACACAACGCCACGCAACTCAATTCCAAATGCTGCGGCCTGGGACCGGGCATAGGTATGCATCTCGGCAACAAGCGGCAGGTTCAGACTGGCCTCGCCGCCAGCATACTTGAGTGACACACGCCGGTAGCCATGCGACCGCGCAGACTGAAACACCTTGTCCACGGCAGCAAACGCAACCTCTGGCGACATCGCTTCTGCATTCTTATCAACGTAGCAGTATGTACAGCGCAAATTGCAGGCATTAGTGACATGGAGCCAGGCAATCAGCTCATCGGCTGGCGGCGGCGCCGGCGGCGCCGCCATATGCAGCAAGCCCAGTTGAACCAGCTGCTGCGCTGCAACTTGCTCATCATTGGCGAGATCGCCGAGCGTGCAGGGCGTCTGGAAACGCTTCAACAGCTCCTGCGCGGCACGGTTCAACACCGTCACCCGGCTGATCGAAGGCGCAAACGCAACACTATAGTCCGACGTCAGATCGATGTGTTGCTGCTGCGGATGTGGAGCAAGCAACGTTCTGGGAGTTAGTTGGTAAGCTGGCGCAGCCGCACCGGAAATAGGGCAGGCGCAATTACAGTCTGAACTGTACGCCAGGGCATCTACTAGATCAGAGGCAATGATGATAAAACGGGTTGTATTTTTCATCTAGCTTTACCGTTTTCAACAGTGGAGAGCACGAGCAGAACCACCCGCTCTTCAATTCTTAACCTCACTGTAAAGCAGCCAAAAACCTAACTAACTGTTTCGTGCAGCGATGAGGGTGTGATGGAAACAGTTCAGACTTATATGGCCAAGCGACCGTATCTTTACACGTATGACTCTAGCTTGTGATATGTGCAACTAGGACAACATAGCGTACATAACTCCGTAATTCTAGAGAGCTTTTACCACGGAACAATCAACTCACCTGTTATACTGCGCTGTAACGCCTGAGGGTAAGTTCATAGCGCCACAATCGCCGACAAGCGATGCACTGATGTCTTTCCATATAGCACATTTGCTCGTCAAAAAGGACGAAAGCGCCAAGTGCGCGAAAGCGTCACAATGGCCCTTTCATATGCGTGCGAATCCGATCAAAGGTCGAGTTGGGTTGTAATGCACTCATTGATATAGCGGATACTATAGCTCCACTCGTTATCCCAGCGTTCGGAGGCGGGTTGCTGGTAAGCCAGATCGGCAACCTTCACATGGAGTTGGCCGGACTCGATTGTTTGCTGGAAGAGGATCAAGACATCATCGGGGATGCGTTTGAGTTGACGTTCGATCAATTGCTCGAACGCCTTTTGATCACGGTGCTGGCGCGCAAACAAATAAACGCGCGCCAGGGCGATAACTAACATCCTCAGCCCAGCGGGGTAATCTTGCGTATCGTCGAGCAACACCAACCCCCGCTGCATAGCGATACGCCCGCAGACAACCTGACCATATTCGGGCATGGGCTGATCCATCATCGTCTCCGCCTCATCGAGCAGCACCGTAGCGGGCTCGTATTCCTGCATGCTGTGAAATGTCGCCGCCTTGCTCTGCAACAGATTCGCCCGTTGCATACCCGCCTGTTCAGACAGCAACGCCAGTGCATCGTCGAGAAGTTCTAAGGCGCGCTGGTTGCACTGCCGGGCTTGCTCCGGCTGTTGCACACGGTAGAGGGCGGCCAGGCTACGCATCAAACTCGCCCAGTTATAATAGACTTCTTGCAACGTTCCCGGCTCATCGTGGAGCAGTTGGATCGCTTCTTCAAAATAACTGATGACTGCCAAATCGGGCTCCTGGCGAGCCACCATCATCTCGCGCTCGAGTTGACCGCGGGCATCGGCGACCAGGCCGCGCGCCCGCTGACTGCCGGAATACAGGGCCGCGCGCTCGGCGCGCACAATCGCACTCTGCGCTTCAAGATATTCGCCCAAGCGCATATGGATCAGGCCTTTGGTGTTGTAAAACAAGGCCTGGCGATAGGTTGGCGATACCGCCCCATATCGCTCGACAACCTCGGTCGACAGGCGGATGGCCCGCTTCAAATTGCCGCTCAAGGCGAGATTGTACGCCAGATTATTGATAGCCTGCGCCACATCCGGATCGATCCGGTCGTTGAGTTGGATGAGCGGCGGGCTGTCATCGCCGGAGCGCTCTTGGCGATAGCGCTTGAACGCGATTCGTCCTTGTTCCGCATCGCTGATAGCCTCGGCAAAACGTTGTTGCTGGTAACGGAGCTGGCCGCGAAAAGTGTAGGCCAGACCTAGAAAGTAGCAGCGACGCAAGCGCAGCAGCGAGTCGCGCAGCGCTGTCGCGGGTTCGAGAAACGCGATCACGCGCGAGAAGAGCATCGCTGCATCGTATTCGCGCCCCGAAGGGTAGGCATAAATGATGGCAATTGCGCGCGCCAGGGTAAAATCAACGAAGAGATACTGCCCATGCGCCAGCGTTGTGACGGTGACCTCGTGCTGGTCCGAAGGAATCAATCCATTGTGGACAAACTTTTGATAGAGCTGTTCGGCCAGTTCGGC
>JAKSDJ010001021.1 GCA_022360155.1 Chloroflexales bacterium | reverse complement strand
CTCTAGCAAGCGATCGGTGACAACAAGTGAATAGGCGTCGCTGCCAGCGCCGCTGCCATATGTCGTCATCAGGATAGTGTCGCCTGGTTGGGCTTTATCGAGGGTCGCACACAGGCCAGCCAGCGCCGCCGCCGAATAGGTATTGCCAATCTGCGGCGACAGTAGTCCTGGCGCTGTCTGTGCGTCGCTGAAACCTAACCGCTTCGCCGCTATCTGGGGAAATTTCGCATTGGGTTGATGAAAGATGGCAAAAGTATAATCCTGCGGAGTTCGACCGAGCTCGCGCAAAAGGCGCGTTGTCGCTTGCTGAATATGGTGGAAATAAGCAGGTTCACCAGTAAATCGATTGCCATGCATTGGATATGGCCGGTCAGCACGCCGATAGAAATCAGGCGTATCGGTGACATATGATAGCGTTGCTTCGATTGTCGCCACCGCATGTTCCGCCCCGCCTAGCAGCAACGCCGCTGCGCCCGACGACGCCGTATATTCCAATGCATCACCCGGACGCCCCTGAGCAGTATCAGCACCGATAGCCAGCACATACTCCGCCATCTTACTGCCAACCATGCCAATACCTGCCGTCAGTGCTTCACTCCCAGCTTTACAAGCAAACTCCCAATCAGCCGTACTGACCCACGGTGTTGCACCAAGCGCCTCAGCCACAATTGTACCGCTAGGCTTAACACTGTAGGGATGACTCTCACTGCCTACCCATACGGCGCTCAACTGGGCGGCAGGAATGGCGGCCCGAGCCAAAGCATTACGTGCGGCCTCAATAGACATCGTTATAGTGTCCTCATCTGGCCCTGGTACGCTTTTGGAATCAACTGGCACGCCGCCTTGTCCATCGGTCCACATCCGGGCGATTTCGCGGCCAGCGATGCGGTAGCGAGGTATGTAGACACCATAGCCAACGATGCCCACGGGATGAACAGGTTGCTTCATCATCGTAGTCATGGCACAGACTAACCCAGACCAAAGCCAGGGAGTCTGGCCTTGTCTCCTTTCTGCGCTGTATATTTTATGTCTAGCTGAAAGCGTTATCTCATCTAGCCTAACGGCATACCGTTGGCACAGGCAGTGAGAAAACCAGATACAAAGAGGTGTGGGTGCTCCCCACGTCGTTGGGGGGATTAGGGCTTACACACAAGAGCAAGGTATTTATCGTCTCGAAGGGTATGACTGCGTACACGTTACAGCGCAATTCCTTCTTCAGTTTGTTAAGTGACCTTGCAACTCGATAATAAGTTCATTGGCGCGCGCAGGTTTAACATTTCGCTCCTCGACCATACGGCACGCAACTTCATCAACCAAAGCGCCGCTAGCCCCGGCTGCCATCGCGATTTGACGGGCATGGAGGCCCATATGACCGCGCTGAATACCTTCAGTGGCAAGGGCGCGCATTGCGGCAAGATTACTCGCTAGACCGGCGCAGACGCAGATTTCGGCTAGTTCATGGGCATGTTGCACATCAAGCAATTTGAGCGCAACTTGAGCGGTAGGATGGACTTTGGTAGCGCCACCGATAATCCCAACTGCCATTGGCATCTCTAAGGCGCCAACCAGATTACCCGCAGCATCGCGTTCCCAAACGCTCAACGAGGCATACTGCCCACTTCGTGCAGCATAGGCATGGGCGCCAGCTTCCACGGCGCGCCAGTCGTTGCCGGTTGCAACCAGAACCGGGTCGATGCCATTCATAATTCCCTTGTTATGGGTTGTTGCCCGGTAGGGATCGACAGCGGCAAACGAATAGGCCCACAGAATGCCCTCAACCACCTCGTCGCCGCTCAGTCCATCACGCGCCAAAGCGTGAGGCGGGATGGTGGCGCGAGCACGCGATAGTCGCCGGTCGCTCAGATTCGAGAGGATGCGGAGATAGGCGCGTCCGCCGGTTATCTGCTCCAGCAATGGTGCAACGGCCTCACACATGCTATTGATTGCATTGGCGCCCATAGCGTCGCGACAGTCTACAACCAGATGAACGACCAGCATTGACCCCATCGGGCTGTTGGGAAAGAAATTCACTTCTAGATCACACGCGCCGCCACCCAACGCCACCAGGCTACGGCTTTGCGCGTTCGCTCGATCAAGTATCTCTTGCTTACGCGCAAGAATATCGTAGCATGCACTAGTTGGAGCACTGACTTTGACTAATTGGACCTGACCGATCATCAAGGCTTTGGTGCTTGTCGTATGAAAACCACCGCCCGCCCGCACCAGTTTGGCGGCGTAACTTGCACCAGCCACAATAGAAGGCTCCTCAACAACCATCGGTATCAACAGATCGCGCCCATTGATCTGAAAATTGGTTGCGACCCCCAGAGGCAGGTTGAACGTACCGACTACGTTCTCAATCATCTTGTCCGCCCGTTCGACCGAGAGCGCACCGTTGCCCCCGTGCAGCATGTGGAGATCTTCGTCGTTCAAACCATCAAACGATTTCACCATCTGCAAACGTTCGAAAGGGTTGAGTTCATAGAATCCCTGGAGACGCGAATTCTTCGTACCCATAAGCTCCTTCTTAAAACTCTCAAGGCGGTCACTTGCGTTGTCATATATACCAAAGACACATCTTCAAACAACCTACTTGTGACACATCGCACGATAAATATACACTGCCATTATTATAGCATGCACGGTCTTCCAAACTCACAAAAAAAGCTCTCAAAATCTATCAAGCCTCTCTCTAAGGCTTTCAAGAGAGCCTTTTATTGCACTCATGAGTCAATGATGATGATTTAGGTCAAGCTACTGCTAATAGCCGAGGGCAAGTATTGGCAAGTAATGAATCCATGAAAAAATGTACTATTATAAAAACCAGATGTAGCGACTCCTATCCATCTTGCTGGCTCTGTCAACAAGGCACGCTGGATTATCTCTGGCTAAACCCTGTTTCAGTTAGTACCGCTGGACTATCTTTAGCTTAACTCTTATCCCCCATAGATCTCGCTGCGACAGTACCATTCTCCTCTTGGCGATGCCTAAGGAGCAAGGTATTCTATTGTCGCAATCCACAGCCATGCATTTCCCGTCTTTGAATGTATAGCGTGTGAAAGAGGTGTCGTTCCATCTGTTCAAGCAGTTGCCTGGATTAGCAACTTCAGACTGTAGCGTTGTTCCATTCAATCGACCCATCATCGTAGCACAGGAACACCTATGCAAGCATCACGCCGCCTACTCTGGTTTCTGTACGTTGTGTTCGCCTGCACCCTAATCATCGTCAATTCTTCGTTCGCGACCGTCTCCGGTTATCAATCTGAGACGGCTGACCACCCTTTTGCTGACCACCCTTTTACTGATACATTCATCCCGCCGCCGCCGCCACCCGACCTGGCAGGAGGCCAAGCGGCCGCTGGTCCTAGTCAATTTATGACGGGTGAAGTCGCCGTCCGGCTCATCCTTCCCGAAAGCAATGGACAATACGAGCCTTCGACCGAAGACTGGACAGCAGAACAGATCGAGACAATCACGCAGCAAGCTCGTTCTGGTCTGGACTGGTGGGAAGAGCATT
>JAKSDJ010000209.1 GCA_022360155.1 Chloroflexales bacterium | reverse complement strand
TGGCCGACGAGATCAACCGTGCCACGCCAAAGACCCAAAGTTCGCTCCTCGAAGCAATGGAAGAGCGCCAGATTACGGTAGACGGCGTCACGCATATTTTGCCTCGCCCTTTTGTTGTGCTGGCAACGCAAAACCCGATCGAATACGAAGGAACGTTTCCATTGCCCGAAGCCCAACTCGACCGCTTCTTGTTGCGTATTCACCTTGGCTATCCCGAGAAAGCGGATGAAATTACCATTCTCAAGCGCCAGCGCCAGGCTCACCCGTTGGAGTCGCTCGAGAAGGTTATTGAGGTCGGTGAGTTGCTCCGGCAGCAGGAAGAAATGAAAGAAATCTATGTTGATGATTTAGTTGAAGAGTATATTATCTCTTTGGTAACTGCAACACGCCATCACGAGGATATTTACCTGGGGGCAAGCACTCGCGGCTCGCTGGCGCTCTATCGTACGGCCCAAGCTTGGGCTGGGATTCAGGGACGCGACTATGTTTTGCCTGATGATGTCAAAGCCCTAGCCGAGCCTGTGCTCAGCCATCGCCTGATTGTCAACCCTGCTGCGCGGATTCGCAATGTCAGCGCGAGCGCGGTAATTGCCGACATTCTGAACGCCGTGCCGGTACCTGGTGCGCGGGTGGGGCGCCGCTACGAGCGCGATCAGGCGGTAAAGGCCTAACATCAGCTTGGGTTGTGAGAATACGGCTTTCCGACGGTCTGGATGTAGACAAAAGATAGACGATAACAAACAAGCTCCTCCTCCATCGCACCCCTCTTGTCTGCTGTCGCATCCACATTTGACAACCAACATCGACAGTCAACGACAGACCCTTGTCGCATCCATTAGGGGCGTTTGTCTTGCTATGAACCCGCATCCAAAGCGGTATGAGGATAGGCGTTCGTTGTTGATTATCGAGCGGGATTCGGCTGCCCTGCGGTAGTTTGGGGTGAATTCGCTATCATTTGCACCTCGTCATTTGTCACGCTAATCGGGCAAATGCGAGCAAGTAGCTATGAATCTATCTCAGTCAATGCCTTTGGAGCACATTCTGACGATCCATGGCGATCAACTTTTCCGCGTCGCCCTTGTGCTGACCGGCGACGAGCAGCAAGCGGCGCAGGTATTGCGTTCGGTCATACGGGCGATCCCCGCGCCCCAGACCCTGGTCGACCTGTCACATCTCCTGAATATGCTGCTCGCCGAGATACGACAGTGCGAGCAACAGGTATCGCGACCGGCGCTGCTGCACTGGACAAATCGTTTCAAACCAAGCCGCCGGCGCAAGAGCCGCGTCTGGGGTGATTTTGAGCGCGTTGTCTTTCATTTGCCTTGGCAGCAGCGCCAAGCGCTTGTCCTGCATCTATTTCTTGGGTATGATGCGGCATTGATCGCACAGATCAACGCGACAAGCGTCGACACAGAGCGCAAAAACCTCAGCGATGCGCTCGTGAGTCTCGCTGCTCCGGTTGGCGTACCTCTGCCCGATGCCCAACCAACCGAGCAGTGCCCGCCAATACGTCAGGATCTGATGGATCCCCCGGAATTGGGCCGGCGTGATACTGTAGTACGTGGCCACCTTGCAGCGTGCGGCGCCTGCCGGGCCTTCGACAAGGCTTGGAGCGCCCTAAGCCAGTGCGTTGAGGCGAGACTGCGCGGCAGCCTGCGGGACTGCACACTTCCCGCCGATCTACAGGAACGGTTACTGCGTGACATCCACATCGCGCCCAACTGGTACGCGCATCCAAACTTGCGCTTTGCACTGTTGCCGCTGCTCGTCTTGGCGCTTATTGGCGTGGTTGTGCTTCCTGGCTTTTTCCAACGCCCTGCAGAACAGATGATAGCAGATGCGCCTCCACTTGATAATCCGCGCAACCTCATCGAGCAGGCGCTTGACCAGATTGGCAAGCCGCCGGAAGGAGCGGGGGTGTGGCATGCTCAGTGGGAGGCAGTATGGTATTTCGATATCGATAAGTATGCTCCGTTACATGCCAGCGCTTGGTTCGACACAAACAACCCCGCCCGCCACCGGCTCCAACTCGTACACACGAGCGGCGGCGCACCGTATGAACTCCAAATAGGCGATGGCAGGGAACAATTCTGGTATGCTCTCGACCCGCTCTACCACAGCTCCCTGTATGGCAGTTCGGAACAGGTGAAAACGCCGCAGTTACTCTACCAGGAAATGACTGCTACGGACCAGGATTCTGCCCGCCTGGCGCGGTTACACGCCGGCGCATGGAATCTTGGGCCGGCGTATCTGCGCCAGGCTCGAGACGCAGACGACCTGAGCAGCCTGGGTCGCCAGCGCGATGGCGACCATACAGTGCAGATCCTGAGTTTTACCGGGATTAGTCCCCTCGCCTTGCCCTCCGGCGCGCCCGGCGCTACAGAGGATGCTGTCACCATTTTGCTGATGCTCGACGCCGTTGATGGCCGGCTGCGCAGCGCGACCGAGTTGGTCGGCCCGCCCAACGGCGCCCAGACCAGTCGTACAACCTGGCGACTGCTGAGCGAAGAGTGGGTGACGGACCGCAACCAGATCCGCAGCGCCTTCGATGCCAAACGAGCCTGGACCGGGAAGGGGAATTTTGCCAGAAAACCGCAAGAGCAAGCAAGCGTAGATAGCGCCTTCCTCCTGGTCGATCAAGCGACTCTGCTTGGGCCTATGCAACTTCTGGTATATTTCCCTTCGCCCTTATTTCTGCCTGCAGCGCCTCCTGCTGACACAGAACGTGCATTGTTCTATCGTTGGGATGAGTACACACACCCTTTCGATTCCACGTTGAGCTTAACCTACCTCGGAACAGAAAAATGGTTGACCTTGAGTCAAGATCACTACCTAAGTCTAAATGACGCCGAGACCTTGGAGATCGGCCCGTGGACGGTCAGCCTGCTGCCGTTTCGGGGACAGCGCTACCAGATTGGCCTGCGCTATTATGGTGATGGGCGCGTGATAACCAACGGTCGTTCTACGGGAAATATTAATATCAGGCTGGCTATTGATGCGCAGGGCTATACACGCGCCGAGCTGTTGCAGTTTATCGAGCAGTTGCAACCTGCCGACTTCCATAGTGTTAGATCGCATCTCGCGCTGTTCCCGCCAGCCGAAGGAGTTCCGCACGAGGTTCATACAGCGTTGGTTGAGGCGCTGACCCAAGCGCCCCTTCCGAAAGCAGGCGAAGCGCTGTATCAACGCTCGCGCAGCTATTCTCGGCAGAATCCCGCCCCGGATCGCCTGGCTGATCCGTATCATCGTCTCCCTTACAACGGGCAGCCGGAAACCGTGTTCAACGAAAAGTGGATGCGACCCGATAGCCCACAAAGCAGGTTTGCTACTGTCCGGCGAGAGCGTGATGCCGATGGCGCTATCCTGTTCAAGGATTACGATGGAGAGCCGCAGAGTTGGCGTTATTGGACGACGCTGGACACGTTGAACATCTCCTACGGCTGGCGCATCGCTGACGGCTACATGTCGGATGGCGATCAGATAGCCTTTGGTATGCTCGGCGAAGCGTATGCAGAGCTATTGCTTAGCACGCGGCCCGATGGCACGCAGGTGATCACCCGCAGCGAAAATGGCCGTTCGAGCAAGCGCTTCGGCCATCTGTATACGTCGGACTCGAGTGAGTTCGGTCTCTACCTCCGTGATATTCAACCAATGACAATTACCACTGAATTAGTGCTGCAGGCGGACGATAGCCGCCCAGTCCAACTGCGCGTTTACGGCGAAGGGATGAACCAAGGGTCCGGCCCGCAGCGTGTGTTGCTGCGTAAGTGGGAGTTGCTGGAAACAGCGTATCTGGATGCAAACGATGTGCCGAGCGAGATATTCGATCCGACGCCGCCCGATGCCTTGTTTGTGAATGACTATACCCGTCCGCGTGTGACAGCTTCGGCCTCGGCGGGCAAGACCATCTCGCTTGATGAAGCGCGCACCCGCGCCAAATCGCCGCTCTTCCTTCTTCCCACTGACGGGCTGCTGGTGCTCCACAGCATTCGGGCCAGTGACGGCGACCCTTCGACACCATCTTTTAACTCGACGCCCAATCTGTTCAACGAGGCTGTATTGAAGGATGTAGCGATCTGTTTCGATTACCGGATCCCCGATGATCACCTCAATGCCAACCGTTTGACGATCTACCAGGGACCGGTTGAGCCACTACGCACCTTCTTTCGTGGACAAGATTTTACACCCTGGGCATCGAGCGAACAGCGCCAGGCAACGATCGCCGGCCGCGAGATGGAAGTCTGGTGGATGCGAGGATTGTCTGGGCGCCGTGTATGGCTGTTTGCCGAACTCGAAGGCACATTGCTCATTGCTACCGGCCCGAGCGAGTGGTTCGCCGAAAACGCTGTTCCCTTGTTGGCGCAATTACAACTCGCCGAGTAGGTATGAGGTATGCTATACTGAAAGAACAACAGGCCGCGAAATCTTTCGTGGCCTGTGTCTTGCGCAATCACCATACTCGACTACACCATACATCTGTGGAGTTGCCGAATGTTTTATATGCCGCTCATTGCCGCGTTAAAAACAGTGCTGCTTGTTTCCTGGTTTCTTGCACGACCAATCCTTGGTTGGTTTTTTATTGTCGTAGGGCTGATTGGCATGCCAATGCCAATTGTGAACGGAATTATCTTCCTGATGATTGGTATTGCGTTGGTTGGGCATCGTAACCGTGCAATTCGCTGGAGCCGCGTTAAGGTCAAATTGCTGTTGAAATGGTGGGCCTCCCTGCCGCATCCAATCCTGCGGTGGACGGGCTGTCTCGCCAAGCGCTCGTCCCAGCAGATTTCCCGCCAACATCGGCGGCTGCGCTGGTGGTGGATGGATCGTCGGCGGGGTAAGAAAGAAACCATAACCGGGGCAGCAGGCGCGAAGACCAGGCACTGAACATGCTTCAAGCATTTATGATATCGAACAACACTCTTTCCCGTCTCTGTTGGAGCAAGTCATGGATTTTAGCGGTAAAGTGGCGATTGTCACTGGCGGCGGCAATGGAATTGGTCTCGCGTGTGCGTTGGCTCTGGCCCGTGAAGGGGCAAAGGTGGTCGTTGCGGAGAAAGACGAGCAGTCGGCGTATAATGTAACTAAGGGAATCACGAGTTGGGGCGGGCGGGCGCTGGCAATCATCGCCGACATAACCCAGGAGGGCGATGCGGCGCGGATTGCTGCTGACACGGTTGCGCATTTTGGGGGGCTTG
>JAKSDJ010001002.1 GCA_022360155.1 Chloroflexales bacterium | reverse complement strand
TGGGAAAGCAAAGTCCTCAAAACATTCTTCGACGGCGATCTGTTGACCCAGATCCCCAGCACCCGCAAGAAGCGTTCGGTAATACTCAAGTGGCTGGCGAATCGATTCGAACTAGGCGTCCAGTATCCCGAAAAAGAAGTCAATGCTATTATCAAGCGCCACCACCCCGATACAGCGACCCTCCGCCGCGAGCTGATCGCGAACAAACTCATGCAGCGCGAGGGCGGGGTCTATTGGCGACTGGTATAAAAGCTGTCGGCGTCCAGGTGTCAGCTTTCGACGAAGGCAATGTTTGCTGTAGTGAACCTGCCAAAGTGCTGACACGAACATAGCCGATAGGCCGATAGGCCGATAGATCGCCATTGGACGGCTCTTGGCATGCTTGTGTGTGCGCCCGTGTATGGGAGACTAACACGAACATAGCGATAGCCCGATAGCTGATCATGCGCCTGCGGCACACCAGAGCGCATGAAAATAATCCGAACAACGGCGCGAACGATGGGTTATTTTCAGGGTAGTCCGATAGCCGATAGATCGCTATTGGATGGCTCTTGGTATGCTTGTGTGTGCGCCCGTGTATGGGATGACTAATACTACAACGAGACATGTCATTCTGAACGAAGTGAAGAATCTCGTTGCCCAAGAAGGTTGCAAGACCCTTCGCTTCGCTCAGGGTGACATCGACAGATTCCGTTCCGATGCGGTGCAGTATGAAGTCTCGTTGTAGTACTAACGTGCCAACCTGCTAACATTTCAACGTGCAAACGTTCTAACCTGTTATAATGCCTGCATATTTTCTCAAGAAATGTCATATACATGATAGCGAGGCAGACGCATGACCGCTGAATCAGAGTATCAGATTCTTGGTAAGCCCGGTAAGCTTGTCGAAGGCATGGAGAAAGCGACTGGTCGCGCCCGGTACGCTGGTGACGTTACCCTGTCGGGTATGCTGCACGCGCGGCCTATCCTCAGCCCGTATGCTCACGCCAGGATCGTATCGATTGACTACACTGCTGCTTTACAAATCCCCGGAGTGGTCGCCGTCCTGACCGCCGATGATTTGCCGACACGCAACCAGACAGCAAGTACTCGCCAGAGCACCGTGCTGGCGAAGGATGAAGTGTTGTTTCGTGGTCATCCGGTGGCGGTTGTCGTTGCCGATAGCGAAGCAGCAGCACAAGATGGCGCTACTGCTGTGCTTGTCGATTACGAGTCGTTGCCGGTGGTAGCCAACGTCGATATGGCGCTTGCTGCTGATGCTCCAATCATCTGGCCCAATGGGCTGCCCAAAGAAGGCGCAGATCTGACTGCCGCCCATACGGCAGTAGATGCTGGCGCTGAAACGAACGAACAAAGCAGCTCGAATGTACACGAGGAAACGCATATCCAGCGCGGCAGTGTTGATCAAGGCTTTGCGGCAGCCGACGCGATTGTCGAATGCAGCTACACAACCGCTAGTGTGCATCAGGCCTACCTAGAACCGCACGCCGCTGTGGCCGAACCCGAACTATTGCGCAACAGGCTGACAATCTATACCAGCACTCAGGACCAGTTTGGCGTGCGCAATCAGGTCGCTCGCCTGCTTGGATTGTCACGCAGCAGTGTCACGATTGTGCCAATGACCGTCGGCGGCGGGTTTGGCGCCAAGTATGGCATCATCGAGCCTTTGGTCGGCGCCGTTGCTATGGCTGTGCAACGTCCGATCCGCCTGGTCCTGACCCGCTCAGAAGATTTCCTGACTACAACGCCTGCTCAGGCGAGCGACATTACCCTGAAGATCGGGGCGAGGCGGGATGGCACGTTGACCGCGATCCAGGCCAAGATAACCTTAGATAATGGCGTTTATCCCTTTACATTGGGCTTTCTGGTCGGCAATCTCATTGCCGGCTACTATAAGTGTGCAAACCTTCAGATTGACTGCTCCGAGGTGATCACCCACAAGCCGCAAACAGGGGCTTACCGCGCACCGGGCGCTCCTCAAGCCACATTTGCCCTTGAGTCGAGCATGGATGAGCTCGCCTACGAGTTGGGGATGGATCCACTAGAATTGCGACTCAAGAACGCGGTCGAGTCTGGCGACCCAATGGGCGAAATTGGCGTCTGGTCGCATATTGGTCTGAAGCAGTGCCTGGAACGCGCGCGCGCTCATCCGCTCTGGGCCGAACGAGCCAATGTCCCGAACCAGGGCGTTGGTTTGGCGATCGGCGGCTGGCCTTGTAACGTTACTCCTGCCGCAGCGATCTGTCGAGCGGAAAGCGATGGGATCATTCGTGTGTATGTTGGTTCCGTCGATCTTACTGGAGTCAACAGCACGTTTGCGATGGTTGCAGCCGAGATCCTTGGCGTGACGCTTGACCAAGTCGAGGTCGTCCAGGGCGATACGCGCTCGGGGCCGTTTGCTGGGCCTAGCGGAGGCAGCCAAATCACCTACAGTGTCGCTGCGGCTGTTGCGAGTGCTGCACAAGCTGTAAAGCAGCAGTTGCTCGAACTGGCTGAAGATCATTTCGAGGCGCGGATTGATGATTTGGAAATCAAAGACGGGAATGTGCGAGTGCGCGGCGTGCCCGACCGGACGATTTCGATTGGCAGTCTGGCTACTATCGCCGAGACCAAACGCGGCGGCCCTGGGCCGGTCATTGGCGAAGGCCGCACCGCCATCACCAATAGCGCACCAGGTTTTACGGTCCATCTGGCGCAGGTCCGCGTTGATCCTGAGACAGGCCAGACCAGCATGCTGCGCTACGTGGCTATTCACGATATTGGCTTTGCCCTCAACCCGCTGCTGGTCGAAGGGCAGATCCACGGCGGTGCAGCGCAGGGCATTGGCTGGGCCTTGCACGAAGCGATGCACTATGATGAGCACGGCGAATTGTTGACAGGGAGCTTGATGGACTACGATGTGCCGCATATCGACACGATTCCCAGCATCGAAGTCATCCTGGTCGATAACCCGTCGCCAAGCGGTCCCTTCGGCGCGCGAGGCATCGGCGAGCCGCCTATCATTCCCGGTGGCGCTGTCATCGCCAACGCGATTCGCGCTGCAACGGGCGTTCGTGTCACCGAGCTGCCTATCCGCGACGAGACATTGTGGCGAGCGATGCAGCGCTCGTAAAGGGGAGCACCTGCCAGAGAACGTAGACGCGGCAGATGAGTAGCTTCATCTGCCGCGTCTGTATCACGTGCGGCTCGCGGTATCACCTCTGACCATCGCCGCTCTCGTCCGCTCCCGGCTCTGCATCCTCTGTACTGGCATTGTCTGCCAGCGGCGCCTCGGAACTGAGGTTGAACCAGCTATAGACCAGCCGTGTGAAACCGGCGATGGCATTCTTGGCAGTCAGATCATTAGCGTTCAGCCCATCGCGATAGATGTAGACAGATAGCAGGAAATCGCCGCCAGGTGATGAGACAATGCCTACATCAGCTTGCATTGTCTCGATCCAGCCGCTCTTGTGCGCGACGCGGGCATCTGCGGGTAGTCCGCTTACCATGCGGCTGCCATCGTCGTTCTGGGCCAGCAAGTCGAGCATCTCCTGGCAGCGCCTCGCTGTCAAGCGGCTGGCGAACTTTTCGCGGAGCAAGCCTTCGTCGTGACTACACTGGTCAATCCAGATGAAAAGCTGGCCCATCTCAGCCGGCGTGGTTTGCAAATACGGGTCGGCGTCGGTCGTGAGCTCATCCTCTTGGGCGAAGGCCAGCGTCGGATTGAATAGGCTATCTGCGGCAGCGCCTCCTTCGCTGGGCGGTTCAGGCGTGGCTGGCTCAGCGGGCGGCGGCTCAGCGGGCGGTGGCTCAGCGGGCGGTGGCTCAGCGGGCGGCGGCTCAGCGGGCGGCGGCTCAGCGGGCGGCGGTTCGGCAGGCGGCGG
>JAKSDJ010000067.1 GCA_022360155.1 Chloroflexales bacterium | reverse complement strand
TGCTGCTCCCACCAATCCCGCAGGCTGAGCATGAGCGCCTTGGTCATATCGATTTCGTGCGGCATTTTGCTTCCCCCTGAGCCCGAAGCTGAATATCAGGACTGCCTTTACAGCGCCCAGGGCTCTTGCGCCGGCTCCGTCTTGAGCCAGGTTGGTTGTTGGCGCGGGAGCTTGCCGGCATCGACCAGCGTCGCCAGCACATCGACAATCACGCGCGTCGCCAATAGCGCCGTGACATCACTGACGTCGTAGGGCGGCGCGACCTCTACCAACTCCATGGCGCAGAGATCGGTTTCGCGCGCCACGCGCTGGACGATATGCAGCGCCTCACGCGGCAGCAAGCCGCCCGGTTCGGGCCAGCCCGTTCCCGGCACAAAACCGGCGTCAACGCTATCGATGTCAAAACTCAAATAGACGGCTTCCGTGCCGTCAGTCGCGACTTCCATGGCAATATCGAGCGCTTTGTCGAGGCCCATCTCCATGATGTCGGTAATCGTCATAATCGTCGTACCCCGTTCACGGCTCACCGCTACACCGGCCCGCGGCACTTGCCAGCCGCCGATCCCAAATTGGACCAGATTCTTAGGCGGGGCATTGGCGATGTTGGTTGCGTGAAACCAGGGGGTAGTGTGCATGCGCTCGTCCATGTCTTTTTCCTGTGTATCGACGTGGCGGTCGACATGGATGATGCCAATATTGCCATTCACGTGGGGCGCGATGCCGCGCACGCAGGGGTAGCCGATCGAGTGATCCCCGCCAAGCATAATCGGAAACGTCCCACTGGCGAAGACATAGGAGACGGCGCGGCTGATCTGATCGAAGGCTTTCTCGATGTTCGCCGGTATCACGAAGACGTCACCCAGGTCGCAGAGCGTCATCTGTTCGCGCAGGTCGACCCCCAGTTCAAAGTAGTAGGCGCCGTAGAGTGCGGAAATTTTGCGTATTCCCTGGGGGCCGAAGCGCGTCCCCGAGCGATAAGTTGCACCTATATCGAGGGGAATGCCCAGCACTGCGGCGTCGTATGCGCCGACCTGATGCACATCTTCGACATAGGGGGCTTTGAGAAAGGTATTGATGCCAGCAAAATGGGGCAGCTCGCCGCGGGAGAATGTCGAAATCGAACGGTCGGTGATGCTGGGCGCCGCACTCAACCCAAGCGCTAGATTACGCTCGACTTCGCGTTTCCAACCAGCATCGCCAAGTTTGGCCTCTTTACGTAGCGCCTCGGCAGCCTGGCTATCCTCGAGACCTGGGTGCAACTTGCCAAAACGTGACGGATCATCACTCACAAAGAACCTCTTTCTGTATAGAGAACACTGAACGCAACATATGCAACCGAGCCCGACAATACAAACCCGCAGATGCAATGTCGTAGCAGGCTTGTCGATACGCAGAAGCGATGAGGCGAGAATCTAAGGCCATCGCCTCATCGCTACGCAATCCAACTGGATTGCAGAAAAAACTGAACTCGTGACGGTTTTATATGGCGAGGACGCATCGCCTTCAGGTGGGTTCTATGTTGGGTGAGAAAATGAAGTTGGCAAGCGTCTGCCCGTAATGGTGTTGTCGTATCGTACAACACCGCAACCACGGGCGCCGACACAATCGAGGTTTCCCCGGCGGTGTGCGGATGATCAGCGGTGAACTCCGCCCGCTCTGGGTAAAGAAACACAAATCACATATTCTTTTTAACAAGAAATGAGCTTTTTCATTATATCGACAACGCTAAATCTGTCAATGACAGAACTTACGCGGTCACCAATCGGCAGCGAGGGTTGGAGGGCGCGCAGCCCTCCCAGAATCCTTTTTCGCGCTGCAGCAGCCGCAGTGCGAAGGGGTTTTCGGAGAAGCTTCACCTCCCCGATCCCCACCACCACGTAAATCCTGTCAATAATGTGATCCATCGTTTGCCCCCACAGCCGCGCTGGCTCTGAAAAACGCAAAGGCATTCGTAGTGCCGCCTGAATGTGGCTGTGCTGCTGACAAGCCGCCTAAAGGCGGCACTACGTCAGACTACTGCGGTTGATTGTCACATTTTATGAGAGACTGTCTGAAAATCCCTCATCAAGACTAACAGGTACGACGCCCGCAGCCTCCTCCATCTCCCCAAACAGACCCTCGCACCGCACCTATCGCCTAGGGTTCGGACTCAAACCTTTTCAGATAGCTTTTTAGACCTTGCAACCGATGATCTGTGACATACGTCAAAACCAGAATGTCATGTAAACTTGACATACCAACACGGCTGTGCTAAGATCTTGTCAAGTTTACATGACATCAAGTACAGGAAAGGTTATTGTGGATCGAACAATTGGGGATCGGCTGAATCGACGGGTTGGCCTTCTAGACGATGAGCGGCGGCGGCAAGCGCAAGGTCTGGCTGCGCGCAACGCTTACCTTACGGTCCTGGGGCTCGCCCTATTGGCAAGCCTCTATCAAACCGCCAATGGATGGCCCAGCGCGCCGTTGTGGCCTGTAAACCTGAGCATCATCCTCTCGCTGGTGGTTCTGATCGTGCGCCGCGTCTCCCTAGTCGGGATTGGCCTGGCTGACGAGCGGACCCGCTGGCTCCGGGCCAGGATTTTTCGTGGAGCTTACATGGTTTTGGTGATCGGCCTGTTTCTGTATTCAAGCTATCTCTTCTGGGGGCGCGGCGATACACCAGCCATGATGCTCTGGAGCGGGTGCTACCTCCTGTCATTGCCGGTCATCTGGCTCAGCCACCTGTTGCACGATACCGCGCAAGGTCGCCCGTGGCTTTGGCTGATCCTCACCGTGCTCATGCTGGGGAGCATCATGCCCGGCGCCGCTCTCTTGATCACAGCCTTAGCACACGATATGCGCCAGGATCAGTCGTTGCCGACGTTTCGCAGCATGATCCCGATATTCTTCTACTTCGTGCCGCTATTACTCTTCGTGGTTGCGGCGGTCGGCGCAGCATGGCGCAGTTGGCGTGCAGAGCGAGGCGCCGATGAGTAACGAGCGCTTGGAGAATCGGCTGAACGAGTTGCGAGCGCGCCATCGCCTGACGCAACAGGCATTGGCGAATCAGGTCGGGGTGGCCCGCCAGACGATCGTCGCGATCGAGAAAGGCGATTACAACCCCTCGTTGTTGCTGGCCTTCAAGATCGCTTATGCCCTCGGTGTGCCGATTGACGAAGTCTTCCAGTATGTTCCGCCGGCGCCGCAGGCGGTTGCAACGCCCGACATCGCCCCGACGTAATACGGGACCGCTCCCAATTACAGTTCCTTCTGGTGCAAGATGCATCGCTCATCCACAGCAGCAACACGACGCGACGCACCCCATGGGGCGCGTCGCGTCGTGTTGTTACAGTTGTCGTCTACCGTTATCGGTCGGCGTTGCCGCGCTGCAGGTCGTGCAAGAGGACGACGCGCCCGTTCAACGGCTGGGTCTGGCGGTAGTTCGCACCCATGATCCGCTCCAGCTCCGCGATCGTGTCAGCGGGCAGCAGGGTCGCGTCCTGCAAGACGTACCAGGTC
>JAKSDJ010000182.1 GCA_022360155.1 Chloroflexales bacterium | reverse complement strand
CACGACACGTCAGGCGCCAGAGTGACATTGCTAGGCAAAGCAGGCGCGGTGCATCACGCCGGATTGTCCTTTTCTCCTGCCATCGGGCAGCGGCTTCCGCACATATCGGGCTTGGCGCTACTGCGTGAAATCCTCACAGCGGGGCTGCTGGTTGGCGGACTGGCGTTGGCTTACCAACCGGCGCTAACGGCCTATGTGTGCTGGGTAGCGGCGTTGGTCGGGTTCGGTCTGCTGCGTTGCTGGTTCGTCGGTGCAGAACGTTGGGCCGCGATGGGCGCGTTGCTTGGCCGTACCTTTCTGCTCGGCGGGTTGGCCTTTCTGTTGAGCAGCACCGGCCAGTATTTTCTCTTCTTGCGCGATGGGTTCCTGGCCCAATACGCCGAGCGCTCGGGCGGAATGGGCATCGACACGCTCACGCCACTGAGCGCTGCATTAGGTCTCGACCCAGCCTGGCAGGGGATTGCGCCCTTCGCTGAGATCCCGGTGCAGCTCGGCCTGATTGCCGTCGCCGGGCTGGCGCTGTTCGCGCTCGGGCGACGCCCCGCGATCCTGATGGTTTTGCTGGCAAGCGCCCTGGCCTACCAGGGTCTGATGCTTACCCTCGATTATGCGTATGGCTACTACAAAGGCATCACCTTCGCTGTACCGCTGCTGGCGATAGCGTTGGCTAGCGGGATTGAGTCGCAGCTGTTCGTACGGAACCGCTGGGCGCAATACGCGTTGCTGGCAAGCAGCCTAAGTCTGGTGCTGCTTGTGCTGGCGGCGACAGTGACAAGCTGGTTAGGCGCCCAGCGCAGCTATCTCGCGGGCGACCGGCGCCTCTTTACCGCACGCGAACTCGAACTTAGCGAGTTGCGGCAGATGATCCCGCCCGGCGAGGACGTATTGATCGTTCCCCCGGCAGATCAAGCGCCGGTTCTCGGTGGCCTGCTGGGTTACGAACTGCTTGGCTATCGCTTGCAGGGCAGCCTGCGCAGCGGCTACAATGCTATGCATCGCCCGCTGCCGCCCGGACACACGACTGCGTTTGGTTTGCTGTCCGCCGAGACCGATCCGGCAAGTTTCGGTTACACCCGTGACGGGCTGCGCTGGAGCGGCCTAGGGATGCACCTCTATCAGCGCACCGATGCCACCTTGTTCTCCTACCTCCCACCTGATCGCCCAGTGCTACTCCCTGGTCAATCGCTATCGATGGACTTTGGGGCGGACCGGTTGGTGTTAGCCGAGACGCAAGCAATCGACTATAGCCTGGCAGAGCACAGCCAGCCGCAAGCGGCCTTGACCCTGAGTAGTTTTGCGCCCGCCCGCCTCGAATTCCAAGTTGGCGCTGCGCCGCCCCAGCCGGTGACGCTCCCCGGCGGCATGGCGGTCTTGTCCAGCGCCGCCCTTTCGCTCCCGACCCAGATTACCCTGCGCAATGTGGATAGTGTGCCGGTGAACCTCTGGCAGATCGCATTGCGCCAACCCGATCCGTCTCTGACCATGATGGCGCAGGATGATGTTCTGATCCAAATCACATCGCGCTACAACACAGAACGCTTTACCGCCGCTATGCAACTGCATACCCCGCTGATCGGGCCAGACCTGCACCAGAAACTCACTGCGCTGTTAGTATTCTCGCATCGGGCGCAAGGTCAGGATTGGCGTGAGGTGGGGCGCTGGGTCTTCTTCCCGATCCAGAGTCCGCAGATCCAGATCTCCTCCGACCTACGCGATCACAGCGCTAGTCTGATGATTGATCAGCGCGCTGCCGATCTCTTCGGCACGGCTGAGCCGCCCACGGATGGGTCGTACCAGGCATCGCTGCTGTTGGCGAACAACACCAAGATCGTCGCCGCCTATGGGATCTGGCACTGGAAGCGTAGCAATGGACAAATATTCTCTACATATGTAGATGATGTGTGGGTCGAGCGTGTGCAGTTGCCCGCGCCGGTCACCGCGCTGAATTACACGACAGAGGATGCACAACTTGTGCTGCGTGGCGTGACGATTCCAGCGCAGCAAATGCAAGTGGGGGAGCAGCTCGAAGTTACACTGGTCTGGCAGGCATTGGCGCATCTGGAACAAGACTATGCCGCGCGTTTGATCCTATCCGCGTCTGGGGGCGCTTTGCTGGCGACCAGCGCCGTTAGCCTGGGGGCGCCCGATCATCCGCCGACACGGTGGCAAGAGGGGGAGCTTGGTGAGCGGACAACGCTGATCACGCTGCCGCCGGATGTGGCGGAGGGCCAGTATGTCCTGACGGTCGAATTGCTCAGCTCCACGGGCGCAGTCGTACCGCTCCAGACTCTAGCGGGACTTCAGCGGCAGATCGAAGTAGCGACGATTGAGATTGTGCATCGGTGAGGCGAGGAGGTGAGGAGACGGGGAGACGAAGAGACGCCAACCTGCAATGAACCACTGATGATACCAATGAACGCAGATCGAACGTTCCAACGTTCCAACGTCTCACGCGGTAAAAGCGAAGAATCCGAAAACGACGACCAGCACAAACATAAAGCCAATCGCACAGATGAAGATTACCCGTTCCCAGTTGAGGAAGCGCCAGTCAGGCGGAATATAGTGCTCGAAGCCGTAGATGGATACTTTGTTGAGGCCTTCGTTGTTCGATCCAGGATCGAATTTGCCTAGGTCGAAGATGATGTCGGTAACAGGAATAAAGCCGATTGTTACCTCACTGAGCAAGATTCGAGTGTCATCGTCGGTGGCAGCCTGGGCCTTTTGGATCAGCTCACGTAGTGTTGGAATCTGCCCCCACTCGAAGCGAAAGCCATTACTCGCCCGTTCGCAGTAAATCTCCTGCATTTTGCACTGCTTGCGAATATACTCTTCATCGTGATCCGGCAGGTCGTCGTTGCCTTGAATGTCACGTACAAAACGCCTCCAGCGGAAAGCGTCGCGTTGGACCAGCCGGCCTACACCTTCACAGCGCTCGCACTTGGTGCCGCCATAACCTTCGCAGACCGGGCAAGCTACGAGACTCGGCTCGGGAGGCAGTACGGCGGTCGCTGCCCCAGCCGTTGTGGGGATAGCCCGACGAGATGTTTCTATCGTTTGCGGCTCGGCAGCTTGCATCCTGACCGCGCTCGAACTGCGCGAAGTTGTGCGCTTGCCCGTCGCTTCATCGGCAGCCTGTTTCACAAGGATACGGGATTTGCCTTTACAGTTGGGGCAAACAATCTTGCCTTTTGCCTTACAGTCTGAGCAGTCTATAACTTTGGTCGAACCGGGCAGAGTGATCTGCATCCCTGGCTCGTCTTTAAAATCGTGGACAGGAGATAGCGACACTTGCCAGCGATCGAGTTCCGGTTCTAGCTTTAATTGCTCTTTATGGCGATCCGGCTCTTCGACGGCATAGGGTGGATCACGGTACTCGTAGAGGATCCGCACCTTGTAGAAGTAGATGTTACGACTCTGCACCTTGTGCAACTGCGCCATACGGCCGAGCAGCGATCGGCGAAATGGTCCTTGGCGCGACCAATTGTCGAGTAGGTTCGCGATCACCTCGGGTTGGCTCAATTCCTTGGCGCGTTTGTGAGCATCAGCGATGGGTGCGCGGATCAGAGTCGGACCAAGAACCGTTTCGACCTCATTGGTCTCGACGCCAGTGGATAAGACGGTCAGCGCCTGGTCGTCCGCCCCTTGAGCCCGCGTAGCGCCGCGCTTTTTGCCTTTCGCGAGCTGCGGGTTGATCTGCGTCTGCACCTCGTGACGGACTAGAACCCGTTCGAGTTCTTCGACGGCTGCGTTTGCGGTTGGGAAACGTTTCGCCGGATCTGTGGCAAGCATCGTCTGGAGGATACGATCAATATCGACCGGCAGATTATCAACGCCGCGCTGCTTCAACGGCAAAGGCGGGCCAAAAACACGGTTGTTCAAGCCCGGCGTTTCATCCCAGGGCAAATCACCGGCGAGCATCACATAGAAGACTACGCCAAGGCTGTAGATATCAGAGAGACGGCTCACCAGCGTCGCCGATTGGGCGTGTTCGGGCGACCAATACCCCGGCGTACCCATCACCGAGTGGACGATAGTGATGGTATTGTCTACCTCGCGGGCAATGCCAAAATCGGTCAGCAGGGCGCGGCCGGTCGCTTGTTCGAGCAGCACATTCCCCGGTGATATGTCGCGGTGGATGATGTTGAGGCTGTGGGCATAATCGAGCGCCACGGCGATCTGTTTGAAGATCGCGACAGCGTCGGTAAGCGGCAGTCGATGCTGCTTTTCAATTAGCTGGCGCAACGATCCACCGGGAATATACTCGAAGATGGAGTAGTAGAAGACGCCGGTATAGCCATGATCGTAGAGGCGGACGATCTGGGGATGGCTCAGACGTCCGGCGAGGTTAGCTTCGCGATTGAAGCGCTGGATGGCTTCCTTGTTGTTGTCGGTGAGGATCTTGATCGCGACTTGGCGTTCCTCAAGATGGGCGTGGCGAGCCAGCCACACTTCGCTGCTTCCGCCCCGCCCTACCTCGCGTTCCAACACATAATTGCCGATTTGCTGCGGTCTTCTGGTCATAGCAACGGTACACAGTGAACGACGATATGCTACGAATACGGGTCAAGTACAGACGCTTTCCTACAATGGATGCGTGATTCACTATACTAAACGCATGTTATCTTCGTTCTCGTCAGCGATCTTGGCGTTTTTCATTCCGCCTCGACCAGGTTTGAGTCTTGGGAGGAGGCTTGCTCGGGAATAACCGTTTGGTTTTCAGACCACATGTACGGTTATTATACCACTCGGCAGGCAGAATGAAATGCATGTGACCAAAATGTTAGAGCGCAGATGACGCGATGAGTTGATGATACCGATTCGTCGCCAGGCGTACACGCTGGTACGCCCCTATCCCTCCTTGCCGCATCCCCTCGTCTTCTTACTTAGCGTAACCATTCGGGTGGGCGCGATGCCATTCCCAAGCGCTTTTGATAATAGTTTCCAGGTCAGGGTAACGCGGCTGCCAGCCGAGTTCGCGGCGGATCGTCTCCGACGAGGCGATCAGTGTTGCGGGATCACCAGAGCGTCGTTGGCCAATAACGTAGGGAATGGGGTGACTGGTGACTTTGCGAGCCGTCTCGATTACTTCCAGCACCGTGAACCCGGCGCCGTTGCCCAGATTGTACTTGCGGCTGCCCATGCGGTCGAGCGCTTCCATCGCGAGAATGTGGGCATGGGCCAGATCGACGACGTGGATATAGTCGCGCACACAGGTGCCGTCGCGTGTCGGATAGTCGTCGCCAAAGACGGTGATATACGGGCGCTGATCCAGGGCGACCTGAAGGACAAGCGGTATCAGGTGGGTTTCGGGATCGTGGTCTTCACCAACCTCTGGCGTGCAACCACAAGCGTTAAAATAGCGCAGACACGCAAAGCGCAGGCCATAGATCCGCTCGAACCAGTAGAGCATGCGCTCGATGAAGAATTTTGACTCGCCGTAAGGCGATCCGGGCGCAATCCGCTCGTGTTCGTCGATTGGCATACGTTCCGGGTCATCGAACAGGTTTGCGGTGGACGAGAGAATGAAGCGGCGCACTCCATGGGCGACTGCAGCCTCCAGCAAATGTGAGGCGTTGACGAGGTTGTCGCGTAGATACAAGAGCGGTTTTGCCATACTCTCGCCGACCAGGGTATAGGAGGCAAAATGCATGATCCCCTCAATGCCAGGATGCTCGGCAAAGAGTTGCGCCACTGCCTCGCGGTCGGCGAGATCGCCCTGGACGAACGTAGCTTGGGGATGAACGGCGTCGGCGTGGCCTTGGTACAGATTGTCGAAGGCGACGACTTGATGACCAGCCTGAATGAGTTCAGCAGTGGTGATGCTGCCAATATAGCCAGCGCCGCCTGTAACCAGAATCTTCACAAAAGGCTCCTTCCTGTATGTTGTAGCGAGATAGCGTTGCACCTTATGATAGTGGGATATGGCTTGTTTCAAACCAACATGTATGGCTTTGTATAAACGCCTCTCTTGCTTTTGCACTGGCATACTGCTGTGCAGAGGCGCTCAGGTGAAGATCCGAGACAAGAGATCATTCAGACTCGGTATCGTCTGTTTCTTCAGCGGGGACAGATGGTTCTGAGCTGGCAGGCAATTCTTCACTGCCCGGCGCATCGTCGCGAACAGGGTTCGGAGCTTGGGCCGCAGGGACCAATGAAGGCGTTGCCGCCGCCCCAAGAGCATACATTGCCTGAATATGTTCGCGGTTCAGGCAGGCAAACTGGCGGGTTACAGAAAGACCGCCGCTCAGCGAAAAAACCTGTACATCGCTAAGCGGGATAAAATCGTCGGTTAGCTCTTCCAGGGTAGCGGCCAGATCTAAGTTAGGGCGTTTGTGGAAGTAGGCGCGTAGGGCGAAATGAGACGTAAAAAACATCATCTGCTGGATATCACGGCTAACCGGCGTCGTCGGTTCGTAGTCCGGCGGGGGTGATGGTTCTTCCAGCGTCGCCACCAACAGAGCGTTTCCCCAATCTACCAGGAGTTGGGGAATCCGCTGTACCTGTTGTGGATGGCTTTGTGACGCCAACGTTGCATCACGTAGAGTAATATAGCGATGCATCCCGCTATTGAGGGCATCGCTGACTCGACGGTAGAGCGGTAGGTCATAGCTTCCGCTGATCAACAAACCGCTTGTGTATACTTCGATGCGAAAGGTATACAGCGTCGACTCGCTCATGACCTCCACAAAATGCCTACTCTGGCGATGTAATCAACTTATAACCAAACCCGCGCTGTGTAATCAGGTAACGGGGGTTGTTTGGTTCAATCTCGATGCGCTGGCGCACACGATACACAAGCGCGTCAATCGCGTTATAATCGAACACCTCGTAGTCCCACACGGCGCGGGCAATCTCATCTTTGCTGACGACATGACCCTTTCGTTTGTAGAGCAGTTCGAGTAATTGGAATTCCTTGACCGTCAACGAGGGTTCGACCAAATGACCTTTAACAAAGACTTCTTTAGCTTGGCTGTCTACACGCAGTTCTTCGCGCATCGCCTGGAGCACATCAGGCGGCAACGAACCTTTAACCGTTGCCTCGGGGTCTTGGAACGTAATGATGGTATCGGCAATGATTACTTGGTCGAGATTATAGAGATGGACCGCGCCGCTGATACGTTCACCTTCGGCAATTTGGGCGCGTTTGACATATGTTCCGTTTGTGCTTTCCAGGTCACGAATAGCAAAACCGTTCTTGTTTCGTTCAAAGCGGGCATGACGACGCGATGCAAGCGGATGGTCGATAATAATATCATTCGTATTATCACGTCCGATTGTGATTTGATCACGATCCCAGTCTAGCTCGCGATAATAGCCATCCTTACGCTTAATCATTAGTTTCGGAGTGGGGACAAGTTGCATATTGGCGATCCTCCAAGCAGCCGATTATAACGGCGCATGGGTGAAACGACTCAAACGAATAATTTACACATACGTCTAGTAGGACGCTTGGCTATCTAGAATGGTTCCGCACGAAGCCAGGTGTTGCAGTTGTGACAGTACGTCTTCCTTTTGAAACTCGCCGTGCATTATGGTACAATCGCACCAATCTGCCACGATTATACCATCAGGGCGACAAAAATACCACCACAGTTACGCCCCTTTTAATATGAAGAAGTAGAGGAGCCTTTTCTTGACTCAGCTTGTTGGACGCAGGCTTGGCCGTTTCGAGATCCAGGAGGAAATCGGCCACGGTGGCATGGCACGGGTTTACCGCGCCAACGATAGCAAACTCCGGCGCCCAGTCGCCATCAAAGTGCTCGCGCCTCAACTCAGCCTGGACCCGGAATTTGCGCAGCGCTTTCAACGTGAGGCGACAACAACCGCCAATCTCGAACATCGCGGCATTGTCACAATCTATGATATTGGCGAGCAGGATGGGTTCCACTATATTGCCATGGAACTGATCCGCGGGCGTACCTTGCATACCATCCTGGAAGAACGCGATGCGTTAGGAGTAGGTTATGCGGTCAGCATCATCGATACGCTGGGCCAGGCGCTGGACTATGCCCACCGTCGGGGTGCAGTGCATCGCGATGTCAAGCCGCATAATGTGATGATCGATGTCGAGGGGCGGATTCGCCTAACCGATTTTGGCATTGCTTTGCCTCCCAATGAAGATGGTAAGCGGCTCACGCGCACTGGCATCTTTATGGGCACGCCGGAGTATATGTCGCCGGAACAGGCCGAGGCGCAGCGGGTCGATGGCCTCAGCGATATCTATTCACTGGGTATTGTCGCCTATGAAATCATCACCGGCAGCGTACCTTTCTCTGGTGCAACGCCCCAGATCATCGTCGCACATGCACAAACGCCGCCGCCGCCGCCGAGTAGCATCGCCGCACATTTACCGGAAGATCTGGATATAGTAGTGGCAAAGGCTCTGGCGAAGGATCCCCAGCGTCGGTATGCCAGCGGCGCTGCACTGACCGCAGCCCTGCGGGATGTGGCGCGACGTTATGGTATTCCGGAAGCGACGAACGAAGAAATTGCGGCTCTGGCAACGCCCATCGACTCATCGGTTGGTAAACCAACCGTGTCTTTAGGTCGGGGCCAAACTCCGATCGCGGCGTTTCCGCCATCTAACCAAAGATCGCCCACGTCCCAGCCATCACTGCCGCTGCGCCAAGCGGTTGGTCCGCCGCCGCGCTTCGATCAACAAGTCGCCACGCCGCCGCAACCCCGGGCAACAGACCGTAGTTCTACAACCAGCCCGAGTAGCGGGACGCTTGGACGATCACCGGTCTCGTGGATGCCGGTTGCTTGGAGTATGGCGGGCGTAGTATTCGTTGGCTTGCTCGTCTTCTTTGTGCTGAATAGCAATGGCGCGCCCAGCTCGCCGCCGCTATCCCCGACGCCGCCGCTCGTTGCACCGATCACAATAACGCCGCAAGAGACAGTTATAACCGTGACGCTGCCCAGCCCAACCGTTGAACAGCCGACGGCGACCGCGCCCCTGCCAACTTTATCGCCTGTCCCTGCCACGGCAACACTGCCGCCACCGCCGCCCAGCGCGACGGCCACCCTCGCGCCGACTCTGACACCAATCCCGCCGCCGCCGAGTGCGACGCCGACCTTGACGCCAACGCTGACTGCCGCGCCACCGCCGCCCAGCGCAACGCCGACCCTCACGCCGACGTTAACCATAACGCCGACGCTAACCATAACGCCGACGCTAACCATAACGCCAACGTTCTCGCCAACCTTGACGGGAACGTTGATACTGCCCCAAACATTTACTCCTACACTCACAGTGACACCACTGCCGCCGACAGTCACTCCCACGTTAACGATCACGCCATCGCCCAGCGCGACGCCGACCCTTACGCCAACGGAGACTCTCACGCCGTCCCCGCTGATCCCCCGCCCGACAGATGCGCCATCTCCCTAGGCAGCGTTCAGCCGTCAGGTATCAGCCGCCAATGTTCCAACCCGCCAACCTGCAATGGCACGCTGATGGCGAAGAATGGAGAATGGAGAGTTGAAAGTTGAGAATGTGAGGCTGTAACGTTCAAACGTTCAAATGTGATAACTTGTGAACCTGCGAACGCGCCAACGTTCGACTATTGAGCTAAGCGCACCAGACCGCGCTGAAGCGCTACCGCAACCGCTTCGGCCCGGCTCTGTACGTCGAGCTTGCTAAAGATATGGCTGAGGTGCGATTTGACCGTGTTTTCAGAGAGGTTGAGTTGGGCGGCAATACCTTTGTTGCTTGCTCCTGCAACCAACAGCCGTAGCACCTCGAGTTCACGCTGCGACAGGTCATTGACACTCTCGTTTTCGTGCATCCGACCAAGCACCCGTGCTGCGACGCTCGGTTCGAGGGCCGCGCCGCCCTGCATCAGCGCCTGCACCGCGCGGGCCAGTTCGTCAGGCAGAGCATCTTTGAGCAAGTAGCCCCGCGCGCCGGCAGCCAGCGCCGGGCCAATGTATTCGTCGGTATCGTACGTGGTCAGTACCAGGAAACGAACGTGCGGCGCCTGGGCGCGGGTCTGGTTCATGACCTCGATGCCGCTCAGGTGGGGCAAACGCAGATCGAGCAGCACAACATCGGGTTGCTGCTCGGTAATCAGCCGCACCGCCTCCAAGCCGTCAGCGGCCTCACCGACAATCTCGATATCCTGTTCCCAATGTAACATTGCGACCAAGCCATGGCGCACAACGGGATGATCATCAACAACAAGCACCCGAATCACGATTCTCCATCCTTAATTAATTGCTAGTGTGTTAGGTGTAAGCTCCCAGCCGCGCACCTGCATACCTACGAACCTGAAACTCAGAGCTATGTCAACTCGGTGTTCTCTTGCAGAGCTATGGCATGACCCTGTCTACAACCGATCCAAATTGCTACATCACGGTGTCATTCCGCGGAATAGTCGCCAACACCTTCGCCCCGCCGGCGTTACTTAAATGCAGCGCGCCGCCCAGTGCGACAACTCGTTCACGCATGCCCAGCACTCCGAAGCTACCCCAGGGACCATTGCCAGAAGTCAACTGATCGAATGTCGGGTCAGAAAAGCCTACCCCATTGTCATCAACAGATAAGCTCACAGCATCGGCAGTATACGCCAATTCGACCTCGACATGGGTGGCCTGGGCGTGTTTACTTACGTTGGCCAGCGCCTCCTGACAGACTCGCAGCAGCGCCGCCTCGGTTGCCGACGAGAGCGGCCAGGGTGCGCCAGATTGGGTGAAACTGACGCTTGTTTCGGGGCGCAGCGGATGGGTTGTTAAGCCGCGCAGGGCATCGCCCAAGTCGCCACGCTCCAGGGCTGGGGTGCGCAGGTTCCAGACCGAGCGCCGCGCCTCGGCGAGCGACTCGCGGGCCATTTGCTGGGCTAGGCCAAGATTGGTGCGTAGTTCCTCCGCAGGATAGTTGTCTTGATGGCTGGAGAGGGCTGTCAGTGCGCGCTGCGCCGCCCCGAGTTGCACGACCACGCCGGTTAGTCCTTGGGCCAGCGTATCGTGAATCTCGCGAGCCAGTCGCGTACGTTCTTCTAGGGTCGCCTTTTCTTGGGCCTGAGACAGCAGCTCGGCCGTTTGTGCAGCGACCCGTTCTTCGAGTTGGGCGCTCAGTTGGGCCAATTCCTCGGCATGAACACGGCTCTGTTGCAACGCGCGCTGCAATCCGCCGGACAGCAGGGCCGTTAGGATAGCCACTGTCCAGAAGATCATAACCCAGAATCCAAAGGCAAAAGCAGGGGTTCCTTCAAAGCTCGACAATATGCGACCCGCAGTTGGCGAAAACAACTCCGTCCAAGCCATCGCTCCTACAAATGCGGTGGCCAACAGCGCCAAGGTTACACTGGCCAACCGATCGATCAACAGACCGGCAGCGCAGATAGGCAAGATGAACATGGCTGGCAAAAACGTCATAATGCCAAACCGGAGTGTGGTAACGGTCGTTAGCAGAGACCAAATCCCGATCAACAACAGCGCCGATAGGGTTGGTCGACGCAGCCGAATCAGCAGGACTAATGCACTAATGAAGATGATCGTTATTACCAGAGAGGTGGCAAAAAAAGCGGGCCGATCATTAGGCGGCGGGTGTGGCGGTTGCAATTTGGGGCCAACCACGAGCTGCATCAACAGCCTAATGACGATTACGAGCACGAATGGTGCAACCAATAACAGCAGGACATAGAGCACCAGTCGGCTCCGGCGCTGCCGTTCGTCGTGTGTTGCAGGTTGGCGTTGGGAAGGCTTCCAATTCATCATGACGTTATTGTACCACCCCCTATGTAGAGAAGGATCGCCTTGGCCGGCGATGGGCGATCACTCATTTGGGTGATCACCGGATCACCGGAATTGATGCCCCCGAATCATTAGCTCGCCTGACGACATCGCGCCGCTGAATCGCTAGACTGATTGACAGGAGTTGCGCAGTCGCATTCTAGCACACTGCAAGACCATTTGTGATACGTGACGAGCGAAAAGCCGCTGTATCTGCGGCAGCATAGGGCGCAGGCATAGTCAAACGGCTGAACCGCCTGACGGATCATTCGCAGGTATTGAGCCTGTTACCGCGCAATTCCTACCATATTTTATTGACAAGACTTACGCGGTGGTAGCGGTCGGGGAGGCGAAGCTTCCCCGAAAACCCTTCTCGCCGCTGTCGCCGCGGCAGCGGCGAGAAAAAGGATTCTTGGAGGGCTTGCAGCCTTCCAAAACCTTCCTGCCGATCGGTGACTGCGTAAGTCCTGTTATTGACAAGACACAAAACCAGAAAAAGGAGTTTCTTGCAATGGCAACAACAACGTTAGAGCAACGTCGGGGTACGAGCCGCTGGAAGGTCGGCGGTGTCGTCTTTATTGCCTTCGCAATTATTGCTGCGTTGGTGATTAACGCGCTGTCGAGTTCGGCAACAACCCAGGCAAGCACCGTTACCGTCACGCATGGCTCTGTCGTCGCCCGCGTAAGCGGGAGCGGTTCGATTACCGCTGCACAATCGCTCGATCTGCCGTTCCAGACTAGCGGCGCGGTTGTAGAAGTCCTGGTCGAAGAAGGCGACGTGGTCGAAGCAGGGCAGGCGCTGGCCCGCCTCGACACCCGCGATCTGGAAATACAAGTTGCGAATGCCGCCGCCAACCTGGAAAGCGCGCAGGCGCGTCTGGTCCAGACCCAGGAAGGGAATGCAACCGAACAAGATATTGCCGCTGCGCAGGCGAGTCTATCAAACGCCGAAGCGCAACTTCAACGCACCCAAAGCGGCAATGTGACCGCCGCTGATATCGCAAGCGCCGAAGCAGCGTTACGCTCGGCCCAGGCCACACTCGACGACCTGCGCGCCGGTTCGAAACCCGACCAACTCGCTGCTGCGCAGGCCAAACTCGATCAGGCGCAGGCGAACCTCGAATCGCAGCGCAGCAACCTCGCGATCGCTAAAACAACCGCGCAGTCGCAGATGGAGCAATCCGCCAATAACCTGCGTGATGCACAAGCCGAATACAGCCAGATCTACTGGGATAACCGCGAACTCGAGGACCAGCTCAGCAAGTTTGGCCGCGAGCTATCCCTGGAGGATATCAACCGCGAGGAGGCAGCGCTGCGCGCCATCGAGAATGCCGAAGCGAGTCTGGCCCAGGCGCAATTGAACTATGAACAGGCGCAACAGGCCGAAGTGAGCGGCATTGCCACCGCCGAGTCTCAGGTACGCGACGCCGAAGAGCAATTGCGCTCGGTGCAACAGGGTGCGACCGAGGCCGAGTTGATCCAGGCTCAGGCAACCGTTGAACAGCGCCAGGCCGATCTGCAGAAGCTGCGCCAGGGCGGCACTGCCGTCGATATCGCTGCGGCCCAGGCGACCGTCAACCAGCAGCAGGCCAATTTGGAGAAGCTCACGGCGCCGGCGACCGCAACAGATTTGGAAATTCAGCAAGCTAGCGTCGCCCAGGCCGAGCAGTCGCTCGCGCAGGCCCAACTCCAGCTTTCCTACGCGACCCTTACCGCCCCCTTCGGCGGGGTTGTCTCTGCGGTGAATATTGTTCCGGGGAGTGTTGTGACTACTGGTACGCCGGCTATCTCGCTGATCGACCGTGACCCGCTGCACGTCGACCTGAGTTTGAATGAGAACGATGTCGCCCAGGTCGAACTTGGCCAGCCGGTCACCCTGCTGATCGACGCTCTTGAAAACTGGGAGACAACGGGTACAGTGACCTATATTGCGCCGGCTGCAGAGAATGTAAATGGCGTGGTGACCTACGGCGTGCAGGTGAGCTTTCCCGACGATGATCAGCGCGTGAAAGTCGGTATGACGGCGAACATCGATATCATTACCGCGCAAGAAGATGATGTGTTGCTCGTGCCGAATTCGGCATTGCTGCCCAAGGGCGCAGGCCAGGTGGTCCAGATCACAGATGCGGAGGGCAACACCCGCGAAGTCGAGGTTGTCACCGGCTTGAGCGACGACGCGCAGACCGAGATTGTGAGCGGCCTCAACGAGGGTGATGAGATTGTTGCACTACCAAGAACGAATACACAGGGCGCGCAGGGTGGCGGCTTCTTTGGGGGGGTAACCCAATGATGAAAGTTATACAGAGGAACCGTCATATGAACAGTTCAGCCTCGACGGGTTACGGCGCACAACTGGAGCCTGTCACTATGCTACGGAGTCATGCAATGCAAGCAATGATTAGCGTCGAAAACCTGCAAAAGATCTACCGGATGGGTGATGTGGCGGTGCCAGCGCTCAAAGGTGTCAGCTTCAATATTCAGCGTGGCGAGTTCGTGGCGATTATGGGTCCAAGCGGCAGCGGCAAAAGCACGCTGATGAACCTGATTGGCTGCCTCGATACGCCTTCCAGCGGCGCGTATAACCTGGACGGCGTGTCGGTGGCCCAAATGGAAGGTGATGAGTTGTCGCTGGTGCGCGCCCAGAAGCTGGGGTTCGTTTTTCAGCAGTACAACCTCCTGCCGCGCCAGTCGGCCCTGCGCAATGTCGAAATGCCCTTGCTCTACCGCGGCGTACCCGCAGACGTACGCCGGAAACGAGCGCAGATCGCCCTGCAGATAGTGGGCATGAAAGAGCGCATGGAACACCGTCCCCAAGAGTTGAGTGGCGGACAGCAGCAGCGAGTCGCGATTGCTCGCGCTCTGGTTGGCAGCCCGGCGGTATTGCTTGCTGACGAACCAACCGGCGCGCTCGACACGAAGACCAGTCTGGAGATTATGAATATCCTCCAAACCCTGAACCGCCAACAAGGCCTGACCATCGTCCTGGTCACACACGAACCAGACATTGCCGAATACACCAGCCGCGTCCTAACGATGCGCGATGGTCTGCTTGCTGCTGATGAAATGAGACAAGTTGCTTGATATGCAATCTAATGCTTTGGAAAGCTGAAATGATGTTGGCGGACAATGCAGGAATGAATGCACAGCGCATCCCGCATTGCCCCAAGCAAACCACAGAGGAAGAGTCCTATGACCATATCATTATCCGAAAGCCGGATTCGACCCAACCCTGGTTCAGACCAACTGTTGGAACCCTTGGAGCAGCAGGGCAACAGCACTGTGGGTATCGGGGAGATAATCCGCATCGCGCTCGACAGCCTGCTGGCGAACAAAGTGCGCTCGCTGCTAACGATGCTCGGCGTTATCATCGGCGTCGGCGCGGTCATCTCGCTGATGGCGCTGGGCGATGGCGCTACCTCCGCAATTACCGGCGAGTTCGAGGCAATTGGCACCAATGTTCTCACCATCAGCCCTGGTTCATCCAGCAACCAAGGGCCGGGGCAGAGCGGCGGTCAGGCGCAGACCTTGACGATGGACGATGCCGAAGCCATCGCCACGCTCAACCTGCCGGTCATTGCAGTTTCGCCACAGTTGAACAATAGTACACGGCTGGTGGCCGCCGCAGCCGATGCTAGTGCTACTGTTGCCGGGGTCACAGCCGCCTACGACACGATCAACGAGCCGCCCTTGCGCAGTGGAACCTTTATTGACGAGGAGCAGGTACAGAATGCTGAGTCGGTCATCGTCTTGGGCGCGAATGTGGCCACCGAGCTCTTTGGCAGCGGCGAGGCGCTAGGACAGACGGTGCGCGTCGAAGGGCAGCCGCTACGGGTGACGGGTGTGTTGGAAGCACAAGGCGGCGGCGCTTTTGGTTCGGTTGACGACCAGGCATTCGTCCCGATCACTCTGGCCCAACAGCGGCTTTTCGGCACACGCACGCCGGACGGCAATAGCTACCTGGTTTCGTCGATTGCGGTGTCGGCCTACAATAGCGATGATCTCTCTGAGATCGAGGCGCGGATCGCGACGCTGCTGCGTGATCGGCACCGCCTCGCCGCGGATGGCAGCGAGGATGATTTTAACGTGCTCAACCAGGCGGAGATCCTGGATACGCTCTCGATCGTGACTGGCTTGCTGACCACCTTTCTCGCCGCTGTCGCCGGGATCTCGTTGGTCGTCGGCGGGATCGGCATTATGAACATCATGCTGGTGAGCGTTACCGAGCGAACCCGCGAGATCGGGCTGCGCAAAGCGGTTGGGGCGCGTGGGGGCGATATCTCGTTGCAGTTTGTGGTCGAAGCGCTGGTGCTGAGTGTGGCTGGCGGGCTGATCGGGGTAGTGCTCGGCGGTGTCATTTCCTTGGCCGTTACCCTGAGCGGCCTGCTAGAAGCTTCGATCTCATTCGGGGCGGTGGCGCTTGCGCTGGGCTTTTCGCTGGCGGTTGGCTTGTTCTTCGGGATCTATCCGGCCCAACGCGCCGCACAACTCAATCCTATCGAGGCCCTGCGCCACGAATGAGCAAGGGCGACGCTGGCCTGGACATGCGGGGCGCAGATGTTGGCAGACGAGGGGTGATCTTGTCGCTGGATCTGCGCTTCTCGCTCGTTCAGATACGCGGTATGCGCCCACACCATTCCTAAGCGGAGCTTACCGCATCAGTATCAACAGTTAGGACGTTAGCGACTGCATCCCAATCCTGCTGCGCCAGCGCACAGCAGCATGAAACGTGCAGCTTGAGCAAGCCAGCAAGAACAACATATTGTGCAAGCTCCTCTCTCTTCTACATCTATACCTATACCGCAGTGAACACATATGAAAAACGCCAGGTTGTGATGCTGTCTTTTGAACATGCTGCGCTTGAGCGCACGGATGTTGGAATGGAACCTACATAAGGAAAGGAGAGCCACATGACTATCCACCTTTTCATCGGGGCATTCGCCATGTGGGCGGTGCTGTTTCTACTCGACTATGCCAAACAGGAAGGTTTGAACCTGAACTGGTGGCAGTGGACTCTGACGATACTCAACGTTTTGTATTTTGTCTTCGTTGCGGAGGTCATCTATGGCTTTCTGGCTGAAGGCGCACCGCAAGCCGCCTTACTCATCGGCTTGCTGATTGCCTTCTTCGGCGTTGTCTGGGCAGTTTTACTCAGACGATTTGTGTTCGCTAAGCTTGCAGGAGCGCCGGAAATTGCAGGCCAACCCAGCCCGGCGCCCAAGTAACACTGAACAAGTCTCATAGATTGGAGGATAAGGCGATGGCAGAGAAAAACGGTATCAACCGACGCGACTTTCTCAAGATTGGCGGCATCACAGCAAGTGTGTTTGGCGCTGCCAGCATATTCGAAGTGGTAAAGCAGGGAGGAGGCGTAGCCGCGGATGACGCAGGCGGCTTCTATATTCGCTCCCATGATCCGGATGACCCGCCCTATGCTGTCGATGACGCCGTGTATGACCGAAAATCCGGGGGGGATACCAGCTTTATCCGTAACCCGGATAAGCTCTTGACGCGCAATGAAAATACGCGCAAGAATCTGGAGTCCGGCGAGGTTGGCGATGACTGGCTGGCCTATGCGTATGCTGCAGGCGCAGCAACGTTCATGTTTGATCAAGACATGTACAGTTGGGATAGACAGGCTACGAACCCTTCACGAATGCCCGAGGGTCGCTGGATCCCCGAGGAGCATGGGTACACGGTTGAAGATGTGAGCAAAATCGTCAAGCGATCCGCCAAGCTGTATGGCGCCTCGCTGGTTGGGATTGCGCCCCTCGACGAACGTTGGTTCTATAAAGACTATGGAGATATAAGCCCTGCTGCTATGTTTGGAGGCTCCTCGCCTCCAGAGGGGAAGACGCCTCCGCAAGAGATGGATCCTGCACAGGTGCAGGAGATGCTGCCCGAAATGCTGGGTGATATGGAACCAGAAGCGCTCAAAGAGATGCTCATGGGTGTGATGGAGCAGGTCGATCCCGCAGTGTTGCCTGACGGTATAAACCCGGACATGTTAACGAACATGCCTGCCGCTATGCTGCAACAGATGCTGCCGCGCATGATGGAAAACATGGACCCGGCCATGATGTCCGCCCTAATGGAAAACATGGACCCCTCCATGATGCCGGATAGGCCCGCGATGATGGACGGTGCGATGGACATAGGCACGATGGATTTCAGCGCGATAATACAGGGCCGCTTGAGAGACATCCGCTTTTCCGATGAGATTGATGCGCCGGTCATTGAGGATGATGGCACCAAGATTATTCCGCGCTCGATGAACCGCGTGGTCGTGATGGCCTTTGAGATGGACGAGGGAAGTATTAACACCGGGGGTAATATCCACGTGGTCAGCCAGCTTGGCGAAGCGGCGGCAATGAACGGCTACTCGCGCATGGCGTTTACCAGCGCTTGCCTCGCAAACTTTATTCACCGCCTGGGGTATAACGCCATCCCAATGGGCAACGATCACTCGCTCAGTATACCCATGGCCGTTGATGCCGGGCTTGGCGAACTTGGTCGCCACGGCCTCTTGATCACAACGAAGTATGGGCCGCGGGTGCGGCTGGCGAAAGTCTTGACCGACCTGCCGCTGCTCACCGACCGTCCGATCTCTTTTGGCGTGACCGAATTCTGCGCAGTCTGCGGTAAGTGTGCAGAACAATGCCCCGGTAGCGCCATCTCGAATGGAGGGCGCACCTATGAAGCGTCTGTCACAGGCATTCCGGGCCTGTATAGCTGGCCGGTTGATGGCGACAAGTGCTTCGGGTATTGGGCGGAAGTCGGCGGCAGTTGCTACAACTGCATTCGTGTTTGCCCTTTCAACAAGCCGGAAGGCTGGCTGCATGAGGCGACTCGCATCCTGATCGGGGTGCAGTCAGGGCCACTGAACCAATTGCTGCTCAAACTGGACGATGCTGCTGGGTACGGATCGGAATCGGGCGACGATCCGCGTGATTTCTGGGACAAAGACACCTACATTCATATCAAGGCCTAGCCATTGTTGGAAGCAACGTTGGTGTGGCCCCCATGAGGGGACACAACTCGTTCTGCGCACCGGATGTTCGGAGCGGATGGTCGATACAAGCAGGCGAAGCGGCAAAGGGGCCATCACGTCGCCTGTGCATCGCAGCATCCCCGCATCATATCAGTGCGATACAACTCAACACGGATTGCCAGCAAGCGGAATGAGGCGTGTCATATTGGTGTGGGGGCAGTGCCGCATCTGCCCCCACACCGTTTGATGCTATGAGAATGCGTCAACATGAGTACTGCAACCGCACCTCCGTTCGGAGGGAACCAGCATATAATCACGAACCGGCGATGGGAGCGCCGCCTGGGCGTCGTTGCGATCATCACCATTGTTATCGCCTGGATTGTGGGCGGTATGCTTGGTGAAGCCGACCGTGAACCACACCTACGTGTGGTGATGCCCCAGGCTGCTGCATTCGAGCGCCTGACCGACACCATCTACGCCGCCTACGACTCGGAGTCGCCCAACGCAGCGCGGCTGGGTTACGTTGGCTTCGGCGCCGCCGACGGCTATGGCGGCCCGCTGACCGTCGCCGTGGCCGTGGCTCCCGACGGGACGGTGCTGCACACGAGCCTTGTCGCGCAGCGCGAAACCCCATCCTTCATCGCCCGGGTCGTGAGCAGCGACTTGCTCGAATCGCTCACCGGTCGCTCATACGCTGACCCAATCACCCTTGGCGCCGATGTGGATGCGGTGACCGGCGCCCCCCTAAGTTCACGGGCCATCGTCGACTCGGTGCGCCAGAGCGTGTTGGACATCGCCGAGACGCAGCTTGGCTATCCGATTCCGCCACCGGCGCAGCCTACCATCATGATCGGGCCGAAAGAACTGGTCCTCGTCGCATTGTTCGCCCTGGGGTACATCGCGCATCAGCGCAGGTTCCGGTATACTTCCCACCTGCGCTGGGCGACGCTGCTTCTCGGTTTGGTCACGATTGGCTTCATGTATAACAGCTCGTTGACCATCACCGCCGTCAACCAACTGCTACTCGGCTTCTGGCCCGACTGGCACACCAACCTCTATTGGTACATCCTGGTGGGCGGTGCGGTGGCGGTCTTCGCCATCACGAACAAGAACCCGTACTGCCAGTGGTTCTGCCCGTTTGGGGCCGCGCAGGAATGCCTGGCGGTCATTGGCGGGGCCAAGGTGCGCACCCCACGCCGGTATCGCTGGGGCCTGAAGTGGCTGCAACGCGGACTGGCCTGGCTGGCGATTGTGCTGGCGCTGCTGCTGCGCAATCCGGGGGTGACCAGTTTCGAGATTTTTGGGACATTGTTCACCTTCGTTGGCTCGCCGGTCCAGTTTGCCCTGTTGGGCATGATCCTGATCGGCGCCTTGTATTGGAAGCGGCCCTGGTGTAATTACCTGTGCCCCATCGACCCAATTATGGATTTTATGCGGATGTTTCGCACCTGGGGGATTGAACTATGGCAAACACACCACACAAAAAAACCGGCAGCGGCGCCCTAGTGCTGCTGATCTATGTCACCGTCTGCGTCGTGCTCATTCTGGTCGAATTGGCCGGGAATGTGATCACTGCGCTGTAACTGCCAGATGAGGATCTGTGGATGAATGCCGTCAAAACAACAAGGAAGGCGCTGACCCGTCGCCAGGCGCTTCGTATTCTGGCCGGCGGCGCCGGGGTCGGTGTCGCTGCGGTGCTGGGCGGCGAGCTAATCGCTCAACGCCAGGCGCGCCCCATCCAGGAAACGCGGCTGCTGATGGGCACGCTGGTCAGTCTGACCCTGGTCGGCGCGGAGGCCCATCGTGCCCGCGCAGCGGCCACGGCACTGTTTGATCGGATGGCTGAACTCGAAGCAATCATGAGTTGCTTCAAGGTTGATAGCCACGTGTCCATCTTGAATCGGGAGGGCCGCGTGAGAGCGCCTTCCCCCGCTCTATCTGCCGTCGTCCAGCACGCGCTGACCATCAGCGCGCTGTCGGGAGGTGCGTATGATCCGACCATCAAGCCGCTGAGTGACCTGTATGACAACACCTGGCGGACCCAGCGCTGCCTGCCCACAGCAGCCGCGATCACCCGCGCGCGCACGCGGGTGAACTACCGCAACCTGATCGTTACGGCCAATGAGCTGCGGTTCGCCCAAGCGGGCATGGGGCTGACCCTGAACAGTATTGCGAAGGGATATATCGTCGATATCGGGGTGGCGACGCTCAAAGCGCATGGCTTCCCGAACGTGCTGGTCGATGCGGGGGGCGACCTGATGGCGGCGGGGACGCGGGCGCGGGGCCAACCCTGGCAGGTGGGGATTGCGGACCCCCGCGCGGCCTCTGGCGCGGGCGTGCTCACCGCACTCGGCATCACCGATGGGGCGATCTCCACGTCGGGCGACTATCAACAGGCGTATACCGACGACCGGAGCCAACATCATATCCTCGATCCGCGCACGGGGTATTCACCGCCGGAGTTGGCCAGCGTGACGGTCACCGCGCCGAACACGGCGTTGGCCGACGGGCTGTCGACCGCGGTCCTAGCGCTGGGTGTCGCCGATGGGCTGGCGATGATGCGGCGCTTTAGCGGTTGCGAAGCGTACCTGGTCACGAAAACGCGGGACGTGTTCCACACGCCGGGGTTCGCCCAGCACGCCAGCGTGCCCTTGGACTGAGGCAGGTTCAAGATCAGGCGCTCCCGCGCGACGCGATCCTGCATCTGCAGGATGCGCTGCCATCGCTGCAGTGTATCCTGCCAAACGGCGCCGTGCCAACGAGCCATAGCTTCGGTCTACTCGCCAGCGTGCTATGTTCAGCACCTAATACAATTCCCCGTAATCTACCGGAACAGCACCGGCAGATAGACCATCGAATTGAAGCTCACCACATAGGCCGACCCAAAACCAGTCACCAGGTAGTCGGGTGCGCCGTCGCCGTTGACATCGCCAAGACTGAGCGCGTCAACGCCTAAAAAGAGGTTCGCGACCTTGCTGGTGATGCTGTTGAGGATGTTACCATCAGCCCCCGAGTAGATGTAGGCTTTGCCGCCGCTGCTCGCTGCGCCACCAAACGTGTAGGAGGCAATGATCAGATCGCCGAACCCATCGCTGTTGACATCGCCGATCCCGCGCCCTGGGCCAAGACCGTCGCCGGGCGCTTCGGCCTCGATAACCCGCAAGAGCGAGCCATCAACCCCCGAATAGAGGTAGACGCGCCCATTGCCGTTGAGGGTCGCATAGTCGCCGATGAAGATGTCGGACGTGCCATCGTTGTTGATATCGCCCGCCCCGAGGGCGAAAAATCGTCCGAAGGCGTTCGTGTTGCTGAACGGCTCGGTTGGGGCCAAGGTGTGAATAATTACGCCATCACTGCCGGAGAGCACATAGGCGCGGCCATTGCCGCTATCGGCGCCATTCGCGGCAGCGACGATGTCGGGCACACTGTCGGCATTGACATCATCGACAAAACCGACGCCTGCCCCAAGCAGATCGCCTTCGTTGAGGCCATCGCGGGTCCAGAGGACTCCGCCGTTCTGGCCGGAGTAGAGATAGACTCGTCCGGTGCGAGTCAGCGTTGTGGTCTCGAATTGGGCGCCGACGATGATGTCGGGGTAGGTGTCGCCATTGACATCGGTCCCGCCATCGATGTCGGCGCCAAAAAAGCCTGGATTGCTGCTCAGGTTGTACAGCTCGCTATTGTCGGCGCCAGAATAGACCTGCACGCGACCCAGCACGCCGGCGCCGCCGGGGCTGCTGACGATGTAGTCGGGGACATTGTCTTTGTTGATATCGCCTGCCGCAACCACACTATAGCCCAACTGCCCGCCTGCTTCGCCGGTGATGGTGTGCAGCGCCGCGCCAGTGCGCCCCGAGTAGAGATACACGCGACCCTGGTTCGCAACGGTTGCCGAGTATGTTGGCGCGGAGATGATGAATTCGTTGGCGCCATCCTGGTCGAGGTCGCCAATACTGGCCCCAACCCACCCGAAGCTATCGGCAGCGTTGGGCGCTTCGCCGTTCAGAGTGTGGATCAGCACTATGTTCGGCTCAACAAAGGTTTCTGCGGCAGTTGCGGACAATCTGGTCGATGCGGCAGCCGTTGCTTGCGTTGCGCCGATCACGAGCAGCAACCCTAACAACGCGCACCCGAAAAGACAGCTCGCCAGGAACACACGCTTGGTGTTCATAGGTTTCTCCCTCTGTTGCAATCGAACGAAAACAGGCATTACCGTGAGGCGGAATGCCTGTTTCGAGGATACCTAACCAATTGCGGTCAGACTATCGAAATCTTGCTCATGTCGGGGCGACGCGCGATTGATAGGATGTGGCGCAGACTTGAGGGCGGAACGCCAAAGATCTGGCGAAACGCCTGGGTAAAGTGGCTATGGCTAGAATATCCGAGCGCCAACGCCAACTCGGTTAGGTCGGTGTAGCCCTGGGCCACATATTCCAAAGCGGTACACAGGCGCAGATGATTCTGATAACGATGGATCGAATAACCCGTCTGTTGTTGAAAGATCCGGCAGAGGTGATGCGGCGAGGTATACAGCTCTGCGGCAAGTTCGGCAAGCGAAAGCGATTCGTGAAAGCGGGTCGAGATCAGGGCCTGGGCTTCATGCGCCAGGGCGGCGTGGGCGCGGTGCGTGCTGGCTAACCCGTGTCTGGGCCGCACACCGCGCACCTGGTAGGCGTGCGCAACAACGCGCGTCAATACCTGGAGCATTGTCTCCTCGACAAAGAGTTGAACGGGTTGCACGCTAGCCAGCACGTGTTCGACCACCAGGCGTTGCAACAGGTAACTATGGGGCTCGCTTGGGCTGTGGGTGAACTGGAATGGACTCTCCAGATGCTTGACAGCCAACGAATCATAACGATCGAGGACATCCGCCAGCAGTTCAGGAGAAAAGGCAAAAAACTCGCACAGATCACCACGCTCTGAAAGGCGACCGCGGCGGTAGACCTGGTGCTGATTGTAAAACATTATCACATTCGGGTTGGCAATGATTGGCTCGCCGCCAGCGTGCGTGATACTGACGCTGGTGCGCGGAAAAACGATCAGATTCGCACTGATTGGTCCTGTGTCTTCGAAATGCGCATACCAGGGCCGACAGCGAAAAATCCCGATCTGCACGAGATCGCTCGTAAAGATAATAGCGCGCACCAGTGGCGCCGATTGCTGATCAGTAGCTTCAGGCTGCACTTGCATGGCCGTCAGGTAATCTTCGCATGCGGAAGGCGGCGTTTGCGATTGCACCTCAATGCATCATAACGCACGTGTTCAGCCGCACTGCTTCTAGGACAGAGTGTTTCGTTGGAATATAAACATTATATCAATGATGGGCAGTAGTGTGTACCATCAATCTCACCAAGATATCGCCCGGCTGCTTCTGGTATCGCGCCTCATTCACAAAGTTGAGCCGCCGAATAGATAGGCGAGCGATTCGCCAAGGGGTCTGTGAATACTAGCAGGCTGTTCCGTGGTACACTAGCATTCCAATGAGACGTGTTCATTCTGCGGGCTTGGCGGGCTTGCCCTGAGCCCTTTGGCTTCGCTCAGGGCAAGCCCGCCAAGGGCTGGGGTGACACCAATACATAGCGTTCCAAACTCGTTACTCATTGCTCGTCACTAGCATCACTCGTAGTCATAAACAAAATTATGGACGAAATAGCATTCCTTGAAGCATTCGTACGCATTCCCTCGCTTTCGCACCAGGAGGCCGCCGCCGCCGCGTTCCTGGTTGAGCAGATGCAAGCTCTGGGTTTCGCTGCCCACGTGGACGGCGCGGGCAACGCGGTCGGAGCGATCGGCGACACGGGGCCGCAGGTCGTCTTACTCGGTCATATCGACACAGTGGCCGGCGCCGTGCCCGTGCAAATCACAGAGGGCAAGCTCTATGGGCGCGGCGCCGTGGACGCCAAGGGGCCGTTTGCAACCTTCGTGTGCGCTGCGGCGCGCGCCTATTACGCCGGGGGTATTCGCTGCCAGATCGTGCTGATTGGCGCTGTCGAAGAGGAGGCAGCTTCGTCGAAAGGCGCGCACTATGTCGTTGACAAATACGCGCCTGGCTTCTGCATCATTGGCGAGCCAAGCAGTTGGGATCGCGTCACGTTGGGCTACAAGGGGCGACTGCTGTTACACTACCGCCATGAGCAACCCAGCGCGCACAGTGCCGGAGAGCTACGCGCTGCGCCGGAACGCCTGGTCGACTTCTGGACGGCAGTGCAGCGCTATTGCGAGCGCTACAACGCCGGGCGCGAACGCCTCTTCGTGCAGTTGCTGCCCTCGTTGCGGCGGATTTCCAGCGGCGGCGACGGCTTGCATGACTGGGCCGAGGGAACAATCGGCCTGCGCTTACCCGAGGGCATCGATCCGGCGGCGCTGGCCGATGAGCTGCGCAGTCTGGCCGCTGCTGCAGAGATCAGCAGCGAGGGCGGTTGCCCCGCTTTTCGCAGCCCGCGCACGACGCCGCTAGCCAGCGCTTTTGTGCGCTCGATCCGCGCGAATGGCGGGCAACCCGGCTTCCTCCACAAAACGGGCACCGCCGATATGAACGTCGTCGGCCCGGTGTGGCGCTGTCCGATTGTCGCCTACGGACCCGGCGACTCGCGGCTCGACCATACTCCGAACGAGCATATCGACCTCGATGAGTATCAACGGGCGATTGCAGTGCTGACCGGGGTGCTGAAACAATTGCGCTAAACCGCTGGAGTTCAAGATCCATGATTGAGAATGTGTCCAATGTCCCCAAGATATAAAAGTCCAAGGTTTTACCCCTTCTGAACAGCAACAAGGGTAAATGGCCGATATTGGGAAAGATGAGCCATGAAGAGCCCTTTGAACCTTACAGCTCAAAGCAGATCTTATCTTATGAAATTTGACAATCAAAACCGTTAATAGGGAAAGGCGCTCGTAGTGCCGCCTTCAGGCGGCTGTACTGCCATAAAACCGCCTAAAGGCGGCACTACATCAGACTACCTCTGTTGATTGTCAAATTTCATTAAGCGGAGTAATGTTTGTTTTGCGATTCCCCGCCTCCAGCACACACTCGCAAACCCAAACAACAGTCTTCGTTGATGAGTCGCTTCCGCGTCCGCGTATTGCAGTTTTAACACCAATAGACGTATAAGCAGACAGGTGGTATCACGAAGTGCAACTCATCCGCGAACAATGGCAGCCCATTGAGAATCTCCGCCAACAATGGTGCGCAACTAAACCCAGCTATCGCGCCCTCCAGCGGAATGAGCCGTTTGATCGGTATTTTTCCTGCGCTTGGACAGCATTCTGGATCTTGTACAACATTGTGAGCATAAGATCAGGTCCGGTGTGGCTAGCTATACTCGGCGGTTTAGAGATTGTCGCGCTGCTTCAATGGGGAGCGCTGTGGGTCATGCTGCGCCCCGGATGGCGCATGCTGGCGGCATAGTTGCTGTTTCACCTGGTCTTTGGTCTGAGCCACAGCGCCTTCCCGGCAAGCGCCCTGCCTTTCTGGGTTTGGGGCAGACTCTATGGTCTCGGGAGTGGAGTCTTTGTTCTTCGACCTGGGGCATTACCCATCATACGTGATAGCGATGTGCAGTGGAATGATGGAGGTATATAGCCGCACGACGGCTACGTGTGGATCTGGCGCTTGGCTGATGCGCCGGGTCGAGCCCCAAGCCGATCAAGCGCTGCAAACAGGTCAGCTTGAACCGCACCCGGTCGGTGCGTGACGGCGCGTTCTATGTCGTGCGCCGTTGCCCTGCCGCACGGAGCGCGATCTGTTCTAGGTCGTCGAGGGCTGTGTCGCGGAGCTGCTGCGCACTGGCGAGGAACGTATGGTCGCCTTGTTTGCGCTCACTGATCGCTTTCAGGTAGGGCCACTGCTCGCTCCAGCGCCCATCGAGCCAGCGGATGGTCAGAGCGTCTTGCAAATCGTGCTCGCGCAAAAATGCGGCAAGGTCGCCGCGCAGTCGATCATAGCGCGCTGTGGCTGTTGCTTCCGCCGTCGAACGACGCTCTGGAGCGCGACTTGCCGCATAAGCAGCCCAAGCCAGCACCTGCTTGAGCCGTAGATTGATGACGTGTCCGGTGATATGCTCAACGGCGCTCCATGCTGGCTGGTCGACAAACAGGAAGCCATCGGCGAAGTCGGTACGCGAACCGGCGCTGGCGTGCCCGCGATCGAGATCGTCCATCACCCCGCCGCCGCGCATAATAAACGAGTGGTCGTCGCCAAGTGCGGGATTGGGCTGCGGTTCAAAGATCAGCGGCGTGGCTGCTAGGTATAAGAGCGCCGGGACCGCCGCTTCGCTTCCCAGATCGCCCGCAACGGTGAGGTGGTGGATCAGCGTTTCCCCAGGCGGGAACACACCCAGGGCGACCAGGGCGTCGATCAGGCGGGCGGCTACGGCGTAGGAACGCGCTGGCGGCAGGCGGATCAGCCATGTGTTCAGGCTTGCACTATATCCCCCGTCCATCCCCAGGCGGCGGGCTGTAGCTGCCAACGTGCTGGCCAACAAGCCATGCGGCTCGATCGGCAGGTAGATTTTACCGCCTATCGGCGGGAGCAGCCAATGGCCTAGTTCGTCGGCAGAAGCTTGCTTGGCCCAGGCCTGAACCGCTTCTTGAACGTCTGTATCACTCGTATCCGGCGCGTCTCGCAGCAGCAGATAACTCTCGGTGCGGATCAGCGCCCGCGCCGCCGGCGAGAGACGTTCGACGGGTTGGGGCTGCGCCTCCAAGCGGGCAAGCGCTTCTTGGTCGAGGAGATCTGTCCTAGATTGTGCAGTTGCGCCCGGTGCGTAGCGTGACGCTTGGCGCGCTGTGAGCATGTCGGTAAAGGAGATCTCGAGATGACGGATCAGCGAATATGTTTGTGCGAAACGATGGCAAAAGACTCCGATCAGAACGCCCCCCAGAACAACACCCGCAATTTGCTGCCATACGCTAGTCTCGACTAACAACACCGGCGCGAAGATCGCAATCCCCGACAGGCCAGTCAGGACACTCGGCCCGTACAACCAGAGCAGCGTGCGCGGCGCGGGCGCCTCGGGGAGCGGTGCGGAGTTCCAATCGCTGGGCAGCGACAGATAGATCGTAACATCGCGGGCCAAGCCGCGCACCCGCTTAATCGCCGGCTCGGTGAGCATAGCGAAGTGTGCCATCAGCACAATCGCCCCTGTAGCGCCAGACAAGAGTTCCCACCCGCCGCGCATCATCAGTGTGGCGAGCGCTATCAAGCTAAAGAGCAGGATTGGTGCAATGATGAGCGCCGTACGCTGGACTCTATGCTGTTCCTGTTCAAGTTCGCTCAGGATCTGTTGCAGCAGACGGTTAAGGTTCATGTCAGGTTAAGTTCATTAGCACGTTGGCATCCTTCGCTGCGTCAGTCCTGAGCGAAGCCGAAGGGCTCAGGACAGGGGGTTGAATGTTGGCACGTTGAAACGTTACCCACTCGCACGCTCCATTATCCATTCTCAGCTATGTCATACAACCGCCTTGCGGAAGCGGCTGGTGCCCCAAGCCAAGGTCAGCGCCGCCAGTATTCCCAGCACAACGACCGCTTGTAACGCCATGCCCGCAACTGTCTCCCCGGCGGGCACAATACTTGGCCCATACAGAAGCGCGCGCAACGCATCAATAGTATACGTGACCGGGTTGAACTGGGAGAAGGACTGGAGCCAGCCGGGCAGCACCTGCACCGGCAGCAACGCCGAACTGGTGAAGAGCAACGGGAAGGTCAGGAAGTTGGCGATCAGGAACGTTGCCTCGGTGTTGCGGGTCATCAGCGCAATCGCGACATTGAGACCGGCGAGCATCACCCCAAACAGCAGGGCAATCGCAAGAGCGCCAATAATCCCCGGGATTCCATAGAAATAACTGATAGTCATCTCGACGCCGCCTTCGCCAAAGCGCAGCCCAGCCAGGAAGGTGATAATCAGGATAATGACCGCCTGGAAAAGCATCCGCGTAAGATCGCCCAGCACTTTGCCGAGTAGGATCGCTAGGCGGTTGATCGGTGTGGTCAGCAGCTTGCTCAGGAACCCGCTGTCGAGGTCGTTCAGCAGTCCCAATCCCGACTGGCCCGCCCCGAAGAGGATAGTTTGGAGAATAACCGCCGGGGCGAAGAAGGCCAGGTAGCTCTGGCCGCCAAACGCCGCGCCAAAGCCGGGGGTTTCGGTAATTCGGCTGAAGACCTGGCCAAAAAGCAGCAGCCAGATAAGGGGCTGGACCAGTGAAAAATAGAGAATGACCGGGCGGCGCACCAATTTGCGAACTGCGCGTTGGTAAAGCGCCCAGGTTTCGCTGAGAAATGCGCCTGGTCCGCGCGAAAGCGTTGTTGTCGCATGAGGTGTCGTCATTGTGCTCATTTCCAAAGGGGCTCCATTTTCATTATGCTCTTACAGTTTCTTATGATCTCTTTGCTGTGCGACCTTCCGGCGCTGTCTGCGCGTCGCCGCAACAGGGATCAACGCTATGATCCGCGGCGACGGCGCGCAAATGGGCCTTGCGTATTGCGCCAATTCTGGTTCGGCGCTTCGTCGCGGATCTTGCTGCCTGTGTGTTTCAAAAAGACATCATCGAGCGAAGGGCTCGTCAGCGAGAGTTGCGCGACGCGCAAACCCGACTGGTTGAGCATGTGCAGCAATTCAGGCACAACCGCACCGCCGTTGCTTGCATAGACATTTACGCCCTCCTCGATCAAATCAACGCCGGAGACAAAGTGAGCATTGGCGAGCACCTCCTGCGCTTTGTCACGCTGTTCTTGGATACTCTGCCCGTTCGCGCCAAAGTGCAGCGCAATCACATCGCCGCCCACCTCTTGCTTCAACTGGGTTGGGCTGCCGATGGTCTTCAACTCGCCGTGATCGATAATTGCCAGGCGCTGGCAGAGCTTGTCCGCCTCCTCCATATAGTGCGTGGTCAAAAAGATAGTCAATTTCTCTTGTTTGTTGAGCCGCTCCAGGTAGACCCAGAGGTTGGCCCGATTCTGGGGGTCGAGGCCGGTCGTCGGCTCATCGAGGAACAGGACGCGCGGGCGATGCATCAGGCCGGTCGCCAGGTCGAGCCGCTTGCGCATACCGCCGCTGTATGACCCGGCGAGCCGATGGGCGTCATCGGATAGATCCATCAGTTCGAGCAGCTCGTTGGTGCGCTTGTGCAACAGCGTCTGGTCCATATGGTATAACCGCCCCTGGAGGATGAGATTCTCGCGCCCGGTCAGATCGTCATCAACACCGATATCCTGCGCCGCATAGCCGATCAGCCGCCGAATGTCGTCGGTCTTCGCGGTTACATCCATTCCCATCACCTGGATCGTGCCGCTGGTTTTGTGCAGCAGGGTGATCAGCATCTTGATAGTCGTGGATTTGCCGGCGCCGTTTGGGCCAAGGAAGCCGAAAAACTCGCCTTCCTCTACGTCAAAGCTAATTCCCTTGACGGCCTGAGTTCCGTCGGGGTATGTTTTTACGAGATCGTGTACGACAATGACAGGTGTCACAGTGTTTCACTCCTGGTTTACATTGCGTGTGGCCAACATCGATAGTTATGTTTTTGGGCGCTCGGCGTCGATCAGGCTTTCAGCAGCGGTGATGGCTCGTTCGAGCAGGTCGAGGAGCGTCCGCTGGTCGGCGATGTCAAGCGTTGCGAGCAGTTGCGCCATCATTTGGAGCCGCTGCTGACGCAGTGTATCTGCCAAATGTCGCCCCTCATCGGTCAGGCGCAGCAGCCTGACCCGGCTATCGCTGGCGTGCTGGGAACGCTCGACTAGGCCAGTCTGCTCCAGACGGCGGACCAAAGCAGTGACCGACGGCGGGGTCATCACAAGCAGTTCAGCCAGATCCTTCATTGGCACTTCACCAGCTTTGGCAATGTGATGCAGGGCTTTTACGTGCGAGATGCCCAAGTTGAGCTGCATCAGGCAGACAAAAGCTGGTGAGCGCGACAGCACGCTCATTCGGTCGAAGAGATGAGCAAGATGTTCGGCAGAATGTAAATGCTCCATTGTTCCAGAATTCATTAGTTTGACTAACTAATCACATTGGTCAGTGTAACACTCTTCGACTGGCGTGTCAAAACAAGAGAGACGAGGAGGCGATGTACCGCAGAATCGATGCGACAGCGCCAAAGGTGACCATCCCATTTTCGAAAAACATCTTCGAGTTGGAGCGGCCCAGTCTGCGCCTCGTCAAAAACAAAAGCTTGCATAGAACTGTCGAAAGTCGTATAATAGAGTCAAACTGGTCAGACCACTTACCAGATATGAGGTGAAGCCATGTTGGCAATCAACGCGCCGCAACGCCCAGTGATCCACGCCGAACAGTCGCTCGTCACAGCTATCCTGGATGGCGTCTATCCGCCGGACTCCACATTGCCGGGCGAACGCGACCTGGCGGCCTCGCTCGGCGTGACCCGCCCCACCTTACGCGAGGCAATGCAGCGTCTGGCGCGCGACGGCTGGCTGACTATCCGCCACGGCAAGTCGACCCGAGTCAACGACTTCTGGTGTGAGGGCGGGCTCAATGTGCTAAGCACCCTTGTACATTGCCAGCGCCTGCCGCCCAATTTTGTCTTGCATCTTCTTGAAGTGCGCCTCGCGCTTGCGCCGGCCTATACCGAAGCGGCGGTTAGGCATGCCGCGCTGCGTGTGGTTTCGATTCTGGCTGAAGCCAGCGACCTCGGGGACAGCGCTGAGGCGTTTGCCGCATATGACTGGCAGCTGCATCGCGCCCTGACTATTGCATCCGGCAACCCGGTCTATACACTGATTCTGAATGGGTTTACCGGCTTTTATGAAGAAATGGCCCAGCGCTACTTTGCGCATCCCGAGGCGCGGCAGCTATCGCGGTTCTTTTACACTACACTGCGCGAAGCGGCACAGGCCAGTGATACAGTCGCAGCAGCGCGGATCAGCCGCACGGTTATGCAGGAAAGCATTACGCTGTGGCGGCAAGCGGAGCAAGAACATAGGCACGATGAGGGCAAGACGCTATGAAACGCTGGAATGGTTGGGGCGATGATGCGATAGACTATCCGCTGCCAGAGCAAGCGAAACGCCTGCTGGAGCAAGCGGTCGGCGCCGGTTCAGCGCCGCGCGATGCGACCCTGGAAGAGCTGGTCGCGACGGTTCCGTCTTCTCGGCTGCCCGCCCACCCGCTGATAAGCCAAGACCCAATTGCGCGCGCACGGCATTCCCGCGGCCAGAGCTTGCCCGATTGGATCGCGTTGCGCAGCGCTCAAGTCGACATGTTTCCCGATGGCGTGGCCTCCCCGACAAGCAACGACGATATTCGCAGTTTGCTTAACTTCGCGCGATCGGCGGGGGCGCGACTCATCCCCTACGGCGGCGGGACCAGCGTGGTTGGGCATATCAACTCGGCGCACGGCGACGCCCCGGTAATTACCGTCGACATGGGCCGGATGCGTGCGTTGCTGCGCTTCGATGCCACCAGCCAGTTGGCGACGTTCGGGGCAGGCATTACCGGGCCTGACTTGGAGGCCCACGTTCGGGCGAGCGGCTATACGCTGGGGCATTTTCCGCAGTCTTTCGAGTATTCAACACTGGGCGGATGGATCGCCACTCGCTCCAGTGGCCAGCAGTCGCTTGGCTACGGGCGAATCGAGCAACTCTTTGCCGGTGGCCGGCTTGAGGCGCCGGCGGGGACATTGGTACTGCCCGCATTTTCCGCTTCTGCTGCAGGGCCAGACCTACGTGAGATGATCCTTGGTTCTGAGGGGCGCATGGGGATACTTACCGAAGCCACTGTGCGGGTGACGGCGCTCCCCAAACGTGAGGAAGTCCATACGGTCTTTTTCCCCGACTGGGAACAGGCGCTCCTTGCTGCGCGCCAGATCATTCAGTCGCAAGCGCCGCTCTCGCTGCTGCGCCTCAGCACGCCGGTCGAAACAGCGACGACTCTGGCCATGGCCGGCCACACGCGGGCAATTGGCGCATTGGAGCGGCTACTGGCGCTACGCGGCGTTGGCAATGATAAGTGTATACTCATGATGGGCTGCACCGGCACGACAGCGCTGGTGACGATGGTGCGGAAGGCGGCATTGCAGATCGCGACGCAGCACGGCGGTGTTCACGTTGGGCGTGCAATCGGGCGACAGTGGCTGAAAAATCGCTTCCGCACGCCCTACCTGCGCAACAGCCTCTGGGAGAGCGGGTATGCGCTGGATACGCTGGAAACGGCAAGCAACTGGGCGGATGTGCCAGCCCTGCTTGCCGCCATCGAGGAGTCGCTGCGTAATGGACTGGCCGACTGCGGTGAGCGCGTATTCGTCTTCTCGCATCTCTCGCACCTCTACCCGACCGGTTCTAGCATCTACACAACCTATTTGTACCGGATCGCCCCCGATCCGCAAGAGACCCTGCGACGCTGGAACAAACTTAAAGCTGCTGCAAGCCTGGCTATCATCGCACGCGGCGGCACCATTAGCCACCAACATGGGGTTGGCGTCGATCATCGGCCCTATCTTCCGGCAGAAAAGGGCAAACTTGGCATGAATGCCATCCAGACGCTCTGCGCTAACTTCGATCCGGATGGGTTAATGAATCCAGGAAAGTTGTATCAGAGATGAGTGATGAGTGATCAGTGACGAGTAGGCGCTAAGGCTTCTCTCCGCGTTTGGCTATCCACTCCAAAGCATGGAACCGCCGATATACGCCGATACACGCCGATATTCGGCTTGCTGCAACACGACATCATAACACAATACGCATCCAGATATGACCACGGCCATCGCGCACTGGTCTATCGGCTATCCCCACGTACGCAGGGACTACAGTCTATCGGCTATCCCCACGTACGCAGGGACTATCAGTCTATCGGCTATCCCCGCGTACGCGAGGGATATCGGTCTTAGGAGGCAAGTCATGTGGAATGTATACGAACGTAATGACGTGTGGTCGCAACTCGATCGAGCGTGGGATATCGTGGTGATCGGCGGCGGGATCACCGGCGCTGGTCTGTTTCGGGAAGCAGCTCGCTGCGGCGCACGGGTTTTGCTGATCGAGGCGCGCGACTTCGCCTGGGGCACATCCAGCCGCTCCTCAAAGCTTGTCCACGGCGGGCTACGCTACCTGAAATCTGGTCAACTTGCCCTGGCGCGCGCCTCGGTGCAGGAACGAGAACGGCTGCTGCAAGCCGGCCCTGGTCTGATCGAGCCGCTGGGTTTTTTGCTGGCAAGCTATGGCGCCAGTCGCCCCCAACGCTGGTTCTATAACGCTGGGTTGACGGTGTACGACTACATGGGTCAGCGCCAGAGCCACCACTATTATCCCGCTGACGAATTCCGCATGCTCGCGCCGCATATCGCCCGGCAGAATCTCGACGGCGGGTTCGCCTACACCGACGCTCAAACCGACGATGCACGCCTGGTGTTGCGGACCATTCGTGAAGGCATCGCAGCCGGCGGCGTTGCGCTCAATTATGTGCAGGCTGAAGAGCTGATCCGTGACGGCGACCAGGTTGTCGGTGTGCGGCTGCGCGACCAGGTTCAGACACGCTGCGGCGAAGTTCGTGCCAGGGTTGTCATCAACGCCACGGGCGCTTGGGCTGATTGCCTGCGCGGCGAAATTGGTCGCCCGCCACGTATTCGCCCGCTGCGTGGCAGCCACTTGATCTTCCCAGCGTGGCGCTTGCCGGTCGCCCAGGCGATTAGCTTCTTTCATCTGGTAGATGACCGCCCGGTCTTTGTTCTGCCCTGGGAAGGCGTAACCCTGGTAGGTACGACCGACCTGGATCACGACCAGCCGCTCGACAGCGAGCCGACCATCAGCCCAGAAGAAGTCGCCTACTTGATGGCCGCCGTAACAGCGCAATTTCCCGCGTTGCAACTTGGTCTGGACGACATCATCGCCACGTTCGCCGGAGTTCGCCCGGTAGTCAGCACAGGCCAAGCTGATCCATCACAGGAGTCGCGCGACCACATTATTGAGGAAGAACAAGGCTTGCTCACAGTTACGGGGGGCAAACTTACCACCTTCCGTCTGACCGCGCACCAGGCCCTTATGGTAGCGCGCCGCCGACTGCCGGAGTTGCGCCCCACAGACAGCGACGCACCTGCGCTGGACCCGGTGGACATATCGCCATCACCGTGCGAAGAACTTGATCGGGCGGCTTGGAGCCGTTTATTGGGGCGCTATGGGGTTGATGCAGCAGCACTCGTCACTGCAGCGCGGCCCGGTGAGTTGAGCGTCATTCCTGACACACAGACGCGCTGGGTCGAGCTGCGCTGGACTGCTCGCGCCGAGGGTGTCGTTCACCTGGATGACCTATTGTTGCGTCGCACGCGGCTGGGTTTGTTGCTGCCGCATGGGGGCGCGGCGCTGCTGCAAACGATCCGCGGGATCTGTCAGGAAGAGCTAAAGTGGGATGACGCGCGCTGGGAAGCTGAACAAGAGGCATATCGAACGCTGTGGCAAACTTCCTACAGCCTGCCCGATCGGGCGCTCATTCCTGATTGGAGTGAGCTGTTGGCAGAAGCCAAGTCCAATCAACTTGCCACAATGAAGCGCTATCGGCGCGATGTTTGGACAGCGTTGGTTGGGGGATTGGCCGGGCTGGCGCTAGCGATCACGCTTTGGCAGCGGCGGCGAATGACACGCACTGTCGCAGCTCATTCGGCGGCTGTGGTTGCATCAAGCCTTTTTTGTGACCCAAATGTAACTGCACGTACTATGATGTAGTTGTGTGCGGCGCGCCCTCTGCACTCCCACCGAAAGCGCCGCCGGGACTGGCTAGACCCATGCCCTATGGCGTCTTGGCAACAGTCTCATCCTTCATTATTTCCTCTAATCGGTGGTGTGTGAGACCGGCCTGGGGATCACACACCGCCGCCCCTATTTCCAGATAATCCATCTTCCGCTTTGTGAGTGTGAATGATGTAGCAGTTGTCGCGCCTTGGCGAGATGGCAACCTGGAAGAAAAAGGGCGGGATTCTCTCACAGATGCATCTGCCAGAAAATCCCTCTCAGAAGCAATTCGGCGCTCTATGCGCGTTGTGCGAAATGGCATATCGCGTCGAAGAGCCAGTTTCTACACTCGTCACTCGTCAGTAACCGGTGTGATTGGTTGCCCTTTTCGGCCAGGTTTGGTCGGTGTGTCGGATGCCGCGCTGACCGCTTTATCTGGCTCTAGAATCGCAGCAATGCGCTCGGCGGTCGCCGATGGAACGGCTTCGACAGCTATTTTAGGTTGTTCGGCCACACTGGTCATGCGTTCACGTAGGAGCACCAACGAGCGCCCCTGCACCTCGTAAACATCGGTAACGGAGGTGCAATCGCGGCTGCCGTCTGGCACAGCGGTATCAAATAGAACTTCCCACTCCGGATCGTCGGGCCAGTCGGGCAGGATGAAGGGGATGGGTTCGTAGTGCGCGTTGAACAGGATGAGAAAGATGTCATCATTGATTGGGCGTCCCTGTTCGCCTTGTTCATTCATGACCTGACCATTGAGCATCAAGCCCAGACAGCGCGTATTGCCGTCGCTCCACATGCCTGGGCTCATCTCTAGGCCGTCGGGGCTGAGCCATTCGATATCACACGAGGTGTTGCCAGACATCATGCAGCCGCAGAAGAAGTTGCGGCGTCGCAGCGCGGGATGAGCTCGACGGATGGCGATCAGGCGCTGCGTAAACCTGAGCAGTCGCTGGCCAACTTCGTCGAGATGCCAATCCACCCAACTAATCTCATTATCTTGACAGTAAGCGTTGTTGTTACCGTGCTGGGTTCGATTGCGCTCGTCACCGGCCAAAAGCATCGGCACCCCCTGCGAGAGCAAGAGCGTGGCCAGTAAGTTGCGCTGCTGCTGCTCACGCAAAGTATTGACTGTCGGATCGTCGGTCGGCCCTTCGACCCCGCAGTTCCAACTGTTGTTATGGGAGTCGCCATCGCGATTGTCTTCACCGTTGGCTTCGTTGTGCTTGTCGTTGTAGCTCACCAGGTCGCGCAGGGTAAACCCGTCGTGCGACGTGACGAAGTTGATGCTAGCCGCCGGTCGGCGACCATTATGCTTGTATAGGTCGCTCGACCCGGTCAAGCGAGAAGCTAGCTCGGCAGCCTGGCTATCATCGCCCTTCCAGTAGCGCCGTACGGTATCTCGGTACTTGCCGTTCCACTCGGACCATGGCGCTGGGAAGCGTCCAACCCAGTAACCATCAGGGCCGACATCCCACGGCTCGGCAATCAGTTTAACCTGCGAAATCACCGGGTCTTGCTTGATCACATCGAGGAAGCCCGAGAGCCGATCTCCCTCGTGCATACCGCGAGTCAGCGTTGTTGCCAGATCGAAACGGAACCCGTCGACATGCATCTCGCTGATCCAATAGCGCAGGCTGTCCATCACCAGTTGCAGTGTGCGTGGGTGCAACAGATTCAGACTGTTGCCGCACCCGGTGTAATCCATATAGTAGCGCGGCGTCCCTGGCACAAGCCGGTAATAGGAGTGGTTGTCGATCCCGCGGAACGAGAGCGTCGGACCCAGGTGGTTGCCCTCGCCGGTGTGGTTGTAAACGACGTCGAGAATGACCTCGATACCGGTGGCGTGCAGCGCTTTGACCATTGCCTTGAACTCGCGCACCTGCTCGCCCTGCGTGCCCGAACTGCTGTAACGCACATCCGGCGCGAAGAAGTTCAGGGTGTTGTAGCCCCAATAGTTGCGCAGGCCGTTGTCAGACAGGTGCTGATCGTTGACAAATTGCTGGATTGGCATCAATTCCACCGCCGTGACCCCGAGCGACCGCAAATAGTCAATTACCGGCGCGCT
>JAKSDJ010000493.1 GCA_022360155.1 Chloroflexales bacterium | reverse complement strand
CCTCACTCCACCGTCACGCTCTTGGCCAGGTTGCGTGGCTGGTCCACGTCGCAGCCGCGCAACACCGCAATGTGATAGGACAAGAGTTGCAGCGGCAATACCGTCAGCACCGGCGTGAGCAGCGGTGCCGTCTCAGGAACAAAGATGGTGTGGTCCGCCTGCGCGGCCATCTGCGTATCACCTTCGGTGGCGATGGCAATCACCTGGCCATGCCGCGCCTTGACCTGCTCGACATTACTGAGCATCTTCGCGTAGATCGGGTCGCGCGGCGCGATGCAGACCACTGGCAGCGCCTCATCGATCAGCGCCACCGGACCGTGCTTCATCTCGCCCGCCGGGTAGCCCTCAGCGTGAATATAGCTAATCTCTTTCAGCTTGAGGGCGCCCTCCAGCGCGATGGGATAGTTGATCTGGCGACCCAGGTAAAGCGCATTGGAGGCATGATAGAAGTGTTCGGCCAACGCCTCGCATTGCTGTGCGGTCTGTTCGAGCACCTGCGCAGCTTTGCGCGGCAACTCGATCAGCGCCTGGAGCTGTTCGCGGGCTTGCTGCGGCGTCAGGACTTTACGGGCCTGGGCCAGGCGCAACGCAAAGAGAAAATTCGCGACCAGCATCGAGGTAAACGCCTTGGTCGAAGCAACGCCAATCTCTGGGCCGGCATGTAAATAGATCGGTCCGCCGTCGGCCAACCGCGCCGCCTGGGCGCCAATCGCGTTGACAATCGCGACACTCGGCACTCTCTGCTCGCGGGCCTCTTCCATCGCCGCTAGCGTATCCACCGTCTCGCCGCTCTGCGAGATCGCCAGCAGCAGCGCATCGTCGCCGAGGATCGGTTGGCGATAGCGGAACTCGCTGGCATAATCCACTTCGACGCGCACACGGGCCAGAGACTCGATCATAAACTTGCCGACCAGCGCGGCGTGCCAGGCCGTTCCGCAGGCCGTCGCATAGATCCGGCTCACCCTGTGCAAAGCCGCATCATCGAGGCTCAGGTCTTCCAGATTCACCGTCCCCGCCTCCAGGTCGATCCGCCCGCGCAACACATCAGTCAGAGCGCGCGGCTGTTCATAGATCTCCTTCTGCATGAAGTGCTTGTAGTCGCCCTTTGCCGCCGACACCGGATCCCACTGGACCGTTGCGGGAGCGCGCTCGACCGGCGCACCGGCCAAGGTGCTGATCTGGAGTGCATCGCCGGTGACAACCGCCAACTCACGGTCTTCGAGAAAGATCACGTCACGGGTGTAGTCGAGGATGGCGAGTAAATCGGAAGCGACGAAGTTCTCGCCCTCGCCCAGGCCCAACACTACGCCGCCGGCGTTGCCCAGCCGCGCCACCACAAGTTGGCCTGGTTCGCGCACACTGAAGGCGACGATGGCGTTGCCGCCGCGCAATTCAGGGAGGGCGCGGCGCACGGCCTGTTCCAGCGAGCCGCACACGCGGTAGTAATCGCCGACGAGGTAGGCAATCACTTCGGTGTCGGTCTGCGAGTGGAAGCTATAGCCCTGTTCGAGCAAGCGCCCCTTGAGTTCGAGATAGTTCTCGACAATGCCATTCTGGATGACGACAATATCGCCGCTCTGGTCGCGATGCGGGTGAGCATTCACCTCGGTGACGCCGCCGTGGGTGGCCCAACGGGTATGACCGATACCCAGGTTGCCGCTAGCCGGCGCTTCGTGCAAGCGGATCATCAGGTTGCTGAGCTTGCCGACGCTCCGGCGCAGTTGCAACCCCGCCGCTGGATCATAGATCGCAATTCCCGCCGAGTCATATCCGCGATATTCCAGACGCTGGAGGCCGCCAACTACCACATCCGTCGCGTTGCGCAGCCCAACGTAGCCAACTATCCCACACATGGCTGTATTCTCCTTATCTTTATTGCACAATGTTCAAGAGAACGCAGGCGAGATGGGCGGACGCGCTGAGATATGCTCAGGCATCGCGAACATCTGTGCCTCATTTGATTCGTCTGCGTGTCCTTGCGGAACGGTCGTTCAAACGTGCAAGCATCGAACGCAGCCTACCGCACGCAATAAGCGCTTCTTGCCTGCTATTTCTGTTCGCTTTCCGCTGAACGAAGGAAGGGGAAGAATACATTGGGGTGGTCCACTGCGGCCCGATTGTCCTGCCCGTCGCCGGGAGGCGTTGAGGGAGCGCTTGCAGGCGGTGTCCATACGCCTGGGAGGCATCCGCTGATCTGTCGATGTTCCGCAGGAACCGTGTATGTTCCCGCGTTAGCCCCGCCTTGCGGCAGGGAACCTCCACCTCGTCAACTCCGGCCATACTGCACCGAAGCCCATGCGCTTTTCATTATGTAAAATCTCTAAGCTTGCACCTCCCGATCGCCTCCCCCCAAGCGACCTTTGCTAGTTCGGGTTTATGTGGGCAGAGTATACCATACGATTGCCGCTCGTGGAATGACGATTGGGTGAAATGGCCGATAACGGTTTCGTCAGCGGCACCGGCAGGCCAGAGCAACACATCGATGACATTCAGACGCCAGCCGATCTCTATCGCCTGGCGTCTGGTATTTATCATCGTCCGATCACACGGAGAGCAAACTACGGCAGATTCTCAATGCTCCCCTGCGCGTAGGTATCGCCCTGAGACGGGTCATAGTCCACCGCGCTATCGATCCCCAGCCCGCCGTCGAAGAAGTCTGCACCCTGAGCGCCGCGCATGGTGTCGTTGCTCTCGCCGCCGCGCATGGTATCGTCGCCGGGACCGCCATTGATCAGATCGTTGCCAACACCGCCGTCAAGCGCGTCGTTCCCCGTACCGCCCAGCAACAAATCATTACCGGCATCGCCGTCGACGTTATCGTCGCCCGCACCGGCAAAAATAGCGTCGAAGCCTGCGCCGCCGGTGATGCTATCTGCAGCCGGCCCCCCCACGAGCGTATCATTGCCCGCGCCGCCATCGATGACCGCCGCATCGCGCCCAGCGCAGATCAGATCGCCGAGCGGCCCGCCAGTCAAGGCGCCTGCGCCGCGCAACCCCATAATCAGGTTGGGCATGTTCGCCGCGCCGGTGATGCTATCTGCACCGCTTGTCCCGACGGTCACTTGAAACTGGGTTTCGGTCGTATGCTCGCCATCGCTCACCGTCAGCGCGACGATGCTGGAGCGCGGCCCCGTCTGCGCCGGCTGAACGGTGATCTGGACCGCACGCTCTGCGTCGCTGCCAATCAAAACAATATCGCTGTTACGCACGACGCTCTGGTTCGACGAGCGCGCGCTCAGGCGCAAGCCCTCCGGCGTCGAGTCGACATCGTTGAGGGTGATCGAGAGCGTAGCGCCAAGCGGGGTCGTGTTACGGCAGACTCCCGCGTTGCCGTTGAGGGTGATATACGGCGCGTTCAAGCTAAACTCGTCGAACTTGACGACATCACTCGCCGGATCGCGGGTGTCGAATGCATAACTGCTGACCGTTCCGCTCGCGGTGTCGAGGATCGAGAAGACAGTGACATTATTGCTGGCGACATAGGGCAAATCGCGGGCTTCCCCTTCCATTTCCCGCATTGGATTGGACATGGTTGGAAAGATGGGCTCGCGCCCGTGCGGATCGCCTGCGCGCGGGTAGTCGGCGGGATCCCATTTCGGCGTATCCGGGTAGAGACCAGCCCATGAAGCGCGGCGATTCAGGTTATCGAAGTAGGCGCCAAACGTATTGCCCACGTTCGAGGTTTCCAGATAGTTCAATGTTCCTACTCGCGCTCGGTTCCACATGTGCGAGTGTCCGGTGTGAACAAGTTGAACGCCATGCTGCAGCAACAAAGGCTCGATATCATTCTGCCAAATATCATTCTCGAAGGGGTACTCATACTGAATATCGGTGATTGAACCGACAATCGGTTCGATCTGGGCCGCCCAGGCAGCCGGATTCATCGGCCACTCGGTGCGCAGTGTTTGGGCCTCGCCATCCTGCTCGTACGAGATGGTCACAACTTGGTCGGACATCACCGGCACGGCATTGTCGCCCAGGCCGAACATCGTCTGGTGAGCCAGCACAACCCGATACTTCGAGTCCTGGAATTCACGGCTAGTCAGCATGCTCTTCAGCCACTCATACTGCTCCGAGCCGACACCGAAGGTCTCGAACCACATATCGCCAAAGCCCCATTCATCCGGATTGTTCAGCTCGCTGCGGAATTCGGTCAGCTTGCCGCGATCATTCTCGCCGGTATTCCAGGTGCGCCAGACCCGCGAGACGTTCATCGAGATCACAAAAACATCGCCGATGCGGTAGGCGTAGTACGACTCACCCTGGGGGCCGTCGGCGGGGTGATTCCACATCTCCAGGTACTGAGTGAATTCGTACGAGTTGTCGCTGATCCACTGTTCGCGGAGCGCCGGGTCATTGGTTGGATTGATGCTTTCCTTCTCTTGCTCATAGCGCAGCTCAGCGTACCAACGCGGCTGCGGATCGTTGTCCATGTGATTGATGGTCGCGGTCGTCAACCGACCGTTGAGCATGAACTGCTCGTTGGGACGCCAGCGGCCAGGCGCTTCGTGGTTGCCGATGGTCCCGAAGAGCGGCGCGTTCTGCAAAATGGCGCCGCCAACGTAGGGATGTTCGGGGAAAAGCTCCTGAAAGTTCCCCTGGAAAGCAGGAAAAAACGCCGGGCGCCCAGGATTATTACGGTCGAACCACTCCGATGCACGGTGGGGAGTGTCCACAAAATCACCGGCCATAAAGACTGCATCAACCGGGCCGACCGTTTCGATCACTTTCTGGAAGTTGGCCGGCGACATTGGCCGGTTCTGCTGATCAGAGGTGAGCAGGATGCGCATGCCGTGCCCTGGCGTTGGGAGCGGCTGGAGCGTAAACTGCTCGCTCACGATTTGCCGACCCGCATCATCGATGCTACGCACGAAATACGGCATCCGCACATTCGGGGTCAGATCGCTAGCAATGGCTTCATGGCGCCAAATGTCGCGTTCGACAACTTCACTCGGGCGCTCGCCGAAGAGCTCCGAGCTCTGATCCTCGAGCATGCGCGTCATTTTGCTTGTGCTTGCGGGCACGGTCTTTTCCAGGTCGGCGCCATAGACGAGGGTATGATCGGCGCCTTCGAACTCGGTATACCAGACGACCCGCACCGAGTCAGCAGTGGGCAGTTGCAACACGGGATCGGTCAAGAGCCGTGCAGGGACGGGATTCGCACCAACCGGCATCGCCAACGGGGCAATGATCAGAGCGAACAATACCAGCGGGACAGTAAATAATGTACGATATTTCATGATTCCCTTTAGTAATACAGCAACATACAGATGAACAGGCAGGGCAACTATTCAGTGTAGAGATTACAATATCCAACAAGAAGGGGCGATATTCCTGTTTTGCAAGGAAAAATTACCCTCCGAATCACACATGATCAGGACTATATGCATTAAAAACAGCAAACACAGACCGCATGCTACTTTACAGTCTGTACTTGCTGTTCATTAGGATATGGTAGACAGGCTACGGCTCAAGCATACCAGCTACTATTTAAGAGAATATTAATAGCTCGTTATCGTTACATTTAAAATTAGAGTAAATCCATCGCAGTTACAGAAACATGCCGGCAGATTCCTGCAACTTCTAACGGAATTTGTCATTTTTCGCTGCACACTGCCTCCCTCTCATCAGAATAGGAGCCGCTTGCCTCAATCAGAATTTCACCGGCCAGTAACATTCAAAAATGGCATAGTTATGCGTCATGCACAATCTCTATATCCTTGCCATAGGCCTTCTTGAACAAGCGAGTCCGGCGATTGGCATCCCAAACTTCAACCGTGACATCGCCAGCAGCTTGCACATGGACTTTAATGCTATCTTCGCCAATTTCCACATGGAGACTCTCGACGACCTGACTTCTGCTGCGTTCCAGGTATTCGGCAATGCGCAGGAGCGCGCCCAAACGCATCAGTCGTTCCTCATCATCAAACTCAAGGATCGAACTGTATGGCTTGGTGTCGATATCACCCTTCCGATGGGTGCGCGCCAACAACGCCAGTATAACCACCTCACGGTGGTTGAAGCCTTGAAGCGCCGCATTGAGCACCAGGTAGGCCGAATGCTTGTGATGATCGTAGTAGCCGACCTGCATGCCAATATCGTGGATCAGCGCGGCATAGCCTAGTAACTCGCGTTCCCAAGCGCCGTAACCATGCAACGGCCAAAGCTGATCGAAAAGCGACAGACTCAACTCTTGCACCTTCTCAGCGTGACTGACTTCATAGTTATAGGTTTGAGCCAGGTTTCGCACACTAAAACTACGGAGATCTTCAAATAATGGGTGCGGCTGTTCCTTCAGAAAGAACTCATAGAATAGGCCTTCACGCAGGCCCTGACCACTGATCAGCATCTTGTCAAAGTTACCTTGTCGCATCAGGCGCAGCAAAATCACACCGCCGGCTAGAATCACATCGGCGCGGTCGCGGCTAAGGCCAGGAATGGCTTCGCGCTCGCGCTGGGTGCTTGCGCGCAGGTTGCTGACGATGTCGTCGAGCGCAGCAAAGGTTAACGTATAGCCGTGGGTTATGCCCAGAGGATAGTTGCGCCGCTTCTGGTCGATACGCGCCAGATTGCGCGCCGTGCCGCCCAAGCCAACCAACTGGCGTTCCTCGGTGGCACGAAACCAATCCAGGCCAGCAAACGCTTCGGTTGCAGCCTGTTCGAGCGCGCGGAAATCGCGCTTACTAATCGGATCAGACTGAACATAACGGTTGGTAAAGCGAACAACGCCCGCCTGCTGGGAAAACGAGTGAATGAATTGCCGATCGCGCATCGCTGAGACCTGGGTGCTTCCCCCGCCGGTATCGATCACAAATCCGTCGGTGACGGGCAGCGAGTTGACCGCGCCTAGGTAGGAGTAGTAGGCTTCAGCTTCAGCGCTGAGCACGCGCAGATCGAGGTTGGTCTCGCGTTTAAGCATATCAAGAAACTGGGCCTGGTTTGCGGCTTCACGGAGCGCACTGGTCCCAGCAGCGATGATTCCCTCAACATTGGTGGCGCGGCAAAATGTATTAAACAGCTTCAATGCTTCGATGGCGCGGTGCATCGGCTGCTCTTGCAGCATTTGGTCTTCGCCGACGCCTTCGGCTAGCCGCACAACTTCGCTCACTTCGTCAACCAACTTGAAACAAGAATTAAGCTGGTAAGCCATCACGATCAGCCGAGTCGTGTTCGAGCCCAGGTCAATGATGCCGATGCGGTCCTGCATAGCTCCCCCTTTTTGTCACCGAAATCTCTGTTCAATCTCATTACATAATCAACGCCAACGCGTTGACTTTTTGACTTGGCCTCAAGCGGGGAGATTGCGGAATCGGCCCGAGCCCCTAATGAAACAGACACCAAGTTATATCACAACCGGTCACTGGTATACCCTAAACATAACACCTGGTATAATAATTCTATGTATAGGCCTATTATTGTTCATTGCCGCGCCGAATATGCGTATCCCGGTCGCCCGCTTCGCCTGATCTGGGAAGAACGTGAGTATCATGTTGAGCAGGTGCTGCGCGCCTGGCGCGAACCAGACGCACACTGTTTCCTGGTCGCTACAAACGAGGGCATCTTTGAACTGACCTATCTCCTCGCCAGCGATGACTGGATGCTACGCCAATTCACGCCAACATTTTAAGTTTGAACGTTGGCACGTTAGCACGTTCAAACGTTCAAACGCTCAAGCCTACTGATGCGAACAGTTCCGTTAGACACAAGCACGCCTGAAAACGCTGATCGTGGCGCAATGAAATCTACGATTATCGGATGCATCATCGGGAACAAGGTTCTATTGGTTTTATGTTCCGCGCAACACCGCAGCAACCGCGGCTACGACCGTTCCCAGATCGTCGTAGCTGATCACCAGGGGCGGGAGCAGGCGCAGCACGGTCGGGCCAGCCGGTAGAGCCAGCACGCCGCGTTCGAGCAAAGCGCCCAGGTAAGGCTGGACCCGCTGCTTGAGTTCCAGGCCGACCAGCAGCCCCAGCCCGCGTACCTCGCGCACCACAGGCGCCTCCAGCGATCGCAATTGCGCCAACAACCAGGCTCCCTTCTCGGCGGCTTGACGCGGCAATTCCTCGTCGATAAGGGCGCGTAGCGCCGCGCGCGCCGCCGCACAGGTCAGCGGGTTGCCGCCGAACGTTGTTCCGTGTGAACCGGGAGGCAAAACGCCGTGCCGTTCGTGAAGAGCGACTACGCCCATTGGCAAGCCACCGGCAATGCTCTTGGCTAGCGCCATCATATCCGGCGTTACGCCACTGTGTTCAATAGCAAATAGTCGGCCAGTGCGCCCAAAGCCTGTCTGCACTTCATCGACCAGCAACAGCGCGCCATGCTCGTCGCATAGCCGACGAACACCCTCCAAGTAGCCGGGGCTGGCTGGGCGCACCCCGCCCTCGCCCTGAACTGGTTCCAGGAGGACAGCGGCAGTCTCGTCATCGACCACCTGTGCTAAAGCCTCCATGTTGTCGTAGGGCACGTGCGCAAAGTCCGGTACCAGCGGTTCAAACGGCTGGCGATATTTGGGTTCCCACGTCGCGCTCAAGGCCCCAAAGGTACGCCCATGAAAACTGCGCATTGCCGCGATGATTCGCGTGCGTCCCGTCAATAGGCGCGCGAATTTGATACTGGCCTCCACCGCCTCGGCGCCGCTGTTACAGCAAAAGATCCGCGCTGGGAAGGGCAAAGCGTCAGCAAGTTCCTCCAAATAGGTAGCGCGCTGGTCGTTTGGGAAAATCTCGGGGCAGCTGATCAGATGGGAGGACTGTGTCTGGAGCGCCGCAACAATGGCGGGGTGGCAATGGCCCAGGTTCGCTGCACCCTGCCCGCCTACACAGTCGATGAACATCCGCCCTTCGGCATCCCACAGCCGCGCGCCCTCGCCACGTACGATCGCAAGCGGGCGCTTGGGGTAGAGACCAACTTCGTACTGCTGCTCAAGAGCAATGATCGTTTCGTTCTGCATCATGTTCGTTACTATCAACATACACCCTGACACTGTTACCTGACCGAGTTCGTCATCCAGACAGAACCACGCAACACGGCGATACGCCGGTACGGCGCTTGGGGTGACTTATCGTTTAAACAAAAGAACTGCTTGTGAAAGAATGAGCGATTCATCCAGCGACGGCTGGCGTCCCAGTCAACGCAGGAAAATTCATTGGAGCGAATACCGTTGCGGTTTATGCCGTGCCGCATCCTCTGTGCCTATGCCCTAGCAATGGGGTAACGCAACTAACCTTATGTCAATCAAAATGGTTATGCTGCGCGCGGAATCTGTTTTCACTGGAAACGCCGCAATTATAGCACAGGGAGTACATCCATGTGTTCACCAACTACAAAACGGACCGGTTTGCCCGACCGGTCCGTTTTGTAGTTGAAGGAGGGAGAAGAGATGCTCACCACGGTTCGCTACCCCCGTTATAGCTCACCATGTTTGGTCATATTTAGTATGCCACAATAGGATGAGAACGGTATGAGGAAGAGATAAAGAGCAGATGAGATTCACCTATCGAAGCGATCAAAACACCGAGCAAAATGCTAATGAGGCGATGTCAGCGCTTCTACACCGCATCGCCTCCCATCGCACGAGGAGATTATCAAATCGAACTATGATCCATGGCGAAAGCGAAACTCACCACCCTCGACATCGACCAGAATTGTATCACCATCGTAGAACTCACTCTGCAACAGTTGGAGCGCTAAAGGATTCTGGATACGCTGTTGGATCACTCGCTTGAGCGGACGCGCGCCATAGACCGGGTCATAGCCCTCTTCACTCAATTGCTGCCGCGCTGCCGCCGTCAACTCCAAGCCGATCTTGCGATCTGCCAAGAGCTGCCGTAGCCGCTGCAACTGGATCTCGACAATCCGGCCAATATGCTTGCGACTCAGCGGCGTAAAGACGATAATATCATCGATCCGATTCAGAAACTCAGGCCGGAACTCGTCGCGCAGTTCGTCCATCACCTCTACGCGCAGCGTCTCCTGGCTCTCACCGGACTGGGTCAACTCCTGGATAATCGGGCTGGCGATATTGCTGGTCATGATCACGACAGCATTCTTGAAATTGACGACCCGGCCTTGTCCATCGGTGAGCCGCCCATCGTCCAGGATCTGCAGCAAGACGTTGAAGATATCGGCATGAGCCTTCTCGACCTCGTCGAACAGAACCACGCTATACGGCTTGCGCCGCACCGCCTCGGTGAGTTGGCCGCCTTCTTCATAGCCGACATAGCCCGGCGGCGCGCCAATCAATCGTGCCACAGTGTGCTTCTCCATATATTCAGACATATCCAGCCGGACCAGCGCCGCCTCGTCGTCGAACAAGAACTCGGCCAGCGCTCGCGCCAGTTCGGTCTTCCCCACGCCGGTCGGTCCGAGGAACAAGAAGGAGCCCAGCGGGCGATTCGGATCTTGCAGCCCGGAGCGAGCACGCCGTACAGCGTTAGCGACTGCTGTGACCGCCTCGTCTTGGCCAACCACACGCTGGTGTAGGCGCTCTTCCATGTGGACCAGCTTCTCGACCTCGCCCTCCAGCAATTTGCTCACCGGCACGCCTATCCACTTCGACACCACCTCCGCGATATCTTGCTGATCAACCTCCTGCTTGAGCAGCCGATTGCCGCTGTCCTTGAGCTGCGTTTCGGCTTCGACGAGCTGTTTCTCCAGGTTAGCGAGTTTGCCGTACTGTAACTCAGCGGCCTTGTTATAGTCATACTCGCGCTGAGCCTGCTCGATCTGGAAGCGGGTCTGGTCGATTTCCTCTTTCATCCGCTGGATTCGTTCGAGGACTTCACGCTCACGCTGAAGCTGCGCTTCAAGGCCGTTGCGCTGCTCGCGCAGGTTTGCCAGGTCTTGTTCCAACTTCTCCAGGCGTTCCTTACTCGCCCGATCCTTCTCGCGTTTCAGCGCCTCGCGTTCGATCTCAAGCTGCATCATACGACGCTTCAGGTCGTCGAGCTCTTGCGGGTCGCTGGTGATCTCCATGCGCAACCGCGCCGCCGACTCGTCAACCAGGTCAATCGCTTTATCTGGCAAGAAGCGGTCGGAGATATAACGTTCGGAAAGCACCGCCGCCGCGACAATCGCGCCATCGGTGATCTGTACGCCGTGGTGGGTCTCGTAGCGTTCCTTGAGGCCGCGCAAAATGCTGATGGTATCTTCGACGCTGGGCGATTCGACCATCACTGGCTGGAAGCGCCGCTCCAGCGCGGCGTCTTTCTCGATATGCTTGCGATACTCATCCAAAGTTGTTGCGCCGACCATGTGGAGTTCGCCGCGCGCCAGCATGGGCTTGAGCATGTTGCCGGCGTCGGTGGAGCCTTCGCTGCGCCCGGCTCCGACGATGTTGTGGACCTCATCGATAAACAGGATGATTTGTCCATCGCTTGCCTTGATTTCCTGGAGCACGGCCTTGAGGCGCTCTTCAAATTCGCCGCGGTACTTGGCGCCGGCCATCAGGGCCCCCAGGTCCAGGGAGAATATGGACCTTCCCTTCAGCCATTCGGGAACGTCTCCGCGAACGATGCGCTGGGCCAGCCCTTCCACTATGGCGTTCTTGCCACCCCCGGGCTCGCCGATAAGGACCGGATTGTTCTTGGTTTTTCGCGACAAGATTCGAATGACCCGG
>JAKSDJ010000922.1 GCA_022360155.1 Chloroflexales bacterium | reverse complement strand
GGCGTTTCCCGATCGGTGTCGCGCAACCAGGCTGGTATCTCCTCGCTGTCGCTTGTCGCGCTGGGCGTTTCCCGATCGGTGTCGCGCAACCAGGCTGGTATCTCCTCTGAAGAGGCTGATGAGCCGGATTCAGCATGAGTTTCATCGGTCGCTTCCTGTAGCCAGGCAGGTATATTACTCTCTGCATCAGACACAGTCGATCCAGTCTCAGTATCGTTGTACCATGACGGGCTTGCTTGATCAGAAGCAGTCTCCTGGGTACGATCCACGCTTGGTTCAGACCCATGCAGCCAATCTGGCACAACATTGCCAGAACTGACTGGTTCCGCCTCCGAACCGGTATCGGCGGTCAACCAACTTGGCAAGGCTTCCGATTCTGCGCTCGAAGACATGCTCGTCTGATCATCGGGAGAGGATTGTTCTGGGGATTGTAGCCATGCGGGGGTTTGACTGGCGGAAGTTGTGCGATCATCCGATAGATCATGCTCATCGGAGGTCGCCTCTTCAAGCCAGGCCGGAATGTCGGCGCCGCCCAATGAAGGTCCAGTAGACTGTGCAGCCAGAGATTCGCTCCGCAACCAGTCTGGTATTTCCTGGTTCGAATCAAATGGTTCCGGCATTTCAGAAGCAGCGAACTGTTCACGCGCAGGCTGCGTTTCGGACTCTATCGCGGCAATATCTTTTTCTATATCCGATGATGAGATATCGCGCAACCAATCAGGAATACCCGCTTCCGCGTCATCCTCGCCAAAGCGTTCCGCACTAGGTGCAGCCCCACTCACTTCTGGCGATTGTTGGCTCGTTTCCGGCTCCAGGTCTGGTTCCTGACCAATGCTGCGCAACCAATCGGTCGCGCCGACAGGCATTTGCACGTGGCGTGGAGTTTGCTGCTCCGATGCAGGTTGATCGGTAAATTCTACGGGCTCATCGGTAGAGGGTCGCTGCTCCTCCTGATCAGCGCCGAGGCTACTCAACCAGGAAGTCGCACCACTCACCGATGGTCGCGGCGGCGGCTCAGGCGAGGAACTTTGGGACGCTCCAGACTCACGAAGCCAATCCGGTATATCTGCAGTATCGTCCTGTTCTGACGCAGCATCGGTAAGCAGCCACGCCGGAGTCTCGCCAGCCGGCAATGACTCTTCGGTCACTGGGTTGTTGAGCCACTCCGGCTGATCGTCAGACTCTTCAGTCTTGTGTACTTCAACCTGTAGATCGCGCAACCATTCAGGAATTTGCTCACTAGCGGCATCATCAGGTGAAGGCTCTGGCTCAACACTAGGCAGCCAATCAGATGAGCTCGTCGTGGGCGGGGGCGTTGGGGACGACGCGACACCACGCAGCCATTCGGGCGACGCATCATCAGCCGCTGCATCGCGCGAAGGCGGACGAGCCGGCAGTGGCGCATTACGCAGCCAGGGAGGAAGATGATCCATACCAGCGTTTCACAAAGGATGAAGGATTCATTGTCAAGAAGCCTTCATCGTTCAAAAGGCGACATTTCACCTTAACGCAATAAAGTTGATCACTTAGTGATCGATATAGGGCAAATCGAAACCAAGCAATACACGAACACTTGCGACAATTGCCCCGATAGCAGCGCCTATCAAGAGACCCCGCGCGCCAGCCAATGCCACATAATCGTTAAAAAACTGGACCGTTACGCCAACGAACGGCAACGCTGCAACCGGCGGAAGTTGGGCGACGAGCACAATGACCGCAACCCCAACGATAACCAGCGCCTCAGCCGTTCGCCGCTGAAGCGCACGTAATGCAGCGCTTAGGCTGAAAAAGACGAGTAAAGCCAGAAAACTGCTTGCCAGCGGCTCAAACACGACACGAAAAAAAAACCGAATCGGCTCTTCAGCCAGGCTGCCAGGCAATTGAAGCTGGCCATTCTGCGTGACCGGATAGAAAATACCGACGCCGATGACGGCCAACATTGATAGCAGCAACAGGACGCTATAACCCCAATCGAGCTCACGACGCAGCACGCGCCCAAAGTGCGAAGCAGCCACGCTTACGAGCCCAATCAGCAATGCTAGAGCCGTTAACGTTGCAGTCCACTCGACCAATGCACCGGCAAGTAAACCAACCAGCGCCGTTGCCCGCACAAAGTCGAGCAACACCACCACACCGGCAACACCAGCGATCAAGATAGTTAGAAAGCGTTTGGGGTCGCGAAAAAAAGCCATCAACGCCCTCTTCGTTAGAGTCCTGGCAATGCGGGAAGCCCAAGCACGACTTGCAACATGCCATAGACCAGCCCAATGACGATCAAAATGATAACTGCTGTGCGCAACAGATCTTGGGTCATTAAGCGCGCCTGAGCAGTTGCCCGACTCGACAGATAGGCCTCTGCGGCAAAGAGTTCTTCGCCAATCAGTGTTGCGTCGACGCTCAGGAACATCACTGGCAAGGCAGTTGTTGTTGTTGTACCCGCTACTTGCGGCAGTTCCCGCTGGGCGCCATCTTCGCCGATCAACAGGAACTCTTGTCCAAAGCTTCCCACCAGAACGCTGGCTTCCAGACGCTGCCGCCCATGGAGCGACATCACCCCGGCGGCATACGCAGTCTGGTTCTGATGCGCCAGCAGTTGGATCCGCGCTGGATCGTAATCTTGGAGTTGCCCAGCCTCCCGATACGCTTGACGGAGTATGCCGCGCAAGGCAAGATGCGAGATAGCATCACCGCTGGTAACCAGGACCGGAGCACCGTTCAATGCGGCATCATCGGCTACCCGTTCAGCAATAAGCAAGCCGGCAATGGTATCGGCTGCAGTCGCCCGCCCACCAGAACCGGCGCCCACTGTCCCCGCGCCAGGCGAGATGTGAATGGCCCGCCCGGTTTCCGCCCCGCGCCCGAGCGCGGCACGCAAGACATCGAGAGCCGGCAAGGGCCGGCGATACGGCATTTGTCCCCGAAGCGTCCGCCCGTGGTACAACAATGTCGCCGCTGCGACAACAAGCGTCACCAACAACAACAGAATGGTTTCAACAGGAAGTCCGAGCGAGGGCAGGGGCATAACTGCTCCTGACACTAAAGAATGCACCTAAAAAACAGTAAAACCTGGCAATCCACAACAGGCGCTTATCCGTACGAGGTTAAACAATCGAACGCTGCAAGCCGCCAATATACAATTCTTTACAGCTACACTAGCTAACATAAGTCTGAGTGTAACCCAAAAGATTGGCTTTGTCAACAGTCCTGACCAGATAAAAGCCGTCAGAAACAAAATAAGTGCAATTCTTATCTTTACAGCGCATCCCAACCATACCACTAAGGCAAGAGAGAGGATGTGTCCTCAGTTTTTACTATTGTTCGTGGTATACACGTTGCATAACACAGGAAGAGTGAAGTCGCATACTCGCACATTATCAATATGGAGCTATGTATGCTGGGCCTCTCATAACAGCAATTCCGAGCGAATTCCGAGCATAGGCGCTCTATATTTGATCACCACGGCATTGCCAACCACACCCGTTCAGTCGGATCAATCAGAGCTTGTGGCATGATGAGAAGACAAGATGAAGGGTTATGTTGTGCGTAATGATCAGCGCCCAATAACATTGGCAGCACAAAAATACGCTTGAACCGGCGGAGTGCATCTCAGGATATTGTGAAGCAGCCCAGGCCGACGGCGCACCAGGCGCATTCAATCAAGAAGCGGCAGATATTGCCGATTGACCAATGATAAACTTGGCTATGCATTCCATCAGCAGCAAACGTGGCATAGCCAAGATGCGCGACATTAATGCTGACGGCTCAACAGGCGGCGCAATTCTTGCCAACTCGTCTCATCGGTCAACGCGCGGGCATAGTGCTCCCAGCGATAACCCGTAACGAAAGGGCGAGCCATGATTGCGAACTGGCTGCTCAACACATCAAACGGGCCGAAAACATCCAATATGATCGACACCGGCATACGTATCCCCATCCGGGTGATGTTCTCGGCAAGACGGCGGAGCGTTTCATTGCGCTGTTCGGGTGTCAACATGGTTTGCATTCTGTTCGACTGCTCGCTTGAGCGCTTCCAGAAACTCGGCGGCCAGTCGTTCAAAATATTGACGTTGCGTCACATCAATCAAAAACGCCAGCGGACCAGGCAAATCCAGATGGTCGACGCGCTCGACCCGTGAATGCCCATCATCGAGCGGCTCAATCAGACAGCTATTCGACCCTTTCAAGGGCGGCAAATTAAGCTGAAAGCGGGTTGCCCGCTCCAATGATGTATAGTTGGTCACTTCAAGATCGGCATAGGCCAAGACCCCACGCAGGCGAAACCGGTAGCCCAGACAGGGCGCACCAGGGCTGAGCAATTCAACCCGCAGGTTCTGCATCGAGGGCATCCACGTCGGCCAACCACTAAAGTCATCGAGCACAGCCCAAACCTGCTCAGGTCGCGCTGTAATCGTTGTTGTTGCTGCTACTGTAAAGACAGCCATATCACCAATCGCTGCAACTTGTCCGAGAGGAACAATTCTCTCTGCTCTGTTTCAACACATAAGGCGCTGCTATGATTTATCATGCGCCTCGTTTTAGCCTACAGGCGCCCGTTCGTGCATTCCAAACGCTATAGTCTTACATCAGGTCATTTAACTGATCCTCAACCACCAACTAATGATGGCTCTGCTGAATACGCCAGATTGACCAGGAGCGCCGTACCTGTTCAACCCGCCAGCGCGAAGGAAAAAAGTCGCCTTGCGCCGTGACAACCACGGTTTGCACACCCGAGGGGACATTACCATAAGCCACGGTAATACGTCCATTGAGAGCAGGTTGATAGTGCAACACTGCCACAACGTCCGCAAACAGAACCGTCAATCCATTATAACCAAGCCAGAGTATGTCCACTAGGTCAACTCAATCATCACCAAAAGACACACCCAGACTCCGTGCAGCAATAACCAGATCGCTATGCGGACGCACTGTCTTGAGATGTCCGCATGCCTCGGTAAGGGGCACCGTAACGATTTCCTGGCCGCGTAGCGCGACCATTTCGCCAAAGATCCCGTTTGCCGCCGCGCTGACCGCCGCTGCGCCATAGCGAGTCGACAGAAGGCGATCATACGGTGATGGCGAACCGCCGCGCTGCAAATGCCCAAGCACCACCACGCGCGTCTCTTTATCAGTCAAATGTTGCAACCTACTCCCAACATAGTGACCAACACCGCCCAGGCGCCCCTCCGACGTATACATCACGTCACCACCGACCGGGGCCGCACCTTCAGCAACGACAATAATACTAAAGGTGCTGCCACTCGCCTCGCGTTCGCGCACTTTGTCAACGACGCTCTCTATATTAAAGGGTATCTCCGGAATCAAGATCACATCTGAGCCGCCCGCAAGACCGGCG
>JAKSDJ010000529.1 GCA_022360155.1 Chloroflexales bacterium | reverse complement strand
CTCTGGTTCATAGTGGCTCTATAAGGTTCAGAATGGATCGTTTTCAAAAAACCTACCCCCGTAAACCCGCATGCGGGGGGCTCCGGCGGACCTTCTACTCGCCAACGTGCTTCTCGTGGATGGGCAGTTCCGCGCTGACCAGACTCTGGAGCAACAGTACGATGGCCGCGCCGCGATTGTTCACCCCCAGCTTGCGCATGATGTTGCGGATGTGGGTCCGCACGGTTTGCGGATGAATCTGTAGCTTAGCGGCAATTACCCCATTCGCCTGTCCCTTGATCAAGAGCCGAGCCACCGTGCGTTCGCGCAGCGTCAGGCAGTCCCACACGGGCGGCGGGTCGTAGTCCAAGAGCTGCGCGGCGTGGGCCTGCCGCACCTGCTGCGGATCGATCAGGCCGTGTGCGACGAAGATGTCGCGCAGCGCAGTGATCAACGTAGTGAGGATTTCTTCTTCGTGCAGCGGAGACAACGCGGGCTCCTCCATGCGTGCTCCTTCGGGCGCAGCGCGCCTCCAAGCGGCTCGGGCGCGCACGAAACCGGACGGGTTCCCGACACGCTGAATCCGTCGCAGGGTGCAGCGCACCTATCCACCGGCAGGTCAAGGAATGAAGTGAAGGAGGGAGGAGCAACACGACCAGCGGCGGGTGGCGTCTGGGCTGGGCGGTCCGCTGGCGCGACGGGGCGGGTGGACCGGATTCGTGCGTGTTGTTCAAGGAAAGCCACCCGTAGTATAGCATGGTCCCCAATATTCGTGAAGAAGCAGTCGAGATCGCATTGGAACGGCCTGGAACGCGGGTATAGTCAGGCATCTGGCGTCCAGATGCACCAGATCTGCGCGTTTCGCGTACGCGAAACGCCCGCAAAATTGCGCGTTTCGCCAATAGACACGCGCCGTTTCGTGTGCTATAGAAAGAGGTAGAAGAGGAACGACCCTGCATAGTGTACAAGGAGCCTGGTATGCTGCTGACCCTGCACCGGATCAGTCGTCCGCTGACGTTCGTTGTCCTGCTGTGCTTGTTGGTAGGCACCTTGCCGCCGAACGCCGCTGCCCGCGATCCCGTTGGGCCAACGCCGCCGACCGCACCGCCGGACCCGGTCCCTGTGCAGGCGGGGATGCGGGCTACCCCGCCGCCGCCGCGCAAT
>JAKSDJ010000507.1 GCA_022360155.1 Chloroflexales bacterium | reverse complement strand
CGCCGGATGTATTGCCGGCAGGTCCGTAACTTGCTAAACCTTACCACAAAGCGTAGATATGCCCAATCCGCCAAGAACAATCCTATAGTTAAACGAATAAATAGATGCTGTGATCCCATTTCATAGCGTAGATATGCCCAATCCGCCAAGAACAATCCTATAGTTAAACGAATAAGTAGATGCTGTAATACTACTTCATGATGTAAAAACTCCATTGCTGGTTGTGTTTTCTTTACGCCAAGCTACGCTGTAGCATCTATACTAACAAGCGTATCCTATATTAAAAGTTGCTTTTCCACGAGAATTTCCGACAGTATGTTGTGGCCTGAGTTTTTGGGAGGGACTAATGGAACGTTCTATGGTCACGATTGATGGCAATGAAGCGGTTGCCAACGTTGCCTATAAGTTGAGTGAAGTCATTGCAATTTATCCAATCACTCCCTCAACCCCAATGGGCGAGTCGGCAGATGCATGGGCTGCAACGGACCAGCCAAACCTGTGGGGAACCACGCCACTCGTCGTCGAAATGCAATCGGAGGGCGGCGCGGCGGGCGCTGTTCATGGCGCGCTCCAAACCGGATCGCTGACGACGACCTTCACCGCCTCGCAGGGCTTGTTGCTGATGATTCCCAACATGTTCAAAATCGCCGGTGAGCTGACTCCGGCCGTCTTCCACGTTGCCGCCCGTTCGTTAGCCGCCCAAGCATTATCCATCTTCGGTGATCACTCGGATGTCATGGCAACCCGCGCCACCGGGTTTGCGCTTTTGTCATCCAATTCAGTCCAAGAGGCGCAGGATCTGGCGCTGATTGCACACGCTTCCACTTTAGCGTCGCGAGTGCCGTTCCTCCATTTCTTCGACGGCTTCCGCACCTCACACGAGGTCAGCAAGATCGAGCAACTGCTCGACGACGACCTGCGCGTCCTGATCGATAATGAGTTTGTCTTTGCCCATCGCGGTCGCGGTCTTTCACCTGACCATCCCTGTATTCGAGGCACAGCCCAGAATCCTGATGTGTACTTCCAGGCCCGTGAAACCGTCAATCCCTACTATGCGCGCTGTCCCGCAATCGTCCAACGGATGATGGACACCTTGGCCAAGCGAACCGGGCGACAGTACCATCTGTTCGACTATGTTGGCGCACCCGATGCCGAGCGGGTGATCGTCGTTATGGGGTCTGGGGCCGAGACGGTCGGCGAAACAGTTCAGCATCTGGCGGCGCAAGGCGCCAAGATTGGTGCGATCAAGGTCCGGCTGTACCGCCCCTTCGCTGTCGAAGCGTTCCTCAAGGCGCTGCCATCCACGGTGAAAACGATCGCCGTCCTGGATCGCTGCAAAGAGCCAGGCAGTGCGGGCGAACCGCTCTATCTCGACGTTGTTGCCGCAGTGAGTGAAGGCTTGAAACAAGGCGGCGCGCCATTTAGCGAGGCGCCGCATATCATCGGCGGGCGCTATGGCCTCTCTTCGAAAGAGTTCACCCCGGCAATGGTCAAGGGCATTCTCGACGAGATAAACAAAGCCGAGCCGAAAAACCACTTCACCATCGGCATCAACGATGACGTCAGTCATACGAGCCTAAGCTATGATCCAGCGTTCTCGATAGAATCAGACAACACCGTTCGCTGTATCTTCTGGGGCCTGGGGTCCGACGGCACAGTCGGCGCAAACAAGAACTCGATCAAGATCATTGGCGAAGAGACCAGCAACTATGCCCAGGGCTACTTCGTCTATGACTCCAAGAAATCAGGCTCGGTGACGATTTCGCACCTGCGCTTTGGACCGCAACCCATCTACGCGCCCTATCTGATCAGCGAGGCGAACTTTGTCGCATGCCATCAGTTCAGCTTCCTAGAGCGCTTCGATGTCCTGAAATACGCCAAGCCCGGCGCGGTCTTCCTACTCAACAGCATCTATGGCCCCGATGAGATCTGGATCCAATTGCCCCCTGAAGTCCAACAGGAAATTCTAGAGAAGAAGCTGCGCCTCTATGTGATTGACGCCTACGATGTGGCCCAAAAGACGCGCATGGGCAGTCGGATCAATACCGTGATGCAGACCTGCTTCTTTGCAATTAGCGGTGTGTTGCCACGCGAACAGGCAATCGACAAGATCAAAGAGATGATCGAGAAGACCTATGGCAAGCGCGGTGAGTTTATCGTTCGCCAAAACTTCATGGCCGTAGACCAGACCCTAGCGAACCTCCACGAAGTCGATGTCGCCAAGGTCAGCGCGCAAACTGTCAAGAGTCTCCCCAACGGAGCGGCTGTTGGCGCCACCCAGCAACTGAGCGGACCGCCGCGCCGCCCGCCGATCCCCGCCGAAGCGCCGGAGTTCGTGTGCAACGTGCTTGGTATGATGATTGCGGGCGATGGCGATGCAGTGCCGGTCAGCGCCCTGCCCGCCGATGGGACGTATCCGTCTGGGACAACCCAATGGGAGAAGCGCAATATCTCGCTGGAGATGCCGGTCTGGGAGGAAAAACTCTGTATCCAGTGCGGGAAGTGCGCCTTTGTCTGCCCACACGCCGTGATTCGCACCAAGGTCTATACGTCCGATCAGCTCGCCGGCGCTCCCGATTCGTTTGTGTCGGTCAACGCGCGCTTCAAAGAGTTCCCTGGGATGAAATACACCCTACAGATATCACCCGAAGATTGCACTGGTTGTGGGCTGTGCGTTGAAGTGTGCCCGGCCAAAGACAAGACCCAGGTTGGCCGCAAAGCTATCAATATGGCTCCACAGCCACCCATTCGCGAGCGTGAACGGGCCAATTGGGACTTCTTCTGTACGATCCCGGAGGTTGATCGCAGCAATTTGAACCTGGGCACGATCAAGAATTCGCAGTTGATGCTACCGCTGTTCGAATTCTCCGGGGCATGCGCTGGATGTGGCGAAACGCCGTATATCAAGCTTGCCACCCAACTCTTTGGCGACCGTATGGTTGTTGCGAATGCCACCGGTTGCTCCTCGATCTATGGCGGCAACTTGCCGACAACACCGTGGGCAACGAACAAGGAGGGCCGCGGCCCGGCTTGGTCGAACTCGCTGTTCGAAGATAATGCCGAGTTTGGTCTGGGTATGCGCCTGACCATGGACAAGCAAGAGGAATACGCCCGCGAGTTGGTGACGCAATTCGCCGACACGCTTGGAACCGATTTGGGAAGCGCGCTCTTGGAAGCTGATCAGTCTACCGAGGCTGGCATTCAACAGCAGCGCGAGCGAGTGGCTCTGCTCAAGCAGCGCCTGGTAAGCGTGAATGGCGATGCCACCAAGGCGGCGCGCGCCCACGATCTGCTGAGTCTCGCCGATACCCTGGTACGCAAGAGCATCTGGATCATCGGCGGCGACGGGTGGGCCTATGATATTGGATACGGCGGCTTGGACCATGTGCTCGCCTCTGGTCGCAACGTCAATGTGTTGGTTCTCGATACAGAGGTCTACTCGAACACTGGCGGACAAGCCTCGAAGTCAACACCGCGCGCTGCCGTCGCCAAATTTGCGGCCAAGGGCAAGGGTATGCCCAAGAAAGACCTGGGCCTGATTGCAATGGCCTACGGCTATATCTATGTGGCCCGGGTCGCAATGGGCTACGATGATGTGCAAACGCTACGCGCCTTCCAAGAGGCGGAAGCCTACGACGGCCCATCGCTCATCATTGCCTATAGCCACTGTATTGCGCACGGCATTACCATGCGGAAAGGCCTCGAACAACAGAAGCTGGCGGTACAATCCGGCCTCTGGCCGCTCTTCCGCTACAACCCGGCGCTGGCGTTCGAAAACAAGAACCCGCTGATCCTCGACTCGAAAGAGCCCAGCATCTCGCCGGAGAAATACGCCTACAACGAAACGCGCTACAAGATGCTCGTCCAAAGCGATGAAGAGCGGGCTGAAATGTTGATGCAACAACTCCGGCAGGACGCCCGGCGGCGCTGGAACGAATATCGCCAGATGGTCGAACTGTTCCAGCCCGAAACGGCGGGGCCGCGTTAAACGAGAGAGTAAGAGAGGTGTGGGAGTCCTGGGGCGTGGGGGAGAGAGGAGAAGGCAAGCCCCCACGCTCCATAGCCCCACAATGATCGAACGGCTATACTGGGATCACACCTCTGCTTTGCATAGTTGTGTGGAGGGGAAGACGTATGGTTGATCTGACAACAACCTACCTTGGTCTGAAGCTGAGAAATCCATTGGTGGCATCAGCCTCGCCGTTGTCCAAAAAACCGGAGATGGTCAAGCGCCTAGAAGAGGTAGGCGTCGGGGCAATTGTGATGTACTCGCTCTTTGAAGAGCAGATCATCCATGAGAGCCGTGAACTGGACTATTTCTTGAGCCGGGGCACTAACACTTTCGCCGAGTCGCTAACCTATCTGCCTGACGTTGGAACATACAGCCTTGGCCCAGAAGTCTACGTCGAAAATGTTTACCAACTCAAGCGCCTAGTCGACGTACCTATCATCGGAAGCCTGAATGGAGTCTCGACCGGCGGCTGGATCGATTATGCGACTCTGATCGAAGAGGCCGGCGCCGATGCGCTCGAACTCAACACCTACTACCTGCCCACCGATCTGGACATGACCAGCGCGGAAATCGAAGATGCCTACGTCACACTCGTGCGTGATATTCGGGCCAAGGTAAAGATCCCGATTGCGGTCAAACTCAGCCCCTACTTCACCGCGCTGCCGAATCTGGCGCGTCGCCTGGTGGAGGCCGGCGCCAATGGGTTGGTATTGTTCAACCGTTTCTACCAGCCGGATTTCAACTTGGAAACCCTGGAGGTAGTGCCGCACCTGGTTTTGAGCAACTCGAACGAAATGCGTCTGCCACTGCGCTGGATCGCTCTGCTCTACGGGCGGGTCGAGGTTGATTTTGCGCTGACCAGCGGCATCCACACCACCGAAGATGTATTGAAGGGCATTATGGCCGGCGCGAGTGTGACGATGCTCGCCTCAGCCTTGCTGGAAAGCGGCGTCCGGCGAATTAGCGACCTGCTCCACGGCCTGCAGGAGTGGATGACCGAACGGGAATACGAGTCAATTACTCAGATGAAGGGCAGCATGAGCCAGCAAGCGGTTGGCGCGCCCGCCGCACTCGAGCGGGCCAACTATATGCGTGAGCTTGGCTCCTTCGATGACTCGATGCTGTCGGCTCGGTATGAACGAGCCCACTTGAATGCTGCATCGAAGATCGATCCCTTCTGGGGCGTCTAGAAGTTTCAAGCCATTCGTGTGGCATTACAATCAACATCAGGATACAGCGCCCTCCTCAGATGCTTACGCGATCTGGGGAGGGCTTTTGGCTGTATATAAGGTTTTTTGACAAAGTCGAGTTGCGAAAGAATAATAGGAAGTAACTATCTCTTTTTGCTCTGAAAAAGGGCGACGTTTTATACTATGACTATAGTTAAAAAGCTGTGACCGTAATGCATCGGAGTTACGCGGTACACGTTATCGCATCCGCAATTGGGTTCCAATTCGCCTCCGGCAGATTAGTTCACACATTCGCGTGACCGCAGTAGGAACCACTTGCCATGAGCGGTTCCGCCGCGAACCGGAGAGCGACGGTCTAGCTCCGGTCATGAAAACAAGGTTTCAGTGACTTCATAGCCTGCTGATCACTGCACGTCTTTACACAATGCTGTGTCGGGCTGTAGAGATATGACTGAACTGCAAAGCGTGAGCAGCCTTTGTCGAAGCAGAAAAGGCATTTGTAGCAGGAACATCGCATTAGCCCGACGACGAGGAGGTACCATTTCTATGAAATGCCCTAAGTGTGAGACCGAAATGATCGAGGGAGCGCTGAGTCTCTGGTCTCGAATGATAACCGTCGTAAAAAAAGGTGACCTCTTCGCCGAGCGAACTGGAGTCGGAGCAATGTTGCGCGGCTCGACGATCACACCTTTCTTTTGCCCATCGTGCCAGTATGTAGAGTTCTACCTCGATAATCCTAACCATCTCATTAACAACCATAATAACCATAATACACCAGAACAGACCGATTGCTCATAAATGCTTGCCTTCAGGCGTGGAAACCCAGGAGCTTCAGCCCTGGGCGGAGCGCCCCGCTTCAGCGCACGGTTGCACAGGCGTTCGGATTGCGGTATACTTGTTCTATGATACAGACACTCTCCACGCGAACCGTATGCTGTAAATTGTCGCTTGACGATCCATCGGCTGCTGCCATTCGGTCGACGGCGGCGGCATTCAACGCAGCGGCCACCTCCTGCGCACAGGTCGCGTGGAACGAGCGCATCACCAACAAAAACAAACT
>JAKSDJ010000375.1 GCA_022360155.1 Chloroflexales bacterium | reverse complement strand
CTGACCCTGATCAACCAGATCGCCCGCGCCGCCAATGCCGCAGCCCAGACCGATGATCTGATCCACGTGATGACGCACGAGATCGTGCAAGCAAAGATCTGGGATCGTGTTATTATTGGCTTGCTCCAATCCGATGGCGAAACCTTGCAAAGCGAGCACGATACCGCTCAGCAAGAACGGCATGAGGTGACGGCAGAATTTGCGCCAGTCCCGGAAATCTTGTGGACTGGCCGCACTGGAGCAATTGAGGGAACGGTGGCAGGGCTCGCCGGCGTCAAAATCGACCGCATCCTCTTCATAAGCTTGGTGTGCAAACATTCCTTGCCGTATCGCTTTTTAGCCAGTCGCAGCTGATTGATGTGCTGTTTCTGGGCAATAGTAGCCCCCAAGCGACGACAGCAGAGATGATCCGGCTTGTGGAGATGATCGGCGAACTGATCACAGAGGCGATCATCCGTACCCAGCTCTATGAAGAAGCGCAGCAGGCCAGCAAACTCAAGTCGGTCTTTATGGCGACAGTCAGCCACGAACTGCGTACGCCGCAGACGACGGTGATGGGCTATACCGATATGGTTCGGCGCGGAGCCTATGGTGCGCTGCCTGATAAACTCCAGGATCCGATCCATTATATTTGCTACGGCGGCCAAACGCTGCAACGGCTGATCAACGATATTCTGGAATTCTCGCGGATGGAGTCGGGGCGCTTTAATCCCGGTCGAGCCGCTGGCCGTCATCCAAAATGTCGTCGGCGTACTGCGCCCCAAGATCGAAGAACGCGGCCTGCTCCTACAGCTAGAACTGAGCAATAACCCTTCAGGTACAGAACCGTGATGATTGGTTGCGGATCAGCGTGCAGGATACTGGTATCGGGATCGCCAAAGAGGACCAGGAGTTGATTTTCGGCGAGTTTCGGCAGGGTACAAGCTCACGTGCGCGGCATCGGGGCAAGGCCGGTCTGGGCCTGACAATTAGCCGCCGCCTCGTCAAGGTGATGGGAGGCAAGCTCTCACTCAAAAGCACGCCTAACGTCAGCTCGGCGTTTCATCTTGCTTTGCAGATAGCGGCGGTGAAGGCAGAAGAACACATCACAATGGTATAAACTAAAAATACTTGTTGTACCCGTTATGGAGTCATTTCATGCCTTTAGCAATAGATGATCTCGATGACACTTGGCTGCCGCACGTTGTCGCCTACCTACGCCGCTCCCCGTACCGCAACGCTCTCCAGCTCTCGAATGTAACCCAGCTCCGCCAGCGTTGCGCTGTTGTGCTGGCCCACAGCAATGGTTTGGTGCAAGGCGTCGCCTCGCACTACCGCGACCTCCCCTTTCTGGGATTGACCTTTGTCGCCGAACTAGGAGAAACGCTGCCCCGGCTGCTTGAAGCTCTGGCAAACAAAGTTCCGGCGCTGCGCACTGCGACGCTGACCGCGATATTCCCGGAGCACCGAGCGAAGCAACTCGCCGAATATGTCCATATTAAGTCGCAGGCAATCGCATGGCAGATGGTCGTCGAACCCGAAACCCTGCGCGCTCACGAGACGCCCAGCGTCCAGCGGCTTCGCTTCGAAGATCTGCCGGCGATGAATGAACTTGCAACGCAGTGCGGGCTTGTTGCCTGGCGACCTGATGTCTTTCATAATGGGCCAGCCTTTGGAGTCTTTCGGGAAGGTAGCCTGGCGGCCATGGCCGCCACCCATTTTGCCACGCCCGATGTGATCGAGATTGGGAATATTGCAACCCACCCGGACTATCGTCGCCAGGGGCTGGCCAGCGCTTGCACAAGCGCCCTGGCCAGCGCTTGCTTCGCCCTTGCGCCGCGTGTTTACCTCATGGTGATGGCAGAGAATACCGCCGCCTATGAGACCTACGGCAAATTGGGCTTCTGGCCCTTCGAACGCTTCGCGCTTGTCTCCTTCCGGCTGCAAAACGCCCCCGCCGAGTGATCGGGCGCCAGAAGACGCCTCCATTCTGCAAACCTGCAATCCCAACCGGGAATACCGCTAATATCGATAGCGTAGTAAGGCTGCTGCACCTAGAGGATTATCTGCGAAGAATCTGCGCTCGTTTGCACTATCGGCGTGCTATTGCAGAACGATGACGGAGTCCTGATTCAATCGACCTATCACTAGTCAAGAACGAACGTTTGTGCTATACTAAGAGCAGCCGTCGTGGATCAGCTACGCGGCGTCGAACGCGGGAAGAAATGTAGAGTTTATGAGGTAAGCACGATGGAAGAGATTAGGTTCTCGCGCGGCCCGGCCCGTCGCCCCGTGGCCCGACCCGGCGACTCCTTGTTGCAATGGTCAACTGGCTTGCAGACGGATAAACGCACGATTTATGCCGGTTGGCTCGTCGAGACCGGCCGCTCGGAAACGCTCGATGAGGCGATGGAGACGGCAGGATTCACGACTGTAACGATTCGCCACGGAAGCGGCAACACGGTGATGCACTGGGCCGTCGAACAGGCTAACTTGTTTGTGATCGCCGAAGGCGTGCAGGGCATTACCGAGATGAAAAATACGCCTGATCGGTACGGTGTCGCCTTTGGCTGGCGCACCCTCCCCGACGGTCGGCCCCAGTCGGCGCTCAAGTTTCGCGCTTTGCTTCATGAGTTATTGGACGTTGACTATACCGAACCGCTGCTGGTTTCCGTGAAAAGCACATTGACCGGCGACCTCCTCGCCGCGCTGATGCATCAGTACGACGTGTTGGATGCCATTGACCGCGAGCGCGCCGCCAAAGGCCAGCCACCGCTCAATCCGCCCTTCTATGCCTGTAGCATTCCCCTCGGCCCCGGCGCTGAAGTCGCGCGCGGCAGCGCCCAGAAAAAAGAAATTGTTCCGATTGTCGCCCATGTCCCCGATTCAATTGATCGTTCCTACCTCGTTGCTCACTACATCCGCAAGCCCTGGGTCACCCTGATCGAAGGCATGCTCGACGCAACCATCACCTGGTCGGTCACAGCTTCCCAGCAGATTACGATGGGGGAAGATCTGGCAACGCAGTCGTATGGTGACGAGCCATATCCAGAGCCGATAAACCAGAACGGCGACGGTCGCTACGTGGCCGAAAGCTCGCTCTAGCCCATCACATCAAACCGAACGGGCCTTGGATAATTGTAGGGGCGCTTCGCGAAGCGCCCCTACCGCGTTCTCGCCTCCTCAGACGCACACGGGGGTGCAACTGCCGTACCCCATCGCCTCTCCGCCTCCGTATATTCTCACCTCATCACTGCCTCCTCCGTCGCAGCGTGACTCCGATCATAGTATGCCTAGCTTGACTCCTCTATAATATTCTCAGCAGATAAGTGTCAGGTATAGGGAGGCGGGTGATGGATAAGCTTGAGATGTTGCGTAGCGTCCCGATGTTTTCACGGCTTGCCGATAATCATCTGGCGTTGCTTTCGGCCAATCTGGGCGCACAAAGCTTTGTCCGCGGCGCCACGATCTTTCACCAGGGCAGTGTCGGCGATATGCTTTACATCATCGTACAGGGCCAGGTACGGATTTATACCATTAGCGCTATGGGGCACGAGTTGTCGGTCATGATCTTTCGCGAGGGCGACTTCTTCGGCGATCTGGCCTTGCTCGATGGCTTGCCGCGCTCGGCTAGCGCTGTGGCGATGAGCGAGACAACAACGTTGACGTTGCATCGCACGGCCTTTCAGCAGACCATCCAGGCGTTCCCGCCAATTGCCATTGCGGTGCTGGAGGCTCTGGCCGGACGGCTGCGCCACAGCAATACCTACGCTGAGCACCTGGTCAGCCATTCCGCACCTCAGCGCGTCGTACGGCGGCTGCTCGATCTTGCCGATCAGCACGGCGTCGCAAATAGTGATGCCACCAGCACGATTGAATTATTCCTCACTCAGGACGATCTGGCGAGCCTGGCCGGCACAACGCGCGAGACGGTCAACCGAGTCTTATCCAGCCTGCGCGATCAGGGCCTGATCCGGGTGGAACGAGCCCGGATCAGCGTTCTCAACCTGGTGCAACTCGAACAGTCGCTCAATCCTTGAATCCGCGGAATCATACCTGCTTCGCGTTCTTTGAAAAACCCTGAGTCGCCAGAACGATGTGCTGCAGTACAGCGTGTCGATCCCGCAACGTAAGCGCCCAGGATGCGCTACGTTTGTCCATTGATCTTCTGGAGGTGCGCAATGTTTTTTCTCTTTTTCCTCGCCCATCTGGTTGCCGATTTTGTTTTGCAACCTTTATGGTTGGTGCAGCGCAAGCGATATTGGAGCGGCCTGCTGATCCATGGCGGGATTGTGCTGGGTTGTATGTTGGCGCTACCGCTGCTTGATGCGCAGATCCTGGCGCTCTGGCCCGTGATGTTGGGCATCACTATTGTCCATGTTGCTGCCGATAGGTGGAAAGTGCAGGTTGCCGATAGGTTCTTCCAACCGCCGCTTATCCCTTTTCTGCTCGATCAAGCCATCCATGTCATCACGTTAGGCGTGGCGCTGAGTTTGGCATTGCCAATGGAACAGGTTTGGGCAATGGAGGGAAGGTTGATTATGCCTTGGGCCGCCTACGCGATAGGCTATCTGATCGCCGCCTTCGCTGTACCGATTGGGGTGATGGTCTGGCTCGACCCGGCATTCAAGCACGCGGCGCTGGCCGGTCGGGCGCGGGCGCGTTGCTTGGCCGCCAGCGCTGCAGTACTCTCACTCATTCTGTGGGGCGGGGCGCTGGCCTTGCCCGTGACTCTCTTTGGTTTGGCTTTGGTCGCCCACCGCCCCATATCGGCGCATCCGCTTGATATTGCACCAGGACTGATTGTTGTTCTGAGCATTACTGCCATGCTAGGCGCAATGCTAACGATGCTGCCAATGTAATCCGTTTGGAAACAAAAAGGGTGCGTGATCGGCGATCACGCACCCTTTGACTACGCAAACCTTCATTTATAACGAAAGCTCAATCTTAGACGAATTCAAGCGGTCGAGTTGATGAATCAGCGCTTCGAAGAGATCGCTTGATGTGATAATGCCAACGACAAAGTCTTGTTCGTCCACCACCGGCAAGCCGCCGATTTTGTGTTCGATCATCAAGTTCGCTGTCTCGCGCAAGCTTGTTTCTGGCGTGACTGCAATCGGATCTTTGGTCGTTATCTCGTAAACCTTGATCCGCCGTAAACTCTCGGCGACATCCCTGGGATCAAGCCCATCTAGACAGAGCACTTCTGCGCCGCGGATATCGCCCAAGGTGATAATGCCACACAACTCGCCGGTATCGACGACAACAGGAAGGCGCCGAATGCTCTGTTCGCGCATACATGCTAGCGCTGTTCCAAGATCCTCCGCCAAGTTGATGGTCATTGCCGGCGCACGCATCCAAAAACGAATCTCTTGCTCAGCCGGAACAGCGGATTTTTGATTGGGATAGGTTGAGTTGGTCTTCATGGCGGTCCTCCTGACTGAATCCTCGCCAGCGAGTATGATCTATCGCTGATCTCTCTTCCTGGATGACAGGTGAGGTATCAGAGCATAACCACGGGGGCCTCAAAAAACCGCTGGCCAATACAGCCTGCGGTTAGCAAGAAAACAACATATGCGCGGCTGGCATCCGCTGGCTTTTCATTCCTCAAAGCAGTTGGTCTGTTCCCCACTATATCATGATCGGTCGCTCATGCGATAGATGAATGTTCACCATAGGTGGCAATCTGATAACAGATGCGACGCCGGGCGCGGCGCTCGCGCTGTTGGCATGAAGATAGTTGCGTACGCTAGATTATTGCCAATCGACTGCCTTTTACACAAAGTTCAGTTGCAATCTATTTCATAAGGGTCAACATATCTTCTCTCTTGGATATGGGCGGTCGTGTTATAGTCTCCGTATTAGGAAATAGATGCTGTTAAGCCGGGCAACATGTCTTGACTAGGGTAGATTGCTCGCTCCGCATCGTTGATCGAGTCAAGACGCCGCTACATAGTGGGCTTGCCGTCATACCATTGCAAACCATAGCATATGCGGTGACATCATCCCCGTTTCATATTCCTCTTTAATCCAGCGAGCAAGAGTCTTAACGGTTCCTGATACCTGGGTTTGATCACACATTGGCTTGCCAGGCTGTCACAACACAATTGGGTTTGTAATCGAGGGAGGGTCATATGCGAAAACATTCTCGTGTCGCCGAGTGGATGAGTAAACCGCCCATCGTTGTCGCACCAACAATTTCACTGGCGCAAGCTCAGCAGATCATGCAGCAGCACAATATCCGGCGGCTGCCTGTTGTACAAGATAATCAACTGGTGGGGATTATAACCTGGGGGGATCTGCGCGAAGCGCAGCCGTCGAATGCAACTATTCTGAGCATGTACGAGTGGCGCGCCCTTCTCGACCGGGTAACCATTGCTGGATGTATGACACGCAATCCAGTGACCACCACGCCAGATGCACTGGTTATTGATGCCGCCCGCGATATGTATCTACGGAAGATCAGCGGGCTGCCAGTTGTTGATGGCGAACGCGTTGTCGGCATGATCACCGAGAGTGATCTGTTTCGCTTACTGATCGAGGAAGAAATCCAAGTGGAAGAAGGAACTCGAGCGCAAAAAACCCGGATGGCCTCTCTGTGAGTTGCCCAGTAGCACATATGTTAGGCAGACGAACACCTCGTATATCGAAACGGGCGATGGCTGATCTGATTGAGCAGATGGTTACGCGCTCGACCTCTATATGCTGCGCGCCGCATTCTCGTGAAGCATCCTTTTCATGTAGCCAAAACATTGACATACAGCAAGCTAGCCGACAGAACGACAAACATCAGCGCCGAACAGCTCGTAAAGATTGCCTGGCCGCGCGCCCCAATTATCCGTTGTGACCGAACAACGATCAGCGCCAGAACCGCTTCTAACCCTGAAGCTACTACAAACCAGACCAACGTGAATAATGCCAACCCCACCCATCCGCTTGTTTTATAAGCGTAGAGCATAGTCGGGATGCCAGTCGCCAGCCAAAAGGTCCAGGTCAGCGGATTCGCCAGATTGCCGATGACTCCCTTCCAAAACGACCAGCCGGCCACTGCCGCTGGCCGATTGGCGTCATGCCAGAGCCGCCAGGCATCGCGCACCGCCTCGACACTCAAATAGAGGAAAAAAGCGGCGCCGATCAACCCAACCCACAATGAGGCTGCCGCAATACTGGCGATGAGCCAGCTAAAGGCCAGGGCCGGTACCAGCAGAAGAGCATCAGCAGTTGCCGAACCGAGGATAACGCGGAAACTCGCAGCGAACCCATGGGTAGCCGCTTCTTGCACAATTGTGACAAAGATGGGTCCGACCGAGAATGCAGCTCCTACACCAAGAATCAGACCAAGCCAGAGCGTTTCGCCCACACAAACCTCCTCAGCGCTATCCCGCGCGCAGATCTTTAACAGATCTAGCATAGCTCATTGTGATGGGTGATGGCTATGGCAGAAATGCCTAAAGAAGCACTCCTGGCTTTTGAACGATCTGCCCAATCGAACCAAATCTTTGCAATATTCCAACATATTATAGCGTTTTTATGGTAGAATACACGCCGTTTGCAACCGTCTGCTTAATTGAGAGTTTGGAATGTCTGGTGTAACTCGTCTGTGTATAGTCCTGTGTATTACAATCATGCTTGTTGGGTGTGGCGGCGCGCCCGCCATCGATGAAAACCAACCGTCGACGAAAACAATACAGCCGTCACCTGCAGTCGATGATCTTACTGTTACGCCGACTATGTTGTCAACAGCATCAGCAAACCTAACCTCCGTGTTGCCTGCAGCAACACCCTCGCCTCGCCCGACAACGATGCCTGTGAGCGGTGAACAGATGCTCGCGCGCGGTGTAGTAACACAGCGACTTATCGCTGTGATGATTGACAACCACCCGGCGGCTTATCCGCAATCAGGGTTGGACAGCGGTGTTTTGGTCTTCGAGGCGCTGGCCGAATTTGGTATTACACGCTACATGCTGATTCTCGCGCCTGGCATTTCGACGGAGAGTGATTTTATTGGCCCAGTTCGTAGCGCACGCTCGTATTTTGTCGAGTGGGCCAAGGGATTGGAGGCCATCTATGCCCACGCCGGCGGCTCGCCTGATGGCTTGTTGTTATCCGAAACCGCAGTCGAGATTGTCAACCTGGATGCGTTGCACGGCAGTACAAGCAGCTATTTTTGGCGCAGCAGCGAGCATGCGGCGCCTCATGATCTCTTTACCAGTAGCGACGAGCTCCAACGCTTTATTACTGAGACTGGCGTTGCTGCGACCGATCTAAGCGAACAAGGTTTCCTCTTCAAGCCAGACGCAGCGCCCGATCAGCGCCCAGCAAATCAAGAAATCGATTACTATTTTATCTACGCTGACGATCCGGCGGGCTGGACCTACGATTCGCAAGCGAATAGCTACCTGCGCTTACGGCGGGGTCAGCCGCATATCGATGCGCGCAGCGGCCAACAACTTGAATTCAAGAATGTTGTGGTGATGGAAGTCCTGGAACAACCGATCCCCAATGACCCGAAGGGACGAATCGAACAGCAAGTTCTAGGCGAAGGGCGCGCTCGCTTGTTCGCCGATGGGATCGAACGTGAAATTATCTGGCGGAAACCGGTTGGCTTCGCCCCGCTACGCTTTTATGATTCCAGTGGCGACGAGGTGAAGTTCAACGCTGGTCCGATTTGGATTGCCGCGCTCCCAACGCTGGAGCATTTGACCGTGAAAGGAGGTGGTTAGGCGTCGGATTTCTGTGGCGGACTGTCAAGGTTATAGAACCTGAAGTGTATAAGCATCATTGAAGCAAAAGAAAAACGGGATATCCCATCGTCACCATATGATCCTGATCGAAAGCGAAGCATAGTATCAGAATCTTTTTGTGCGTCTGCCCTATCTCAGGTTCGGTAGTGCAGGGAACGCTATGGTGATGTGGTATTCCTATAACATCAGCGTCTCAGATCAATGTCGCATGTGTTCTCGAGTCCGCCACCCTGGCCTGCCTCGGCCAAGCTCGTGGGACGCTGAGATGAAGGAGTAACGAGAAGCCCTATGCAAGGATGGAAACGTTACCGCAGTGTAGCAGTATTGATTCTGCTGGCTGCGGCGACTGTGCAGGTGCAAGCAGCACCAGCTTTGCAGACGAAAGAGCCAATTGCCCCCACATATACCATATTCGCGACCCGCGAAGGATTGGTTGGCTACCGCACCGCGAATGGCCACATTATTCAACCTCGTGATCACTTTGTTGCCCTCCCCTCTTGGGATGTGCTCTCACCCAAAGGCAGCAATAAATATCAAGTTCGCCTGACCTACAAAGGTCGAAGCACCATTGCGCCAGTTTGGGATGTCGGCCCCTGGAACACCAATGACGACTACTGGTCGCCCAACCGCCGCTATAGCGATCTGCCGGTTGGTTTGCCGATGGCTCAGGCTGCCTATTACCAGGGTTACAATGGTGGGCGTGATGTGTTTGGACGGCGTATCGGACTGCCAAATGGCATCGATATCGCCGATGGTACATTTTGGGATGACTTAGGCATGCTTGACAGTGATTGGGTTCAGGTCACTTTCTTGTGGCTTGGACGTGATCCCGGTCCCGACGGCGCCGTTGAATATCCAATAACAACAATCAGCAACACAAGCCCAGCGATTGACATTCCGGCGCTTGAAGACGGCACTATTGCCATCGATGCCAACGGGCCGGGATATACCGCCAACCAAGCAACCTGGTTCACCGACGGTTGCGGGATGGGCGGTAATCACGTATGGACGTACTCAACGACTGATCGAGCGAAGAGCGAGAACCACGCTGCCTGGAAACCCGATCTGTTGTCGGCAGGCTTCTACGAGGTCAAAGCTTATATTCCGGCATGTGGGCGTGTCGCTGCGACCAATAGCGCACGCTACCGCATCACCCACGATGGTGCAGTGACTGAAGTGACTCTCGATCAGGCCAAGTCAGCTGGGACTTGGGCATCATTGGGCGTATATCACTTTGGCGGGCAAAGTAGCCCGCAAGTCGAACTAGATGATATGGCTAGCGACAAGATGCGCGCCGTGCGGTTCGACGCCATGGCATGGACGCCCCGCAGCGACACCACCGCCCCTTCGACGAACATGACCACGATCAGCCAGCAAAACAATGGCTATCTGGTTAGCTGGGAAGGGAATGATGACATCAGTGGCGTCGCGGCCTACGATGTACAGGTGCGCCAATTACCGAATGGCGGTTGGCGCGACTGGTTGATGAACACCGCTTTGAGCCAAGCCTGGTTTGGACCTGCGGAAGGCAAACATTTTGCCTTCCGGGCACGTGCTCGTGACTGGGCCAACAACCAGGAGTCCTGGCTTGAGCAGCAAGCTTTGGATACCACCAGTGCGCAGCAATGACGCTCGGCTGAGTGGCGCTACAGCGTAAGGTCGTGTTCCATTCGTGACCGGCTTGGGCGAATACGCTTGACCCGCGCTAGCTGTTCCCTTGAAGCAAACAGCTGACGCGACGCAGGACTTGGGGCGGCAATGCCGCCCCAAGAATCTTTCTGGGCTGTTGTGTCGAGATTTGTTAACGCAACGGCGACCGAAAATGACCTAATTATTGCTTGTCGCGAGCCAGCAAGCACAGTATACTTGTGACATGACCACCGAATATGCAGCACCAACCCGTTATGCCTGGCTTTCCATTGCTGCCGCTGTCACCACCATTGGATTGAAAGCCGGGGTCTATCTGCTTACTGGCTCTGTTGGTTTGCTCGCCGACGCCCTCGAGTCAGTCGTCAACCTAGTAGCCGCAATCATGGCCTTGCTAATGCTTACCTTGGCGGCCCGCCCGCCCGACGAAGACCATGCCTATGGGCACAATAAGGCCGAATATTTCTCCAGCGGCTTCGAAGGCGCGCTTATTTTGATTGCAGCAGCGAGCATTAGCATTACAGCGGTTGATCGCTTGCTTCACCCCCAGCCAATCACCCAGCTTGGTCTGGGACTGGGCATCTCGCTGGTTGCATCGGCGATTAACCTGGTTGTCGCGCGTATCCTCTTTCATGCCGGGCGGCACTATCGCTCGATCACGCTCGAAGCCGATGCCCAACATTTGATGACCGATGTGTGGACTTCTGCGGGCGTGATCACTGGCATCGGTCTGGTAGCGCTGACTGGGTGGGAGCGCCTCGATCCAATCATTGCGTTGATTGTTGCGGCTAATATCGTCTGGTCGGGGGTTCGGCTGATGAAGAACTCAGCGCTCGGCTTGCTCGACACGGCGCTGCCGGTCACCGAGCGCACAATCGTGCAGAGTATCTTGAACAACTATCATGAGCGTGAAGGGGTGCAATACCATGCCCTGCGGACGCGCCAGGCTGGGACACGGCGCTTTGTGTCGGTCCACATCCTTGTCCCTGGCGAGTGGAGCGTGCAGCACGGCCACCGCCTGCTAGAGCGCATCGAGCGCGATATGCGCTGCGCTCTGTCTCCTGTGACGGTCTTTACCCATCTGGAACCGCTGGAAGATCCCGACTCTTGGGAAGATGTCGAGCTTGATCGGGTTGACCCGCGTGATACCGACGAGCGCCGAGCGATCAGCTCCCCGTAGTCTTTAGCGTAGGCGTTGAAATCGGTTTTCCGTTCCCGCCCGTAGGCGTTGGATATTTGCCCGGTGGAGGTAGAGGATCAGGATGCCGACAGCACAGGTGAAAAGGGCGTAGGCTAGATCAAGCCTTCCCATCACGAGCATCACGAGTGCAAACGGGACCACTACCCCTGCCGCCGTTAACGACCCCACCGACGAAATGCGCGTCAACGCAAAAGCACAAATCCAGGCAATCACTCCGACCAGAGTGCCAAGCGGGAAGACTGCCAGCAGCACGCCGCCGCTGGTTGCCACAGCTTTCCCGCCCTTGAAGCCCATAAAAATCGAAAAGGTGTGGCCTAATACTGCTGCGAGTCCGGTTAGAATGACGACCAGCGGCGGAAGGCTGAGGATATAGATTACGACCAAGGGCAGGGCCGCACCCTTGAGAATATCTAGAGCAACGGCGACGAGAAATGCTCCAAAGCCGCAGGAGCGCCAGACATTGGCGCCGCCGATATTCCCGCTCCCGACCTTGCGCAGATCCACGCCGCGCGCACGCGCCACCAGGTAACTAAATGGAATAGATCCAAGCAGGTAACTGGCGACTATTATCAGAAACATCATCACAATATCCATAGGAGCTCCTCAAAGGTGTAGCAGGCTATCAGCTTATATGTCGCACGTTATGCACTTTGACAGGCCATTTGCTCCATTTCGGCCAGCAACCGCTCCGGGTGGCGGCGAAAATCAGCCCATGGTCGTTGACCAGTCACGATGTCTTCCAGGATGCGCCATAATGTCGCGTTAATCGGAGCGCCCATGCCCAACTCATGCGCCTTGGCTGCAATTGCGCCATAGAGGTATGCGCCTTCGGAGCGTGAACGCCCCTGGCACAGGTCAACGTGCAACGATGGCGCTTTGCCGCCCCGCCCGCCGGCAATCAGTTTGCGCAGGAGCGGGAAGAGCAACGCCGGCGGCATCCAGCGCATGACCATTGCTAGCAGCGCTGCCGGATAACGCGGTAAATTGATCGGGGTTGCGCCAATGCGCTGCATCACCGCTAGCGCCTCCAGAAAAGCTTGACGTTCGAGCTGAAGGAGGCGCGGATCGGCGTAGATTGCGTCTATCGGCATATCGAGGATTGCCACTGTGGCATTGCCGAGCATGTTGAGCAAAGCTTTTGACCACTTCAGCGAGCGGTGGTTTGCACATTCATGTACGGCAAAGCCAGCGTGGCGCAGAGTCATCGCCCAGCTTGTTACGTGGGAATTGTTATCCAGCGGGGCTAGGCCAATACCGCCGGCTTTTGTGACAACAATCCGCCCAGGGGCCTCCGGCTCCACTGAACTGGTGATTACGCCCGAAAGCACCCGCGATGGACCAAACGCGGCGACCAACGTTTCTTCGTTCCCAATGCCGTTCTGTAGAGTTAAGATGAAGGGTGATTGGAGTGCGGCAAGCGTAGGCAACGCAGCGGTTGTATCATAGCCCTTGACGCAGAGAATTGACAGATCCGGGTGTTGATAATCGGGTGGAAGCTGTTCAGGGGCGCTTGCTGCAACAATGCCAGTAACATTGGCGACCTGGCCTTTTTGAATGATCTGCAAAACGCCTGCCTGAAGGGCCTCGACGGCGCCCGGTCGGCCTAGGACAGCAACACACTGACCCGACTGCGCCAAACGTCCGGCGACTAGGAGCCCAATTGCGCCGCCACCCACAATAACGATAGTCACCCTTTATTCTCCCATTGCTGACTTTCTATTATTATAGCACGGCCTATCGCAGTCAATGGGGATAATACTGATGCAGCGTAGACTGGCAAGGCTTGAATGGTATGTTATAGGATGATTCGCGGCGCTCTGCAGAGAGATGGATTTGCAGGGAAAGATCTACGTCGCCAGATTAGGGTGCTTGGTGGAGGCGGGGGAGTTACTCACACCAAGCGCCGAAGCAAGTTTTTCAGGATGGAAGAGGCTTTCCAAATACATTCACAGTGTAATAACTGTATCGTGGAGACACACTATGGATGGAGGCCGTCAAGCTCTGGCAAGAGCCGAACGCTCTCCTGCTCATTGGGGTCAGTGCGAGCAATAACGGCAACAGCTTCGTGCTGATAGGGATTGAACGGCAGATGCGGTATGCCTGCCGGGATATAGAGAAAGTCACCCGCTTGGACGACGACATGCTGCTCCAACTGCTCGCCATACCACATTTCCGCCTCGCCGCTGAGCACATAGATCGCGGTCTCGTGCTGCTCGTGGAGATGAGCCTTTGCACGCGCTCCTGGCGGCAACCTCAGCAGATGCATACAGCTGCCCTGTGATCCAACACTCTCTGTTGAGATGCCGGCAAAGTAGTTCAATCCTTGTTTTCCCTGGTAGGTATCATCAGTGCGAACGACGGTACAAGTTGGCGTTGCAGGTGTTTCTGGCGGTGATCCCGTCATGGTGTCACTCCTCTTATTCGCAGGTATGATGTTACTACTTCATATCTGCTTGGTTTATTACCATAGCATCTGCCATTATAACAGCGCCGTGATGGTGAGGAAAGGCAATATAGTCTCACCTTATACGGCGCTTGCTCATGTGGAGCGGGCTATGCCGACATAGGCAGCTTGGCGTAGATCACTAGCGAGCCGCCGGAATATTCCATTGTGTAGGGTGTCTGGAGATTGCGGACGAGGCGGCGTACCGCTTCATTGTGCGCTAGTGTCACAATTCGCAAAGTGGTCACGCCATACTGAATCGCGAGTTTGACCAACTGGAGGGCAAGGGCGCTGCCAATCCCCTCGCGCTGATAGGAATCCACAACCAGCAGGGCCATCTCCGCGATGGCGGCCACGCTACTTTCGCGCACAAGTTCAGCGATAGCGACAACATGTTCACGTCCCTGCACACACGTCGTGGCCAGTAGCACCGTTCGTAAATGGTTCGCCCCCAACGCTAGCCGTTTAGCTTCACGCTGCGCCAACTCCTCCGAGATCACAGGAACAGGCATCAGAAAGCGCTTGTACCAGGTGGCAGTCGATAGCTGGCGCAACATCTCGTTCAGCAAGGTGTAATCGTGCTCGCGAATTGGGCGGGCGGTCAAGATGTTAGCGCGCTGCGATTGGAACGATATCGCCTCTAACTGTGGACTGGGAAAATTCACGGGGAGTCGCTCGTCGTTGTTCATCACGTTTGCTCCGTGCCTGATGGCGGGCGGAAAATGATGCACGTCGTTGTAGCGTGGCCATAGAGTTTGCCATTTCCATCGATGAGGCGGGCTTCTGCCATGCTAATCCGGCTGCCGGCATGGATGACTGTTCCCTCACAGCGGACTCGGCCTGTTTCACGGGTCAGGGGGCGGAGAAAGTTGATCTTCAGTTCGAGGGTGGTGTAGCCCACGCCCGCCGGCAGGGTGGAGTGGACAGCGCAACCCATCGCCGAATCGCATAGCGTGCAGGCTAGACCGCCATGCACCGAGCCAATCGGGTTGTAATGAAACTCGGCGGGTTCGACGAAGAAAACGACATGTCCTTCTTCGATATCGCCGATCTCCATGCTCATCAACTGGAGCATGGGCGGCGGCGGGAACTCGCCGCGCGCCATGGCGCGCAGATAGTCGATGCCGCGCATCGAAACAGCGGCCTGCGCGCTGGCCATGGGGTCGTCCCAGGTTATGGTGCGGGTCCGTTGTGTGTTTATGGTCCTATGCATACATTGCTCACTTGCTAGGAATAATACAGAGCCAAACGCCACGCCTACCAATAAATCCAGCGCTGCACAGACAGTTGCACATTCACCAGTATCGCACCGCCGCAGGCGCAACTAGCCATCGCACAGGGCGGCTCGATTACTCTGATCAACTATGATGCGAGACTCTGGAGATACTCGATCAGGTGCTCAACGGCGCGGTGAATGTACAGCGAGTCGTCGTACAGCTTGCTCAACATAATTGCCCCTTCCAAAGCTGCAACCATGATTGTCGCTACCATACGCGGATCGGTATCGGGACGCAATTCGCCGTTGGCTATCCCCTGCTTCACTGTGCCGCCAATCAGTCGTAGCCAGGAAGACATTGTTTCCTGGGCGCGCTCACGCAGGGCCGACGAAGTGTCATCCGCCTCGATCGCCGTGTTCATCAGCGGACAGCCGCCAGGTACTAATGGCGCGTCGATCACACTCCGAAACACATTGGTGATGGCATAGAGTCGATCGATTGCACGCTCTTCTTGCGCCATAACTTCCTGCATCCGCTGGGAGATCAGGGTGACGGCATAATCGAAGGCTGCCAGCGCCAGCGCCTCCTTACTCGGGAAGTGATTATAGATACCGCCCTTTTCGATCCCGGTCTGACGGGTCAAATCGGCCATCGATGTTCCCGCGAACCCTTGCGTATTGAAGACGGTGGCTGCGCGGGCGATAATGTGTTGTCGCGTACGTGTACCTTTAGACATAAACGCCTTCGTTTTAAAAAAGACAGACCGTCCGGTTTTTTAGAGTAACATGCACTCTTTCTTGTGTCAAGGATGGAGATGTCATGCGATTGAGCATGCGTTGCCGAGAGTGGAAACGCATATCCTGATGGGCTGTGTATTGTCAAGCATGGGGCGCAGCGGTCGCTACGCTGACAACGTATCGACCGCTGTATAAACGTTGGTGCGATATTTTCTGCACGGTAAAGCAAGACTTGATGGCGACCGCGCAGCGGTATGGGGTGATGTAGTTTTTCCTACGCAAGGCGCAACATAACATCGTATCGTCGCCTTAAAGCTGATGGGTTGCTAGCCACTGTACCAGATCGGCGGTCTCGGTGAACGCAAATGCAGCATCGAACAACTGCTCTAACTGGGCGCTGGATAACGCCTGCACCCGCGCTGCCGTCGCCGCATCCAACGCACCAATCTGATGGGTCAGCAGGCGGATCATCATCTCGGATTTCCCTTCCTCACGGCCCTCGGCGCGACCTTCCTCGCGGCCCTCGGCGCGGCCCTGTTCTCGCAGTCTCCGCATCATCGGTGTGTCGAGCAAAAGTCCTTCCCGTTCAATCAATTGTTCAGCCATTGTGGCTACCTCCTCATCGGCGCACAGTAACAGCAATTCTTCAAGCAAGCGCTGGCGCAGTTCACCACTGGTGCGCATCGTGATCCGTGCAATGACCTGAGGCAGGATCTGGTCCGGCTGCGCAATCCGGGTCTGCCCAATCAATGCCAACAGCCCCGGGCGGTCGAGCGCTAACAGTGCGCTGGCATCCATCTGCCACAGTTGCACTGCCAGGTAGGTCCAGGCCAATCGGACAGTGCCATCGAGCCCCACGACCTGATGCTGCCCCGTATCATTTCGCCCTGCCCCACTCAGATAGAGTACGACGCTTTGGAGCGGGAGATCACGATAGGTCT
>JAKSDJ010000208.1 GCA_022360155.1 Chloroflexales bacterium | reverse complement strand
GATACTCGTCACCGCCAACATGCTAATAATATTCCAGGCCAACATCGGTCTGTTATCGACTCTGTTTGTACTGGCGCTTATCATCACGACTGCTACTGGCAACGCCCCCTTACTTATGGTACCATACCGAACAGACGCGATCACATTGAGGAGGTTATAAAAACATGCAAGATTTATACGATGAGTTAGAAACCCTACGAATGCGCTTTGATGCTATCCGGGGGCGTCTTTGACTTACCAAGCAAACAAAGCGAAGTCGAAACATTAGAACAGCGTGCTGCCGACCCAGATCTGTGGAATGACCAGCGTGAAGCCCAGAGCGTCATGCAGCGCCTGACCCGGCTCAAACAGGAGGTCGACCAGTGGAATAGCCTCGATGCGCGGATGATCAGCCTCGCTGAGCTGATCGACATTGCGATTGCGGAAAAGGACGAATCGCTGCGCGAAGAGATCGAGCACGAACTGGAAGCAATCCGCACGGACCTGGATGAGCGTGAATTCGCCCTCATGCTCAATGGCAAGTACGACGATCGCGACGCATTTATCTCGATCCAGGCCGGCATGGGCGGTACTGATGCCCAGGACTGGGCCGAGATGCTGCTGCGTATGTATGTTCGTTGGGCCGAGGCCCGCGGATGCCAAGTATCCATTGTGGATGAGAGTCCTGGCGATGAGGCAGGAATTAAGAGCGCCACGGTCGAACTGCGTGGTCCCTATGCCTATGGCTATACCCGGAGTGAAGCCGGGATACACCGACTGATCCGGCTCTCGCCCTTTAACTCAGCGCACACCCGCCAGACATCGTTTGCCCGCGTCGAGGTGATGCCCGAAGTTGACGACGCGCCGGAGGCGACTATTCGCCCTGATGATCTCCGGATCGATGTCTTCCGTAGTGGCGGACACGGTGGCCAGGGCGTTAATACAACCGACTCGGCAGTGCGTCTTACCCATCTGCCAACCGGCATTGTCGTCACGTGTCAGAATGAGCGCTCGCAGATTCAGAATCGCGAGACAGCCATGCGGGTGTTGCGGGGCCGCTTGTTAGAGCGCGAACTGCAGCGCCAGCAAGAAGAGCGGATGCAGTTGCGGGGTGAATACCGCCAGGCCGATTTCGGAAGCCAGATGCGCACGTACTACTTACATCCCTCAACTCTGGTAAAAGACCACCGCACCGATGTCGAAACCAGTAATGTGCAGGCCGTTCTCGATGGCGATCTGGATGCTTTTATCGAAGCCTATCTACGCTGGAATATGTAATGATCAGCCGAGGCAGCAACAGGGTGATACAAGGCGCTTTACCCTGTTACCCCGCTGCTGTCTCAGAGCGACTATTCATGAACTCACTGCGGTTGTTTCCGGTCATCTCGTTGCTATTCCTGAACCTCTTGTTCGGCACAGCAATGGTGTATGCCCAAAACACTATTACCATCATTGAAAACGCAGCTCAATCTGACTTTCCCAACAACATCACCTTCCTGCTCGAAGCCGAAAGTGACGCTGCACCTATTACCCAGGTCAAACTACTCTACGGGGCGGCGCGTCAGGAGACACTGACCGAAGTTCATGTGGAAATAACGCCAGGCCAACGAGTCCAGGCGCAGCACAAACTCGACACCCAAGTCACCTACTTGCCGCCCGGCACTGATCTGGTCTACCGCTGGCTCATCCACGACGAGGATGGAACTACGCTAGAAACATCCGCGCAAGATCTGGTTTACCACGATCAGCGTTTTACCTGGCAAGAACAAACAGCGCGTAGCGTGACCGTTTTCTGGTACCAAGGCGGCGCAGATTTCGGTGATACGTTGATGCAGACTGCCATTCGGACCATCGATCGATTGCAAGATGAGATTGGCGCCGATGTTAAAGACCCGATTAAAATCTATATCTACGCGAGTAATCGCGATATGCGCCCAGCGTTGCAGTCCAATGAGGTTGAGTGGGTTGGCGGGCAAGCTTGGCCGGATTTAGGGCTGATCGTCGGGGCGATCGAGTCAGGGAACACCGACGAAATCCAACGGCTCATCCCCCACGAGCTGTCACACCAAGTATTGCATCAGGCTGTTGACAACCCATACGGCGGGCTGCCGGTTTGGTTCGACGAAGGATTGGCAGTCTACAACCAAGAGATCGCCGATCCCGGGTTTACGGAACTGCTTGATGCTGCTGCAAGCGAGGGGCGCTTGATTCCTCTGGAAGCGCTGTCATCGGGCTTCCCCGCTGATCCGGATCAGGCGGCCCTTTCCTATGCCCAGAGCCACAGCATTGTCGACTACATTATTACGACCTACGGTGAGACCGCGTTGCGCGAGTTGACAGTAGCGTTCAGTCAAGCCACACCGGTCGAACAGGCGCTTAGCGAAACGTTGGGGATTGGAGTGGACGATCTAGACGCAGCTTGGCGCGAAACTCTGCCCGGCGCAAGAGCCAACGTAGCGCCAAGAGCGCCAACGCCCGCAGTCGCACCGGCCAATCGTTTCAATAACGCACCTGCGCTCAATCAGCCAGGAGGGCTGCCCCTCCAGTGGGAGTCGCCAGGATGGGCCAGTCTGACTCTGGCCGCATTCTGCTGCGTTGGATTGGTTGCCGTTGCTGGGCTAACCTTATTGGTGGCGTTGCGCTTGATAGGCGTCGATAAAAGAACGAGCTGATTGAGGTAAGAGCGATCTGCGTTCCCGGATTGATAGCGTTGCGGCTCTTGGCTAAACTGCCGCGCTTGTGGCAGTCTGAGCGGCTCAAGAACAAGATCAAGGCACGCAGATGGATTGCGCCGTCGCAGAGGAGTTGGCATACTATGGAAGTAAAGTTTACGCCCTGGCGAATGAACTACATAAAGGGGAGCGTAGAAACAAAAATCGAGGGTTGTGTGTTATGTACGCTTCACCAAGCCAAACCGGCGCAGGATAAGGAAAACCTGGTTCTTTACCGGGGGAAAGAATGCTACGTCGTGATGAATCTCTATCCCTACAATACCGGACACTTGATGGTTGTACCTTACGAACACGTAGCAGATTTGCCAGGAATGAATGGGGCGACGGCGCAGGAGCTCTTTGAGTTGACCCGGCGCTGCGTCGCGTTATTGGGAGCGGAATACCAACCTCAAGGATTTAACTTGGGGATGAACCTGGGGCGAACTGCCGGTGCGGGAATTGATGAGCATTTACACATGCACATCGTGCCACGTTGGAGCGGTGACACCAACTATATGCCCATCATCGGCGGCGCCAAACTCATTCCCGAAGCGCTCGAACAAACTTATGCGCGACTACGCCCTCGCTTCGAGCAAGGTTAACCTAATCTGAACCAGCCGGCCATTCTCGTTTGCAGATAAGGCTATGTGCGTACTTCCAAGCCCCATTCACAGCACTGAACGAAACTGTCGCTCCCCTCCCATCCTCCGGTTTCATTGCGTAGGTCAAGCCTCAATACATAGCAGCGATGCCACTCGTGTCAACTATTCACTTACATTCAGGTTGATAATCTCAATCAGGCGTTCGACCTCGAATGGTTTCTGGATAATCACCGCCCCTTCGGCTTCCAGATCAGCAAACCAGGGTTTACGATTGAGGGCGGTCATTATAATGATTGGAATCCCATCATTCTGGAGGCGATTTTTAATTCGCTGAAATACCTCGACACCATCCATATTGGGCATCATGATGTCGCAGAGCACGAGTCGAGGGCTCAAGCTTGACAGTTGCTCAATGCCATCAAGACCATCACTCGCAACAACAACATCATAGCCTGCGTTGCGCAACGCGAATTCGAGTAGAGCTTGGAGGGCTATGTCGTCATCTATCACGACGATGGTACACTGGGATTGTGTCATAATTGCATCCTTAATCCTAAAAAACCTGTTCTGTGCTTGTGGCGCATCACTGCGAGGATTACGAGTGTTCTGCAACGCAGTATAGGCTGCCGACACGACACTCACCCCGGCAGATATTAGGCTGGAGCAGGAGTACTTATACGAATGGGCAAGGCGACTTGCAGACGCGGTTCATAGGCACTGTAGCTCTGAACGACTATGGCGTCGCCTATAAACAATCGTGACGTGCTTTTACTGCGCGAAGGCCATACGAAGGACTATCACCTGAAATTATCTCGCTGAAACCGAACCTTGTCTTTACCTAAGTGGTCAATTGTTCATCGTTCAGGCCGCAATTACATTAGTGCGCATTATACCAGAGGATCTGCCAATTGCGGTTGCAGGATGAGAGAAAATTACAGGTCGCGGCAAAATCCAATCGATCTCTATCACAATATGAGGAGTTATTCATATGCAAAACACGCCCCACTCGCTGACAAGCTATCCATTCGTATACTGGACTCAAGTCCGATTTCGCGATCTTGATGCGCTTGGGCATGTCAACAACGCCGTCTATCTGACCTATTTTGAGTCAGCACGCCTGGAGTACTACACTGAGCTGACCGGATTACGACTGGAGCAGGTCGACATCATCCTGGCCGAAATGACGGTATCCTACCACGCTCCGGCTATCTATAACGACTGGCTCGCAATTGGCGTGCGTGTCGGAACCATTGGCAGGAAGAGTTTTACGATGGAATACCTGGCGGTACGGAGCGGGGATGAACAGGTCATTGCTAGCGGGCGAAGTGTATTGGTCGCATACAACTATGCGGATGGTCACAGCATCTCCGTTACAGATCAATTTCGTGCCCAGGTTACGGCGCACCAGGGGTAAACGCTCAATTAATTGTCAAACACAGGTCATAGCGCTTGGGAACGTGGTAGCCATACTGCCGCACCCCAAGCGTAGCTGCGACGTTAACATAGCCCTAGCTGTAGTGAAATTGACAATGCGCAGGAAGGTTCAAGTGGTACAATTGAGCCACATTTTAACAACTATCAGGAACGAGAACGATGGTACAAAAAACGCTCATCTTTATTGCTGTACTTGTTTTAGCTGTCGGAGTTGGATTTGGCATTACTCAGTTGATCGCGCCCCCTGTTGCTTACCAAGACGGTAGCTTTGCGACGCCCTCCCCCTCCGACATTGCCGTTCTCACACCTCAG
>JAKSDJ010000174.1 GCA_022360155.1 Chloroflexales bacterium | reverse complement strand
TAAACTGATAGCATCGAATGATAGTCATCCACAAAAAGGTGCACTCGTGCTTCATTGAGTTCTTCATCCCTACTAAACGACAGCATTTTCCGTACGAAACAAGCGAGTCTTTGGTGGAGCGTATTATCAAACCGATCGGTGTCGTGGCCTGATGCTGACTGATAGGCTTTTGCTAGAGGCTTGTGCAGCGAACAGTGCAACACGCTGTCCGTTGATTATCTCGCTCGAAGAGAACCCACAGTCGGATTTTCATTAGTTTTTTCTATACCACTATACACTGTATTCTCTGAAGGCAGGCATTGAGTTTTGGCTGTTCGTGAACAGATTTCATGTTAGGCGTTTTTAGTCAAAGTATACCGTCTTCATGACAGATTTCCTATATGAGCATGCCCTTGTTTGGTGCTATTCCATAGAACGATAGATTGGTGCATTTGGACAAGACCGATCACCGGCGCGTTGCGGCTGCTCGTCGAACGTCCGCTGTCGGTGTCGACGGCGCCCGCGCCGTTGCCGCAGGTGTTGGAGAGCGGCATTAAGGTGATTGATCTTTTCGCTCCGCTCGTGCGCGGCGGCGTATTCGGCCTGGTCGCGCCCGGCGCCGGCGTGGGCAAACACGTCGTGCTGGCCGAACTCTGCCAGCGTTTTGCGACCTTCCACAACGGCGCTATTGTGCTGCTGGCGCGCCAGGAAGAGTGTGTAGAGACGAACGAGCTGCTGTTCTATCTGCGTGAGGAGAGCGGCTGCGCGCAACGCATGGTCGCCATATTGAGCCAGCCGGACGATCCAAGCGATCTGCGCGCGCGGGCCGCACTAGTAGGTATGACAATTGCCGAGCAGTTGCAGCGGCAGGGGCGTAATGTGTTGCTGCTTATCGAGCGGCAATTACTCGACGCCCAGTACGGCGATCAGTTGCGCAGCCGTTTGCACGCTGCACAGGCGGCGATCACGTTAGGAAGCTATGGCCACGCTTCCAGTGCGCCGATCGACAAGACGCCGCCGCTAGGCAAACTCGATGCCCAGATTGTACTCAGCAGAGACCTGGCCAAGCAGAAAATCTGGCCGGCAATCGATCCGCTGGCTTCGAGCTCGCAGCTCCTAGAGACGCGCGCGGTGAGTCCTGAGCATAACCTGGCGGCGCGCAGTGCGCGCGCGTTGCTGGCGACGCTGGCGTCGAACGAAGCGCAGGCGAGCGGCGACCGGCAGGCCAGCGCGCGGCGTCTCCAGTTGTTCCAGTCCCAGCCATTCTTCGTTGCCGAGCTGTACACCGCGATCCCCGCCGAATTCGTCCCGCTCGCAGAGACCGTGCGCGCCGTCGCGCAGATCGCCCAGGGGGCGCACGACGCGACGCCGGAGGAAGCTTTTCGCTTTGCCGGTCGGATCGAGGACGTGTTCGCGCGCGCCGCCCAGATGGAGCGCCAGATGTAGCGAGCTGCTGAAACCCCTAAGAAGCTGTCTGAAAAGCCGTTTGTCGCGGAGCACCGGCGCATCGACATGTGGAGTGCGCAAGCCATGCTTGCGCGCGGCAGAATGGCTGTCTCACTCCATACCCCTTTTCAGACAGCCTCTAAGAAGCCAGATCGCCCCAGAGTTGTGTGACATCGACCAGCACACCATCCCGCGTCGTCAGTTCGGTCCGTGCCGCCGGCGTGCCGCCGGCGCGAGCAAAGATCGCCGGTATAACCTGCCAGCCAACCCCTTTGTCGGGCAGGTCGGCCAGAACGAGCGGGATGGTGCGCTCGATCAAGGCGCGAACGGTCGCTTTGTCGACGGTATCGGCGCCCCACTTGCACTTGCCGATGAGGATCGTCCGCTCGTTCCAGTGCACCGCGACCACATCAGCCTGGACATTGCGGCTCCAATGACTGCCAATCCGCTCGGGCATAAAGCTGAGCGCGCCCTTGCGCGCTTAGACCAGAACCCATTCCCGCGCCAGTTCTTCCCAGGCCGTTCCGCCTACGAAGGCGCGCAGTCCTTGTTGGATGAGGGTAAGCACCCGATCGGGCTGGTAGCTCAGTTCGGCTTCGTTGGGCTGGAGGAAGCGGAAGTAGAAGCGGTGAAAGGGGTCGCTCAGATGATAACGCCCCTGCTTCGAGCTGCGCTGCTTGGCGGATGCGACGGTAACCGGGATGCGCCGTTCGACCAGGCGCAGATCCTGGAGCGTGGCGAGATAAGTGGTCAGATTGGTCTGAGCAACCAATGCGGCGGCGCTGATCGTCGAGAGGGTGTGGGCGCCGTTGCCAATCGCCTGAAGGATGCTGAGGTAGACCCGCGGCTCGCGCACCTCGTCGTAAAGCAGGAATTCGACTTCTGCAGGTGCCAGGCTGCCAGGGGCGAGGATGCGCTGGCGGATGTTCTCGGCGAGGGATTGGGACGGGTCGAACCAACGCAGGTAGGCTGGGACGGGTCGAACCAACGCAGGTAGGCTGGGACGCCGCTGACAATCGCATAGGCGGCAACCTGCTCTTCGAGCGACCAGTGCGGAAAGAATTGACGCAGAGCACCGAAGGGCAGCGGCTGGAGGCGCCACTGTCCCGTCATCCGCTCAAAGAGCGACGATTGGCGCGAGATCAGGGTCTCTATAGCGCTCACGTGGGAGCCGCGGGGGACGATGACCGCCGGTGAGTCGTGAAAGTGTTGATCCCAGGCGTGTTGGAGCGACGAGAGCATGGCCGGGTCAGCCTCGGCTGTATAGGGCAGCTCGTCGAGGAGAAGCAACTGGCGGCGACTGGTGAGCAGAGGGGCGGTGGCATCCCACAAGTCGGACCAATTCTCGAACGTGGGGGTGGTAGGTAGGGCGGGGCTGCGGCCCAGAATCTGGGCAAAGAGCTTGCGGCGTTGGAGCGGCGCCGGCTCCTTCTGGGCCGCCCAGTAGGTCCAGGGCTGCCGCTATGTTCAGCCCAATGGCGCAGCAGCGCGGTCTTGCCGACCCTGCGCCGACCATATAGCAAGACGAGTTGGCCCGGCCCAGGGTGGGTGCGAGTCAGGATGGAGTCCGGGAAGGCGAGTTCGGCTTCACGATCAACAAACATACAGCGCGTCCCAAAGATAGCATACGCACATTATTATAATCGACAGATGTTATCTGTTCCAATCAGCCGGCGCATCGATGAGGGCTGCGTCAACGTTCGGTTTCGGCATCACCATAGCGCTTTGGAGTGCGGCAGCCATGCTGCCGCGCGCAAGCATAGCTGCCGCACTCCATAAACCGAATCACTCGTCATCTGTACCTTGATATGCGCGCAGCGGCGCTGCACCCAACAACCGGAGCACAACGATTCTCCGCTGCTGTAGCCTGCAATGGCCCGCAGATGGCGCAGATCGGCGCAGATCGGCGCAGATGGGTTCACGCGCGCCGATCAGCAGCATGCACCTATGGCAAATAGACTGTGTGGCGGCGACTGCAGAAGAGTCCGAAAGAGTGTATACTGGCGCCAGTATGTAGCGATCGCTGGCGGATTCGACGATACTCGCCGGAGATACAATGGTTAGGTTAATAGGGAGACATGTGCTCACGCGCAGATGTTTCATGAAGCACACAGGGATGCTTGGAGCGAGTTTGCTCATGGGATGTAGGGCGGACGCCAACAGCACAGAACACTTTATTGATAGCTGGTTCATGCCCGATGAAGGTGACCCGCACACGCGCACATGGATGGCTTTTGGTGCAAGCGTCAGCATTTGGGGGAGGGATTTACTGCCTGAAGTACGGCGCAACCTTGCCGCCCTTGCCAAAACTATCGTCAAATATGAACCGGTTTCTATGCTGGTCAGAGATGAGGAATATGATCTTGCCAGGAAACTGGTTGGAGACAAAGTTCAGCTAGTCGTTTCCCCGCTGGATGACTTGTGGATTCGCGACACCGGCCCAGTGTTTGTGATAACCGAGCAAGGGAAAAAGGCTGCCGTACATTTCAACTTCAACGGCTGGGGCGAGAAGCAAGAATACCGCTGGGATGCTAAGGTAGCCGATTTTGTCGCCTCACAGGCAGGCGCCAAAGTCATTGACACGCAACTCGTTATGGAAGGCGGCTGTATTGAAGTGGATGGTCACGGCACGGCAATCCTCACAGAGAGTTCCACACTTAATGCGAACAGGAATCCGGGTATTTCAAAAGCCGAGTTTGAAGATTTGCTCATGCCTTTGTTGGGGTTGGAAAAGATTATTTGGCTACCTGGTATTAAGGGAATGGACATAACTGATGGTCACACTGACTTCTATGTGCGCTTTGTTCGCCCCAGTGTCGTG
>JAKSDJ010000736.1 GCA_022360155.1 Chloroflexales bacterium | reverse complement strand
TCGGACAGCTCGTGGACCTGGGGGCCTGCGCCGATTAGTGAGTTGCTGCGCGAGTCCTACGCAGAAGGGATCGATGGCAAACGCGCCGTTCAATACTTCGACAAGAGCCGAATGGAGATCAACGATCCCACAGCAGATCCCAACGCTCAGTGGTATGTCACCAACGGACTGCTGCCGATCGAGTTGATGACCGGGCGCATGCAGATCGGCAATAACCTGTTCGAGTACCGCCCGCCGGCCAACATCGCAGCGATTGGCGACCCGGACAACCCCTTCCCAACCTATAGCAATCTGCTGCCCTTCTATCAGAGTCCTGGCTCGGTCAACCCAGGCGACCTGGGCAAACCCGCTACGGGCTTCCTGAACGCGGACTGCACGATCACCGGTTTCAACGACTACGCCAACGACCCGGCGACGCTCCTGGTTCGCGGCGAGAACAACCACGGTGTCGCCAAGGCGTTTATCGACTTTATGAACCGTGATGGCCTGATCTACGAGAATGGCCGCTTTGTGCGCGGCAAGCGGTACGACCCGCTGTTCGTCTTCGGTCTGCCGGTCACAGGCGCCTTCTGGGTCAAAGCCAAGGTCGGCGGCGAAGAAAAGCCCATCCTGTTCCAGGTCTTCGAGCGCCGCGTGTTGACCTACAACCCGGCCAATCCGCCCGCCTTCCGCGTCGAGATGGGCAATGTCGGCCAGCACTACTACAAGTGGCGCTACGGGGAGTAAGAGGACACGTACGGTAACACAGCAAACCTACAATAGTTGAAGGATGATGCTGTGCCGCCTTCGGGAACTAAGCGAACGCTACCCGAAGGCGGCATGTTATTTCAAAGAGTTGCATTGTTATGTATGCGAGACCGATCCTCCGCGTTCCTGACTGGATCTGGCTCTTTGTCGCCTCGCTTGTTGCAAGTATCATTCTGCTCTGGCCATTCCCGATCCAACTCAACGAGGTCGCCCCGGATACGGGCGACGCCCTCTACGAAGCCTGGATCATCTATTGGATCCAGCGTGGCTTAACGACCTCGGAGACTGCACTATTCTCCGCCCCCGCCAACTTCCCCTTTACTCAGACGATCTTGATTAACCCGCCACTCTATACCAGCGCGCTGCTAGGCCTGCCCCTTTACTGGTTGGGCTGGAGCCCGATTGGCGTACACAATGCCCTGATCTTGTTGAGCTTTGGCCTCTCGATTTGGGCGGTCGCGCTGCTCGGCCTGCAACTGACCCAGAGCAGCGTTGCCGGACTCGTCGCCGGACTTGGCTATGCCTTTGCGAGTATTCGGATGGCGCACCTCGCCCACCTCAACCTGCTGAGCGGCTATTGGACCGTACTGCTGTTGGCGCTCCTGTTACGGCTGTGGCGCAATCCGCCTTTGCGACGCTGGCAACGGCTGACGCTCATTGGCGGATATGGCCTCCTGGCTGCCGCGCAGGCTCTGGCCGACGTGTACAATGGCATCTACATGCTGTTAGCGCTTGTGTTGCTAGCCGGCTACCAAGTGATCACGCGCCGCTGGGGGCTATCGCGACGGACAACGCTCGCCCTGGCCAGCAGTTTTGGATTGGCGGCCCTGTTATGCCTAGCGGTGCTGCTCCCAACCTTGCAGACCTGGCGCAGCCTCGCCGTTGCTCGCGATATCAGCGACCACGATAGGTATGGGGCGCAGCTGGAGAATTACCTGGTTCCCCATCACCCAAGTCGGCTTGGCTACGACCTGAGCCGTTTTCAGCATGTCTCGCCCTCCTCCGGCGGCGCCGAACACACGCTCTGGCCTGGACTTATCACGTTGGGCTTTGCCGGTCTCGGTCTCGTTGCGACGCGACGCAGCGAACGACAGGAACAAGGCTATTTTGTTGTGCTGGCGCTGGCTGCTTTCTTTCTCTCGCTTGGACCGACGATCCAGGTCGGCGAGGAAGTAGAAGGCCTGGCCTCGCCGCTCTACCGCTAGCTATACGACCACGCACCGCTCTTTGGAGCAGCGCGCGTGCCGTCACGCTGGTCCTTGCTGCTGCAATTGGCGCTGGCGGCGTTGGCGGCCTACGGCGTTGCAGCGCTGCTCCGCGCACCAATCCGCCTGCTTGCGTGGTTGGCTCGAACTGTGCATGGCGCCGGCGTTCCAAGAACACATTTTGCGCGCATAACGCAACCCATCGCCGGGATGCTCGCTCTCGCCGCGATCGCACTCGTTCTCGCCGACATCCGCGGGACGCCGGTGCAGGGCACAACGAGCATCGTTGGTGAACCTGCGCCCGCGGTGTATACTGCGCTCGCCGACCTGCCGCCAGGGGCGATGCTGGAATGGCCGCTCGAAATGCATCCCCGACCCTCAAACATCAGTATGAGTACTATACCCTGGTCCACCAACACCCAATTGTCAACTCGGCGAGCAGCATCGTACCCGAGCGGTATAGTCGCTTGCACAACCTGCTCCGCTCCTGCCCGGACGACGCGACGACCAACCTATTGCGCGACATGAATGTTCGTTATGTCAATATAAACCGCTATGAGCTGGGCGACTGGAACACCCTCGCCCCGCAACTCGAAGCAGCCCACGGCTTACGGCTGCTTGGCGTCTACGAGAATGGCCGCCACTCTCTCTACAAAATATTACCGGAACAACCCGCATTGCCACCGCCGAGCGCCGAAATTATTATTGGCGAGGCTGGTCCGCAACTTGCGCTGCAACTGGCCGCATCGCTCTGGCTGGACACACCAGCCCGCTACTATCAACCCGCGCAACCCGCCACGCTGTTCGTTCAGCGCGCTGATGGCACGCAAGAGTCGGTGATTCTGCCATTGCCGCCTGGCCTGCTCCCCGGCAACTACCTTTTGCCGCTTCCTCCACAGGCTATCGATGCGACGCATATTTCGCTCGGCGGGCAGACCATCACCGTTCTTGCGGCACCCGAACAGCTTGTTAAGCAGCAGGTCACCGGGCCGCAGTTCATCGCCAGGAGTTTACCTGCCAACGCCACGTCCAATAGCGTTATCCCTTGCCGGATCTATGGCAAAGGGCCGCTGCCGCAGTCCAACCTTGTATTGTCGATCAACCTCGTCAACGCCGATTGGCAGTTCTTTGCGAAGCACGACCGTTTCTTCGACGAAGGATTGCCCGCACCGTACGAGTGGACCGCCAATCGATTCACCCTGATCCCTTGCGACTTTACGATCCCCGCCAACACACCGCCCGGCGACTACTTCCTGGCCATCGGCTTGTTCGACCCGACGAGCAAGCGCTTCGTACCCATCGCCGGCGCCGACGGAGTCGCAGTTGAAGCGCTCTGGCGCATCCCCTCGCCAATCCGAGTCAAACCCTACGCGGAAAGCGCCCTGCTGGCGGTCACAGACTGAGCAGCGCAAACGATGCGTTGGTCATCGAATAGGATCGCGCGATAGTCATGCAATAGCACGCAGATGA
>JAKSDJ010000770.1 GCA_022360155.1 Chloroflexales bacterium | reverse complement strand
TCGAAGGCGGCATCGCTGCTGGCGAGCGGGGTCAGGTCAAAGAGATAGCCAGGATCGAGACCAGGCAGATTGTCGGTTTCGATGACGGTGGTATCGGCGGCGGTGACCAATTGCGCCAGGGGTGTGCCGGGCGCGACGGGCACGAGTTGGACGCGCAGGTCGGGATGGTCGTGCTGGAAGGCGGTGATCAGGGGCTGGTAGCGGTCGTGTTGGGCGGGCGGCGCGGCGAAGGTGATGATGTCGCGCCCACGGGAACTTCAGCGGAACCGGACCCGCCAGGCGGCGGAGATGTATCGCCAGGGAAAGTGCAACGCAGCAGTAGCATGAGACAGAGGCAGAGAACCAACAGCTCAGGACGGATGGATATTGGGCGTACTCCTTGGCAATAGGCTAAGATGCGCACGCACCGTCGGTTGATGCAAGCGGCCTATCGACTCAGACGCTGGGGCAAGCCGTTATGTTACAGCGCAGCGGGGGAGGGCGCGAGGAGGTGACGAGGTAACGAGGCGACGAGGTGAGGTGAGGAAGCGCGGACGCGCAAAGCGCAGATCCTATGCCCTGCACGCTTTTCGTGTCCGCATCCTGTCTCCTGCAATAATGCGTGCGCTTCTTAGCGCCGCCAACCGTCATAGGTTGGATCAACGGCTGTGGTGCAGCTCGTTGCATCCATGCCATTGCGCTGACATGCGAAATAGTTCTCCGTCAACGTTTGCGCCTCGACGAGTGCGGCTTGGATATCTTTGCCTTGTAAGGCTTGATCCAAAGCCCGGCTGAGCCAGAACCAATCGACTGCTGGGCCGTCGTCATTTACAGTGCGGGGCGTACGCTGCTCCAGGGCTGTCGCATAGGCGTCGTATGCTTCGAGCGTGCCCGGCAGAAGTTGGGCGCTCAACGCGCCTGATGCGAGAGTGGGGCGATGGGCCGGGAGATCACCGAACCATCCCAGGGAGAGTGACGCCTGGGCCAGGAATTGGATCCACTGCCAACAGGCTTCCGGGTGCGGCGTTGGGGCCGAGATGAAGGCCCCAGCGCTATACACCTGATCGCGCACGACATCGGGATGACGCCACGTTGAAGGAACCGGCGCCTGTGCTACCGCAAGTTCGCCTGGTATCTCAACGAAACCGTTGTCGAGCCACATGCCGGCCTGTCCGTTCTGGACGATCTCATTGTAGTTTGGCTCGCCGGCCCAGTCCTTGGTATAGCCGGTGATGCGCGTATGGGGCGAGGTCTGGCGCAAGCCGTCGATGACGGTGCGAGCAACGTCGACGAACGCGGCGTCGGTGAGCGCCGGTTGGAGTGTGGCGCCCGCGCCGCTGGTCAATCTGGCGCCGAAATAGCTCAGCAGGTCAAACATATCGCCTGAGACCGAGCCTAGAGCGACATAGCCAAACTGTTGCGCTGCGCCGCTCTCGACGCGGAGCGTGCGGGCGGCGGTAAGCCATTCCGCGGCGGTCCAGTCGCGGTGCGGTGCGGCGAGCCCTGCCTGCGTGAAGGCGGTTTGATGGTAGATCAAAGTAGTAAAGTTGATAACCAGCGGCAGGCCATACTGCGTGCCATCGCGGCGGAAAAGCGCTTGCCAGCCTAGCCCCAGCGCTGCCTGAGGATCGGCGCTCTGATCGCGGTCCAGCAAGGGTTGCAGCTCCAGCACGTCTGGTTGTTCAACTTTCACTAAGGCGCCGAATGGCGCAGTAAAACAGTCGCCGCGCTGGGCCAGATCGTTCAATGACATAGAGCCAGTATCTTCCGCGACGGTGACGGTGATGCCGTGACCCTGCTGACTGAACTCGTCAGCCAGTTGGCTTACGATGTCTCGATTGATGCTGTTGGGGATGAAGGTGATCGCTACGGCGCCATCGGTCGTAGCCGGCAGCTGCGGCGGAGCGACCGTAAACAGCTCAGGATCGGGATCGGGTGTCGGCGCTGCGGCGAGCTGCTGTTCCAGCATGGCTTGCGCCGCCTGGGCCGCTTGCTCCGGCGTTTGCTGGTTGCTCAAGCTGTTATCCAAGGCGAGCATGAGCGGAATGATCAAGCGCGGATCGGGAGGACTTGCAGGCGCTGGGGTGGTTGCCAACCGTTGCAGGTAGGCTTCGGCGGCGGTGCGGGTGGCGGCATCCCACTGCGGCGCCCAATCGGCACTGCGCGTCGCGAAGGCGATTTGCGCCGGGGCCACGCCAATATCGCTGCGCCGACGGAAGAAATCCGCAGGCAGCGCCTGCTGGCTGAGGAAGGCGAGCCACTGCCAGGCTGCCTGGGGATGTTGCGTGCCACGGCTCATCTGGTAGCCTTCAGTGAAGAACAGGAATGGGCTGATCGGGGCGGGCAGCTGGCCCACTGCGAAGGGCAGCGTCAGGCTGCCCCGCCCCAGCATATTGATCCACATCCCGGCTTTTTGTTCCGTAATTTGTTGTTCCGCGTCCCGCCCGAAGCGGCTCGTGCTAATCACGCCGGTCTGCTGCAACTCGGTGACCTGCTGGAGGGCGGCGACAATCGCCGGATCGTCCAGCTGGGTCTGCGCAACGGAGGCGTCGGTAAGATCGAGGCCATTGGCCTGGGTGGCGGCCAAGAGCGCCATGCCCGGCAGCATGTCGCCGCCTGTGCCATAGACGCCGGTTTGCGCGTGGCCCTGCGCCAGTTGGGCGGCAATCGCGAACAGATCGTTCCAGGTCCAATCAGCTGGAGGTGGCGGGATGTTCTGGGTTTCCCACAACGCTTTGGGGTAGGCAATCAGCGGCAGCGCGATGGTGACAGGCAGCTGAAAGAGCGCGTCGTCGCGGCTGCTGACGTGGACGGCCGCCGGGAAGAAGTCGCTCAGCCCCAAGCTGGGATCGGCGTCGATCAACGGGGCGAGATCGGTGAGGTAGGCGGGATTGAACTGGTGGGGCGAGAGCGGTGTGGCAAAGGTATCGGCCTGGCTGGCCAACTGGCGGAGCAAGGCCTGCTCGTCGGACGGATCGGTCACTTGCTCGCGAATGGCCGCGATGGGCGTGAAGACGACCCGGATAGCGGGATTGGCCTGCTGAAATTGCGCGATCAGCGCGTCATAGACGGGGCGATCCCGCTCTGGGGCGACGAAGCTGATGATGGTCGCGCCCACGGGCACCTCAGCGGAGCCGGACCCACCCGGTGGTGGAGGTGTACCGCCAGGGAAGGCGCAACTCGGCAGCAGCACGAGGCAGAGGCAGAGAACCAGCGTCATGGGACGGATGGACATCGGGCGTACTCCTTGGCGATAGGGTGCGCTGCGCACGCACCGACGGCTGGCGCCAGCCGTCTACTGACTCAGACGTTTGGGCGAGCCGTTATGTTACAGCGCAGCGGGGAGGGTTGTGTGGCTGCATGCTTGTGAAGATGTGACGTGGAATCGCACTGGAGACTACACAGACGCTGATCCCATGGTTGCGTATTGTAAAATTCGTTAGATGGCGTTGGTATGCAACGCCATCACGCGAGACCTGACAACTATATGACCCTATCCAAGTGCAGCAACCGGGAGAGGAACCCGTCGCGCTTATCGTAGAAGATGGGTTCCTCCTTGTTTGACTGTACCACTTTGAGTTTCATCCGCAAGGTAAAGATCTATCGCGGGCAAGGTCGTAGATCTTCCGAAACAAGCGTAGATTGTAGTAGTCGCCTCAGTCCACTGCATGACATTGCCATATGGCGACATTGATCAAAAGGCAGATACTCCCCTATTCCTACAACGAGGTCATTCTGAACGCAGGGAAGAATCTCCGTGGAAGCGCGTGTGAGACCCTGCGCTGCGCTCAGGGTGACATGGTCGATGGCGTTCCAACGAGGTGTGTTGGGGCGTTTTTTTATAATGATACTACTGTAATCATCAGGCAAGTCGCCCAAAAAACATGAGGCGTATCGTCGAAATGCTCATGACCATCGTTCCTGTCCAACCGCAAGGTCACGCTTATGGATCGTCGCGCAACCGTCCCTCATACGTACCATCAACCTGTAACGCACAGGTGCGTGGGTTGCCGCCACTGGCCACACAGGCAATATGGTTGTTGGTCAGAGTCTGGGCCAGCGCTAATTCGGTTTCTAAGTCACGACCTTGTATCGCGCGATCAATCGCGCGATAGAGCCAAAAATAGTCCACATCGGAATGCCAAAACAACGGATTGGCGCTAGCGGTTTGTGTGTGCGTAAGCGTGTTTCGGTACGCTTGGTGTATCGCTGCAGAGTCAGGCGATGTTTGCTCAGCAAATTCATCTGAATCGGCAACGGAAATAGATGTTGGAAATGCCCCATGGTAGCCGCGCGGATCATCGCTTAGATATTTGAGCCATGTCCAGCATGCTTCAGGCGCTTGACTACGCGCCGAAATATACAAACCGGTCAATTCAACATCATGGCGACTTACCCCTTGCTGGCCCCATGGCAGCGGCGCCATGCGGGTGGGCACACCTGAAGTATGAAAGAAACGACGAGCGGCGCTGCCGAAGTTGAACCACATCCCAACTTGTCCATTGAGGATAGTAGACATCCCGACGACCCTTTCCTGATCATCAGTTGTGTAGCCTCCGAAGCGCTGGTGGGGTGATGTGTTTCTGAGCAGATCAACATACAAGTGTATTGCTTGGATGGCTTGCTGATGCGTGAATTCAACCCGTGGAACACCCTCGTTATCGTGTCGAAGCGTTGCATCAGATTGCTCGAGAAAGAAGAGTACATCGTCCTGCATGCTCCGCATCACTGCAAAGCCATACTGGTCGTTGTGCTTGGTCGTCAATTGGGATGCCGCTTGCGTGAAATCCTCGAGGGTCCACTGCGCCTGTGGCGGTTGAAGACCGGCTTGCGCAAAGATCTGCTCGTTGTAGAGCAGCACCCGCAAAGTCACCTTATAGGGCAGCCCATACAAGCGCTGATCGTGACGAAATGGCTCAAGGAATGGTTCAGGATAATCATCGCGTTGAAAGACCGCATCTGCATCAAGCAGGGGGTGCAAATCGCGCACGACGTCGAACGCATCCGCTTGGATGGGGGAGACCCATCCAAAACAGTCCGCCATTTCCGCCATCTCCCGTACATCACCCCTCGTTCGCGTATCACGCACATCGACAAAAATGCCGGTATTGTATTGATTGAATGATTCAGCAATGTGGGGAATGACATCCGCCCCTGGCCCAAGAGCTGGGCTGAAGATAATGGTTGTCGCGTCGGGCGGCGCACTCACAATCGGCACAGGCGTGGCGACAGTAATGGGACTGGCGTTGGCCAGCGCTCCCGGTGTTTGGCGCGTCTGCAGACGCTGGCCTTCCAACCACGCTTGTGCTTCTGCAAGCGCTTGGACAGGTGTTTGGTTCTCATACACGGTTGCCATCAGCGCCTGATGTAACCCCGCGAGTGTCAACGGATCGAGCGTGGAGTCAATGTCGGGCTGTGGCTGTTCAAGCAAGGGCTGCAGCACTACTTGGCGTTCAGCGTCGATGTTAGCCCAATAGTTGGTTGTTGCAGCGATGGA
>JAKSDJ010000819.1 GCA_022360155.1 Chloroflexales bacterium | reverse complement strand
TACGGCTGCCGCCGATACGAACGCTGCCGTCACTATCGCTTCCCGGGCCGCCCGTCAGACGGCCTCTGGGGCTGCGCCGACATCGGTCGGAGGAGCGAGCACAAGCCCACCTGCTTCAGCGGTGGGTAGCTGACTCAGTGGAGGAGTAACGGTAGACATTCCAACGGCGAGTAGAGTAGTCAGTGTAGTGGAGACCATCACAAACCTGGGGCTAGGCGGCCTGCTCAAGCGGAACGTCTGTTTTAGCCATCGTCGGGTACCACCGTTCGAAGGTCGCCCGCAGATCGTCATTCAACACCTGAGACCGCACCTGGAGCAGCAGATGCGCGCCCTTCTTGGTCCAGCGCATCTGTTGTTTCTTGACCATCCGCTTGCTCACGACCTGATTGACGGTTGACGCCACAAAGCCGGTCGCGATCGCTTCCCCATAGCGATAGCGCTCACCATAGTTCGGAATGAACTGCTGGTTCGCCTCAATGTAGCCCCGAAACTCGCGTACCGCCCTCGCCAGTTTGGCGCTCGTCCTCGCGTCTTCCTCGCAATCCTCAAGCGTCCATTGCACATGCTCGATTTCCTGCAACGCGCGAAAGACATTCCCGTGCCAGAGGTGCCATTTGATCCGCTCGAAATCGGCGTCCAACTTGGTCAGATCGTCGCTTGGCGCCCGTGCCACCAATTCTTTGAGTTGTTGCCGCAGCACGGTAATGCGCATCGTTACATGGAACCAGTCCAGCAGATGCTCGGCGATCGGACTCAGGTAGAACTGCAGATCGCGCACGTTGTCGCCGCCGTCGGAGAGAAAGGTGATCGCCTGATTCATCTGGAGCCCTTGCATCTTGAGCAACTCGGCCAGCCGCTTCTTCGGTTTTGTGTCGTAGTCGGTCACAAAGCCAAAGCACTTCGCCACGGTATCGGTTGGGATGCTCTTGCCGACGATCACCTCGAACCAGCCGGCTTTGCGATTGTCGCCGTCGCGAGCATGCACATAGCCGCCGTCAATGCCAACCGTAATCGGACCACCTGGCTGGGGGAAGGCATCCCAGTCACGCTGGCAGCCCGCGACGAAGAAAGGCTGCTCGTCGCCAAGTTCTCCCTCCAACCGTTGTGCGACCTGCTGGAGATGGCGGTACACGCTTGTGTGATTCGCGTGTAGCGGCAGCACCTCTTCGAGCACATCCACCGTCACCCCTTAGGGCAGGAGCGCAGCCCATTTGGCTTCGAGATAGCGCAACTCCGGCGTGGTGCGTTCGGACAGGAGTTCCGCTAGTGGGCTGCTACTGCGTCGGGTATCGGCGGCCTGACAAGCACAGGTATACAGGCGCGGGCTAGAGAGCGTGAGCCTGCCGAAAAGCGAACGGACAACGATTTGGTGGCGCCCTTTGCACCTTCGCGGCGTGCCGCAGTGGGAACAGATCTGCTGTTGCGTCACAAAGGCCGCCACTTGCGCCTTCACGAGCGTGTCCTGCAGTTGCGTCAGCACGGTTTTGGCTTCCGCTAGCGTGAGTCCAAGGGTGTCGGGCGTGAGCGTCTCACACTCCAGGCAGGCAATCTCGTCCACGATCGGCGGCTCATCGTCACGTTCAAACACCACCTGTATCCTCATTTTCATACTGACACCTCCGGGATCGCTCCTGATATGCCCCCAAACGTAGCAGCGTGCCGAAGCTGGCGATTGACAGCGCGGCGGTCAAAGCGGTCGATCGCCAGCCAATACCGGAGCGTCTCCAGTTCAGCGTGCGGATCGTCGATCTCGTCATCCTTTGTTAGTACAGCCACCAGCCGCTCAGCAATATGGAAGATGGAGAAGTGCTGACGCAAGGCGAGAAATGCCTGCGGACCACCACACGATTCGGGTGGTGCTGCCCGCGCGCCGCCCGTACAGAGCGGATAGATCTGTGTTGGGTCAAAGGACAAGATCTGCTCAAGGCGAATCTCATGTCGCCACAGGTCGTGGAAGTTGTACTCGTACAGAAAGCGCTCATTCGGGCGGACGCAGAAGTTGGCGAGACACACCTGGTGGGGATTATCCGTGAAGGTGATCCCGCCGATGTAGGCGATACCATAGGCTTTGCCGTGGATGATGAAGCGGTGGAGATGGGAATCGGTCCAACCAAAGGCGCCCTGGATGAAGTGGTGGAGAGCGGCGATCGAGGTATCACTACGAACGAGCAGGCGACGCCAGATCAGCGGGCTGATCGCACAGAGGCGAATGCGGAGTTGGTAGACTTCAGGCAGGGCGGCAAAGGACATACAGCACCTCGTAACACAAGAGCGGCTGGGCGGGGTGCAGTGCCGAAGGGTGGAAGCGAGAGAAGCAGCACGACGCGATGATTATACCGGAGGCGCGGAGGTGGTCAAGGAGGGCACTCAGCCCCCGGTTTGTGATGGTCTCCCGCGAAGGTGCAAAGGGCGCCACCAAATCGTTGTCCGTTCGCTTTTCGGCAGGCTCACGCTCTCTAGCCCGCGCCTGTATACCTGTGCTTGTCAGGCCGCCGATACCCGACGCAGTAGCAGCCCACTAG
>JAKSDJ010000692.1 GCA_022360155.1 Chloroflexales bacterium | reverse complement strand
GTTCCCGCAGGCGGGTATCAAGCCAGCGAGCCTCATCGGAAGGCAAGGCAGGCGAGGGTGGGTCGCTGCGATAGTCGAGGCGACCGGCATAGCGAGCTCGCGCATAAATGTGTCGTATCGCCGCAGTGAGATCAAGAGCTACGTCCGGGTCTGGTAGCAACAATGGGATTGGTACAGTCGGTAGTGGATCGGCAAGCGTCAGTGGCCAAATATCTGAAATACGCAACTCATCATCACGCGCACGGTTGACCAGGCAGACATAAGTGGTCGGCGGCGGCAGATCTTCAAGTTCCCAGCCGGGACGTTCACCCCGTCGCACAAGATCGAGTTCGACCAAATGGCAATCCGAGCACAACAATGCTTCGCGCTTCTGACGATATTGTTGCAGCCCGCGCCCACGTTTATTGGTAGGCGAAAGAATTTCAATCGTAGTCACGAGCGCTTTCGTATCGGACAAATAGACGCGAACCGTGCGCGAACGATTGCGCTCTGCAGGAAGGGCGACACGCTGGAGCGGCGCAGCAAGAGATGAGGCTGTGTTTGGCGCATCGAGTGGTTGTGGGTCAGTATCGGTTACGGCAACATCAGGATATACATCGGAACTACTGGTAATGGACAGATTATCGATCACTGCACGAACTTCGACATCAGCAAAATATTTTGGATCAAGCTGCTCATTGAGCATAGTCATGAGCTCTTCGGCAAGATGATGATGAAAGCTTGGCCAATAGTCGGTGCTTTCGAGATAGGGGTCCATATCAGGGAAGGGCGGTTCCATAGCGTGCCTCCTTTTGACTGCTATGGCCATGATACCACACCAGAATGAGCGTTGGAACATTTGAGCGCTGCAACAAAATAAAACCGGGTTGTTTAGATTTTCTAACTATGGAGACCACAGCTATGATGAATTTTATCCACAGATACAAACCATTAGACCTGACAACGACAGATCTGGGTGCGCTGGAGATGGACCTGGTGGAGTTGCTGACCCGTCGTCGCTTTATCATCGGCGCAGGCGGGCTGCTGGGTGCGGCAGCGCTAGGCGCCTGCGGAGCAGGCGGGGAGGCAGCGGTTCCTACCGCCGCGACGGAAGCCGCACGAACCATCACGCACGCGCTGGGCGAGACCGAGGTTCCTGCTCGCGCCGAACGGATTGTGTCCATCAGCATCAGCGTCACAGGGCCACTCCTAGCCGCAAATGCCCCTGTGATCGGTTCGCAAGGCAGCATCGACCTGACGGGTGATCCGACTGGGTTCTTCCCTGCCTATGCCGACGTTGCCCGTGAGCGTGATGTGCAACTCCTGTACGAGTCGTTTGAGCCAAATTTGGAAGCAATTGCCGCAGCGCAGCCAGATGTCATCATTGGCTCGGCTGATGATGCGGCTGGCGCACCCTCTATCGAGGTGTACGATCAACTCTCTGCCATTGCGCCGACGATACTGTTTAACTTTAGCAATATACACTGGCAGGATATCTTCGTTGAAATTGCTGGAGCAGTTGGCTATGGTGATGAAGCGCAGGCACGGCTGACTGAATATCAGGAGTTGGAACGCGAGGTCGCTGCTACGATTACCCTGCCACCGCAGCCGACCTCAATTGTGACCAAAACGCCTGGCAATCCCAACTTTTTTCTCATTCCACCAGATTTTTCTCCATCGGTTCTACTGGCAGGTATAGGCTTCGAGATCGTCGAGCCACCTGGCTATGAGCCGGGAACGGGCTTTGTTCCAGTAAGCGATGAACTGATTACCGATGCGATCGCTGGGCGCTCACTCTTCTACATCGAGGTTGCTGGTGCTGTGCCATTTGCCGAGTTACGCCAGCAACCGCTCTGGGCCCAAGTTCCGGCGGTACGTGATGGGCATGCTTACGTTTTACCATTCCAGGTAGTGCGACCCGATCCGTATGTTGCGCCAGCTTTGCTGCGCGACTTCCAGGAGCGCTTCAGGTGAGGCGGCCATTGTTTACAACAGGCGTAGCCTAGAATATATGCTTCTACTACGCAGATTGTATGGTCGTTGGGCATCACGCCAGCCAGTGCGCAATATTTCACCACCCTACTTGAAACGACTGCACTGGCCACCCAACTTGAGAGTGTTCCCGAACCGGGTTGCCAATCTCCAATAATGACGCTTGCAACTTACTGAATGACTTCGGGTAGTCTTCTGGAGGATCGCTATATACCACTCTCATCGACTGGTTGGGCCTACTGCGAGTTTGGGTTGGCGTCGATTGGCGATGGGCTGAACCTAGCAAGGAAGCGGTAGAGTGAAGCTTCGCCCAATCCGATAGCAGTATATCTAGTTCAAGGACTATAACCATGATGCATAACAACAGTGTGACGATCTTTGCCAGAAACACAACAGACATTGTTGATTTTGAATGTCTCGACTTTGACACGATGAGCGTGAGCGAACTCGCGGTGTGGCTGCACCACCACGGCGCAGCACATCTCAGCGCCATCGAGCGAGTCGAATTGGCCGAGCGGCTGACCCGCCGCCGCTTCATCACCAGGGCGGGCGGGCTGCTGGGCGCGGCAGCGTTGGCGGGTTGCACCCAAAGCGAACTGGAACCTGCTCAAGTTGCTGGCCCGAAACGCACTGTGCAACATGTTCTCGGCACGACAGATGTCCCTGAGGTTCCGCGTCGGGTTATCACATGCGATTTCTACTTTACCTTACCGACAGCTATCAAGCTACAGATGCCGGTTGTAGGCGCTCCATTCGGCGCTACACAAGCTCTACCCGATTGGGTAGCAGCGCTTGCTCCTGCGGATGTAACAGATGTTGGCACGAACGCAGAACCAAACCTGGAACGGATGGCAGCGCTGCAACCTGACCTCATTATCGGATTCGCATTTTTCCTGGAGCCGATCTACACCGAGGTTACGGCTATTGCCCCAACAGTCGTTCTGCCACACGAGATGCTCAACAATGGATGGAAAAACGGGGTGCGCCAGCTTGCTGAGGTATTTGGCCAGCAAGAGACCGTAGAGCAATATTTTCGCGACTACGACCAGCGGGTGCAAGTATTACAACAGGCGATTGGAGAAGAGATAGCGATCAAGACTGTCAGTCTGGTGCGGGTGCTCAAAGATGAGCTTCGCATACACACCAAGTTGCATTTTGGCGGATCTGTTCTGGCGGAAGCGGGGCTTTCCCGACCTAGTCATCATACCAATGTCGATGACGAGCAACCTGTGATTCGACTGACACTGGAACAGATTGAGCAGATTGATGCTGATGCGATGTTTGTGATCGTTGGCGGCGGCGGTCGGAATGAAGGCGCTAGTCAAACATTTGAAACCTTGCAGCAGAACCCTCTCTGGCAACAACTGCAGGCCGTACGTAATGGATCTGTCTATCCGGTTGGTGATCACTGGCTATCTGGTGAACTTCATGCTGCAAACCTAATACTCGACGACTTGCAGAGCAATTTATTGGGGTAAATATATAGTAAAGAGGGATATTAATCTCTGGATAAATACTTGCCAATGTGGCTGGCAAGAAAGAATAGAAGGATCTTTGTGTGAAAATACATATCTTTACCCTCTTTATTTTGTTAGCGTTCCTGTCTGCTTGTAGCGGACAACCTGCAGCGCAAGAACCAGGCGCTACTGGCGAAAACACAAATGTCGCGGCTGATCAAGTCGTCGTTGAGTCTGAATCCAGTGACGCTGCCAAACCGCTGAATGAACAGGCGGCAGCGGCTGACTGCACCACAGGTACGCGCGCCATAACACATGACTTCGGTACAGCCTGTGTGCCCGAAAACCCGCAACGCATTGCTGTGATGGACCTCGATATTGCGGCGTTTATGCGCGTGTTAGACATCGAACCAGTCGCGCTCTCGTTTCCACAGTGGAACGAACTGGTCGCTGCCTCCCCGGAATGGGATGAGTCGGGTGAAGCATTTATCGCAGACGCGATTGATATCGGCATATGGCCCCACAACATCGAGTCTATTGCAACCAGCAACCCCGACCTGATTTTGGCTGCTGGCGTAGAGGATTACGACCTGTTAAGCGAAATTGCTCCAACAGTCGCCTTCGATATCTATAACAATAACGAGAACCGTTGGTCTACCTTCACCAAATACTTTGGCAACGTGCTCAATGTGAGCGATGAAGCGCAGACACTGATTGATGCGACCAACGACCGTATTGCAACCCTCGGCGACTATATCGTAACAGAGGCTGGTAATCCGATTGTTTCTGTGGTGCAGGAATGGGAAGGAACCATTAGCTATGGTGCACCGTATTTTGCCTATAACCAGATTATGGCCCAGGCCGACATTGCTCGACCTAATAACCAAGATTTGACCCAAGCCGAATATGAGGCGAGCTTTGATGAACACTGGGCCAACGTCTCGCTAGAACAGTTGGATACGATTGATGCTGAGTATCTGCTGTTGCTCTCGTTTGCTTATGCCGAAAGCAGCGGCAATGTTGCAGAATTGCGTGAGGAGCCGATTTGGGCCATGCTCGATGCCGTGCAGAACGACCAATTTGTTGCAGTACCGTGGCAGCAGTGGTTGAGCTTCGATATCTATTCTGTCAACAAAACCATCGATGACCTGTTTCGCATTGTCGGTCATGTCGACCCTGCCGAGGCGGCCCCCAATCCATTCAGCGCTGAGGCGACGGATCCTTCGCTTGCCAATCAAACAGATGGCGAAGCGCTGAATCAAGTTCCTGGGTTCCCAGCCTACGCACCAACGCCCACCATGCTCGAAGTTGTAGAGGAACGTGAGGAGACCGTGCTGGTGCGCCACGCCTTTGGTCAGACCGAAGTACCGAAAAACCCGGAACGCGTCTATACAGATGCTTCCACTACGCAGATTGCATTGTCGTTGGGCATCGAGCCAACCGGTGCGCAATATTTCACCACCCTGCTTGAAGTGCCTGAATTGGCCGCCCAACTCGAGGGTGTGCCCGAACTGGGCACGAACACCTACGATCCGAATCTCGAAGCGATTGCCGCTTCCCAACCAGACCTGATTGTCGTCTGGGCCAACATTATCTCGGCTGATGATGGCGAACAACGCTACGAACAACTCAGCCAGATCGCGCCAACGCTGGTAATGCTGGACAATCCGTTTAGCTACTGGCAACAGGCGACCCTTGACCTTGCCGCAGCCATTGGCGACAGTGCTGCTGGGGCGGATGCATTGGCTAACTACGAGGAACAGGAAGCCGCACTGTGCGAACGCATCCGCACGGTGATCGGTGATGGGACTGTCTCCATCTTGGATGTCTTTGGCAGTGATATCCGCCTGTTTGGTCCCGGTATAACCACGCCTGATGGCGTCTACACGCCCAGTGCTTTTACGGTCTGGGCCTATCGCGACTGTCAACTTACGCCAGGCGATGAGGTGAGAGAACTGGCGAATGATCAATTTAACGCCAACCTGTCACGTGAACTCATTCCCCAACTCCAGGCCGACTATCTCATCTCCTATGTCAATGTGGCCGGGAATGGCCAGACGACCTATGACGAATTAACCAGTAGCCCGCTCTGGAACGCACTCCCGGCGGTGCAGCAAGAGAATGCCATTCGGGTCGAGGCGCTCGATGCCTCGGGATACTATTCGGCCCTCTATGTGCTCGAGCAGGTGGCCAATACACTGGAGGGCAATTAGTCACAGGCTGAACAGGTCTATGTCCTCTCGCCTTCGGGTGGGGCAGGCGGCGCCCCTGCGGCGAATGCCCTGGACCAACACATTCAGGCAGATTCCTTGTGGAGTGTGTTGCCCGCGTTCGCGCAAGACAATAACCGATCGGTTGAGTATCACGAAAGGAAGCGCGTTGTGCTCCGTTTGTATCGATTATGCACCGCCCTCATCACCGTTGCCATCCTGTTCACAGCGTGTGGTGAGCGGCCCGTGGCTGAAGACATACCAGCCCCAACTGGCGGAGCGATGCCGGTTGCGGCAGACCGTGACGCACGAGCCGCCACGACTGACGAAGATGCTTCAGACGTAGATGGTAACAGCGCCTGCGCAGCGGGGAAGCGACTCTTCGACCACGAAATCCTCGCGACCGACCCACTCTGTGTTCCTGCCGAACCGCAGCGTGTGGTGGCGATGGACCCTGCCTCGTTCGAGGTCATGTTGCTGACGGGCCAGCAGCCTGTAGGCGCGGTGAGCTGGTTGCTTTCGATTTACAGCAATAGCTATGACTATTTGATACCCGAGACTGCGGGTATCGTCGATGTAGGCTTCCCGCCCGATTTGGAAAGCATCGCCGCGCTTGATCCTGACCTGATTGTGGTCGGGGGCACCGAAGAGTACGATGAGCTGAGTCAGATCGCGCCCACCGTGCAGTACACCCAGCAGGGCAGTGGTGACTGGAAACGCCCGATGGAACTGGCGGGCGATGTGCTCAACCAGAGCGAGGCGGTGGCAGCGCGGTTCGCCGCATACGAGGCGCGCTTGGCGACACTCGCCGACACCGTCGGCAATCCTACCGAGATCGCGGTGTCGATTGTGCGCATCTCGCCCGAACAGTTAATGATTAACCTGGTCAATTCCTACCCCAGCGTTATCGTGGCCGATGCAGGATTCTCGCGCCCCGAGGCGCAGGCGCTGACGGTCGAAACGGCGGAGGAGCTCTATGAGAGCGCCATTGGCGGCTTCATTTCGCTGGAAGAAATTCCGCGTGTCGATGGCGATGTGGTCTTCGTGTGGAGCCAACAGGTGACTGTCGAGCAGAATAACGCCGCCGACGCGTACTACCAGGCGATCCAGGATGAGCCCGTCTGGCAAACGCTGGAGGCCGTGCAAAACAACAGCGTGTACCGGGTGGGCGGTCACTGGATCGGTTGGGGCTTTTACGCTGCCCATGCTGTCATTGATGATCTCTTTACCTATGTTGCCGAAATGGATCCGGCTGAGGTTGCACCTAATCCCTTCATAGCCGGTAAGCAGGCGGCTGTGGGCGGTTCAACACTATGCGCCAACAACCAGCGTTTGATCGCCAGCGAGAACATTCTTGCACCAGTCTGTCTGCCGCTGTCACCGCAGCGCATCGTCACACTCGATCCGTTCTATTCGTTGCAAAATAGCATCCAACTCGGCTTGCCCGTCATCGCCTCAGCCACAGGCGACGGCGGCGCCAGCTTCCCTGAAGCGCTCACGACCGAGGAAACTGCGGGCATTGAACCCATTGGTCAGTTTGATGCACCCAACCTCGAAACCATCGCTGCCCTCAATCCCGATCTGATCATCGGCGACGCTTTCTTCCATGAGGAGCGCGTTGACCTGCTGAACGCAATTGCGCCCACTGTGCTGATCACCACGCCGGACTGGAAGCAGTGGATCCACACCATCGCCGAGGCTGCGGGCAATCCCAACCGCGCCGCCGAGGGCTTTGAGGAGTACAACGTCCGCATTACCGAAATCGAGCCGCGGTTACGCGACATCGAAGTCTCGTTCGTACGACTGCTGCCCGGCGGTGAATTTCAAGTCTACCTCGATGGTCCTAGCGCATACGCACCCTTTAGTGTGCTGGCTGAAGCGGGCGTACGGCGCACTGCCTTCGAGACCACCGACACCGATACCGTCCTCATCCGTCCTGACTTCGAAGGCATCCCCAACCTGACGGGTGACGTGCTGCTCTACACGGTCGGCGGCGTCAACGATGTGGTCGAAGGGGATGACCTGGTCAACGAAGTGACAAGCAATCCTATCTGGCAGCAACTCCCCGCGGTTCAGGCAGGCGAAGCCTATCGCGTCAACACCGCGCACTGGATGGGCTTTGGCGGGTTGCGCTCGGCAAACGCGATTTTGGACGATGTGGAAGCGTATCTGACAATTGAGGAATAATAGACTTCTATAGGAAAAGGAATATCTAATGACCATCCAATCACCCAACTTCCGCTTCGATGAAAGCGACCCACGCTTTCTGATTGTCTACGAGGGCGGTCGCGTCGAAGTGGATGACTACCGAAACGTCTTCCGGCGCTGGGCCGCGCGCTTGGAACAGTGCGAACAGGGCAAGCAGGAGACGCGTTTTGGTGTGCTCATCGTGCATAACCACCGAGAACATCGTGACGAGGGTGAAGCAAAGCGCGAGCGTGACGGCGACAAAGAAACGGCGCTTGTCAGAATGTTCAACGACTTCCGCCGCGACTATCGCGAGCGCACGAGCCGCTACTGCACAGGCTACGCCAACGTTTACGCGGCGGACCAAGTCGCCAAGTGGGAGAACGAGCGCGACGGCGGGCTGGCGCAAATCCTGGAGCGCACTGAGCAATTCGCCCAGTACAACTTCGGCCTCCCCGCTGGTATCTTTACCGACGTAGAGACGGCCAAGACGTGGCTCGTCGCGCAGGCGACCGCCGCTCCACGCCAGCCAATATATGGTCGAGGACAAATGACCAGTGACCAACCATCTAGCACCGTCGGCCTCTTCTACGGCAGCACGACCGGCTTCACCGAGATGGTGGCCGAGCGCTTGGCCGAGCTGTGGCAGGAGACCGGTCAAGCGCCGCTTGCGCCCATCAACATCACCCACATGGCGGACGCTCAGCAGCTCGTGGCGTACGACCGGCTGCTGCTCGGCATTCCGACCTGGAACATCGGCCAGCTGCAGGACGACTGGGAAATAGTGTTGCCCGAACTGGACAAGCTCGATTTTAGCGGCAAGCAGATTGCCATCTTTGGCGTGGGCGACGCGCGCGGTTATCCCGAAAACTTCCTGGACGCCGTCGGGATGCTAGGCGCAAAGCTGCGCGAGCGCGGCGCCCAGCTCGTCGGCTGCTGGCCGGTGGAGGGCTACGATTTCGAGGCGTCCAAAGCATTGGAAGGCGGGCGCTTCATGGGTCTCGGCATCGACGAAATCAGCCAGCCCGAGCAGACCGATGCGCGCCTCCAGCAATGGATCGAGCAAGTGATCGGTGAGTTTGCGTTGGAAAAGGTAGGCGCGTGAGGATGGGCATCCTGAAAACAAATCATACAGCGGATAAGAATCAGGCCATGAAATATACGACGCTATGCGCCCTGTTTTGCCTATTGCTAACCGCCTGTGCCACCACTGCCGATGGCGGTATGGCGGAACCGACGGTGGAGGCCTCGACGAAAGAACTTGCTGCGGATGACGCATTCACCTCCACAGAACCGATAGCGGATGCGAATGGATTTCCCGTGACCATCCGCCATGACCAGGGCGCAATCACGCTGGAGGCGCCAGCCGAGCGCATCGTCGTGATGACTGAAGAGTTTATCGAGTTGGCGGTTGCGCTGGAGGTTCCGCTGGTCGGCGTCGGCGCCGGTCGCAACCAGCCGACCGGCGATACGTTTACCCAATTGCCCTACCTGGATCGGCCCATTCTCGGCGAGCCCGTCTATCTCAACGCACGGCAGCCAAATATGGAAGCCATCCTCGCCCTCCAGCCCGACTTGATTTTACGCAACGGGTCGCCGCAGGGGTTCGACGATGAGTTCCACGACTCGTTTGCACAGGTTGCACCCACGCTCACCTACGCTGCAGCCGATGTCGGCGGTTGGAAGGAGGCGCTACGCGGCTTCGCTGTGGCGATCAATCGCAGCGAACAGGCCGAAGCGGTGATCCGCGACTACGACGCCCGCGTGGCCGAGTTACGGGCCGAGATGGAACCAGTGGTCGAGCAAGCGCCAAACGTTGCGCTGCTGGTCAGCAGCATCGATCAACTTGTCATTGCTAACGAGCAGTTTGCACTCGGCGGCCTTATGCAGACGCTCGGTTTCACATTGAGCGTTCCCGACAGTGTGGAGATGCTGCCCATGGGCTACAGCCAGATTTCGCCCGAAATTCTGGGCGATATTACCGCTGATACCATTGTCGTGATGCGCAATCTTGACGGCAAGGAACATACAGGTGATGCGATCCTCGCTAGTCTCGACATCCCAGTGCTGATTGCGGAAATTCGTCCGGGCATGGGCTACGCTGGCCCCTTCGCCGAAATCATTTACCTGGAAGAGTTTGCCGAGGCGTTCCGCGCGGCATATTTGCCCGACAGCGCCGGATCGGAGTAGGCTGTTTATTCAATTCAGCTCCATTTTGGTGAGGAGCATAAACCGTTCCCAAACTCATGTACTGAAACCGGGAGAATAAACACGATGCCAAATGAAATAATTGCATTTCGCAGAAAAGAGTCGTTATGACCGCAACCTCTATTTCGCAAACGACTGGTGCGATTCGCTTCATCCGCTCGCGGGCTGTGCTGCTGCTGGGCTTGATCGTAAGCGCGGGTCTGCTGCTGCTGGCCATGCTATCGAGCATTGCCTTTGGTGCGGCAGATATTGCTCCCGCCGATGTATGGGCGGCCCTTTTTGCCTTCGATGAAACATCGACCAACCACCTGATCATTCGCACCCTGCGCGTACCACGAGCAGCGGTAGCTGCGCTGGTCGGGGCGGCGCTCGCTGTGGCCGGGGCGATTATGCAGGGACTGACTCGCAACCCGCTGGCCGATCCCGGCATTCTGGGCATCAACACCGGCGCAGCCCTGGGCGTCGTTGCAGCGGTCTTCCTGCTCAATATCAGTTCGCTGACGCTCTATGCGCTTTTCGCGTTCGCGGGCGCTACGCTGACCGCGGTTGCCGTCTATATACTTGGTTCGCTAGGCCGGGGCGGGCCAACGCCGCTGAAGCTAACCATTGCCGGCGCAGCCTTGACTGCCCTGCTTTCGTCCCTCACTACCGGCGTGTTGATTCTTAACCAACGCACGCTGGAAGAAGTGCGTTTCTGGCTGGCCGGGTCAATAGCCGGGCGCGATCTCACGCTCCTCTTGCAGGCCTCGCCCTATTTACTCACTGGCCTG